>JBIIPQ010000061.1:0-16071 GCA_044342535.1 Burkholderiaceae bacterium
GGCCAGGCAGCAGCGAGGAGACGGTGGTCCAGACCTGGATCATCGGTATCGCATCCGCCTCAGAACATGCCTTCTGGAATCATGATCACGTCGCCGGGCACGACCTCGACATTCGCACTGACGTCGCCGCCCTTGAGCAGGTCCTTGAGCCGGATCGAGTACTGCTTGTTGTTCTCGGCCTGGCGGATCAGCACCGCGCGGTTGCCGGCGGCGAACTCGGTGATGCCGCCGACGGTGATCATCACGTCGAGCAGCGTCATGTTCTGCCGGTAGGGCAGGGCGGCCGGGCGTGCGGCCTGTCCGACCACGCGGATCTGCTCGGTGGCGTTGCCGACGAAGCTGGTCACCAGCACCGTGACCGACGGATCGCGGATGTACTTGGCCAGGCGCGCCTCGATCTCGCGGGCCAGGTCGGCGGGGTTCTTGCCGACCGCCTCCAGGTCCTCGATCAGCGGCGTGGTGATCTTGCCGTCGGGGCGCACCGGCACCTTCGCGGACAGCTCCGGGTTGCGCCAGACGCTGATCTCGAGTTGGTCGCCCGGTCCGATCTGGTAGCGGTAGCCGGCACTGGCGGCCTTCTGTGGTGCTGGCGGCAGGCTGCCCGACGCGCAGCCCGAGAGAAGGGCCGCTGTCGCGACGAGCACGATGCTGAATTGACGCAGCGACATCCTGGTACTCCCAACGCGGCGGGCGCAAGACGCCCACGAACCGACGAGTTCGCCGCCTCACGGTACGTCAATCGGTTGGGGGGGGCCCGCTCGTCGAGGATTGTCGGACGGTTGGGTCCGACGGGCGCGGCACTAGTTCACCGGGAACGTGTCGTGACAGTGGCGCCTGCGCCACTCGATGCGGCGACGTCGTTCACGATCCAGGAGCGCTCGCCCGCGGCGAGCGCGCGGCTGTCGTAAGGATGCCGGTCGAAGGGATAGAAGGCGCGGATGCGCTGAACGTAGGAGAGTGTTTCGGCGTAGGGCGGCACACCGCGAAAGCGGTCGACCGCGCCCTCGCCGGCGTTGTACGCGGCCAGCGTCAGCGTCACGTCGCCGCGGTAGTACGCGAGCAGCCAGCGCACGTAGGCCATGCCGCCCTTGAGGTTCTCCATCGGGTCGAACGCGTTCTCCACCGAGAAGCGCCGCGCCGTGTCGGGGATCAGCTGCATGAGGCCCTGCGCGTTCTTCGGCGACAGCGCCGCTGCGTCGAAGTTCGACTCGGCGCGAACGATCGCGAGCACCAGGCGCGGATCGAGGTGGAAGGCGCGGGCGTGCTGCAGGACCATGCCGACGATCCGGCGCTGCTCGGCGGGGGCCGGTGTCGTGCGGAACTGCACCGGCTGCTCGATGACGGCGGAGGGCGCCGGCCGGGCGGCGGGCGTCGCGGCGCGCTGGCGCGCCCGCAGCGCATCGAGCGTGGTCACGCCGAGCCGCGACAGGCAGGGGGCCGGCATCTCCGACGGCGAGCCGACCGCACGCGAGGCACCGGCGGCACGGGTGTCGCCGAGGGCCCCGGCCCACTTGAAGAGCGTGGCCGCGATGGCCTCGTCCGCGGCCACGCCGCGGCCCTTGAAATAGATCCAGCCGAGCCGCTGCACCGCCTCGGGATGCCCGAGCGCGGCGGCACGGCAGTACAGGTCGCGCGCCTTGTCGAGGTCCTGCGAGGGCGGCTCGGAGAGATCGAAGTACTTGCCGAGTTCGGTGAGTCGAACGGCCTCCGACAGGGGCGGTGCCGCCGTGGACGCGGGGCTGGGCGCGGGGGCGGGCGTGCCCGCGTCGGTGGTGTCCGCGACGAACGGTGCGGCCGTGCCCTGCGGCGAGAGCACGGTCGGCGGCACGACCGGTGCGTCGTCGCCGTCGGCCGCCCAGGCGCCGCCCGCAGCCAGCGCGAGGCACAGCGGGAGACACAGCGGGAGACGCGCGAGACAGCGGGGGACGCGCCGCACGCGGTCGCGTGCGCGTCGCGTGCCGGTGAGGTCGGAGACCATCGTGCCGGGGAACGCTTCAGCCAGGGTGCGCCGATTGTAGAGCGACCGTTCGTCGCCGAGAAGGAATGATTCGTCGGATCGCAGGCCTCTCCGAGGCCCGCCTTCGGCCCGATCGGGCGTGGCCGACCGCTTCGTGCCGGCGCGCGACCCCTCAGCGTCGGGCGAGGTTCTCGGCCGACGCGGCGTAGGTGGCCAGCTCGGTGTTTCCGGGCAGCGCCTTCAGGCCCTCGCGCAGCGCGGCCGCGGCCTCGTCGGCCTGGCCGGCTTCGCGCAGCGCGCCGTGCAGCCGGGCCGTCATCCAGGCGGTGCGACGGATCGCGATCGCGTCGCGCCAGGCCGCGGCCGCGTCCGGCCAACGCCGCTCGGCCGCGGCCAGGTCGGCCTCGAGCGCCGCGCCGATCGGGTTCGTCGGAGCCTGCCTGCGCAGCAGGCGTGCCATGCGCTCGGCGTCGTCGCGTCGAGCCTTGCCCAGGGTGGCGACCACGCGTGCGGTCAGCCGTGTCGCGGCGTCCGGGTCGATCTCGCCGGAGCGTCTGAGCGCGGCGATCGCGCCCTCCACGTTGCCGGCGACGGCCCTCACCGCGCCGACCTGCGCCTGCAGGGCAGCGGAGCGGGGCTCGAGGCGAAGGTGACGCTCCAGCACGTCGAGGGCCTGCTGCGCCTGGTCGGAGCGCAGCAGGGCTTCCGCCATCAGGTCGAGCAGTCGCGGGTCGGTGCCGTGGCGCACGGCGGCTGCCTGCAGCGGCGCGAGCGCCTGCGCGGGCCGGTCGGCCGTGAGCCGCTCGGACGCGAGCGCGAGCGCGGGTTCGAGCGCCGTCGGATCGGCAGCGTTCGCCCGTTGCAGCAGCGCCGAGGCCTCGTCTTGGCGGCCGTCCTGGGTCGCGATCCTCGCGAGGGCGCCGAGCGCGGCGACGTTGCGCGGATCCTTCTGCAGCACCGCCTCGAAGCGCAGGCGGGCCTGGTCGGGGCGGCCCTCGCGCAGGTCGAGCTGCGCCTGGTTCGCCGCCGCCGCGAAGAAGGCAGGGTCCAGGGCGAGCGCGCGGTCGAACGCCGCCCGCCCGCCCGCGACGTCGCCGCGCCCGAGCAGCACCGTACCGCGCAGGTTGTGGCCGAGGGGCGCGCCGGGGTCCTTCGCGATCATCCGTTCGACCGCCGCCAGCGCGCGATCGAACTGTCCGGCGCGCAGCCGTGCGGTGACCAGTGCGAGGTCGGCGCGGGTCGAGCTCCGGTCGCGCTCGGCGGCCTGCTCGAGGGCCTCGAAGCCGGCGGCCTGCTGGCCGGCGCCCAGTCGAGCGAGACCCAGGCCGGTGAGTCGTGACGGATCGTCGGGATCGATGCGGCTGGCCTGCTCGAAGTAGCCGGTGGCGGCGGTCAGGTCCCCGGTGCGCAGCGCCGCCTCGCCGGCGATGCCCAGCAGGGGCGCGTCCCGCACGCCGCGGGCAAGCGCTGCGTCGGCCGTCGCGCGTGCGCGGGCGGGCTCGTCGCGGCGCAGCTGCGTGGCCGCCAGCAGGCGCGCGCCCTGCACCGAGCCGGGGGCCTCGTCCAGCAGCTGGTGGGCATAGCGCTCGGCCTGCTCGAGCGCCCCTTCGCGCAGCGCGACGGTGGCGGCGAGCGCCACCGCCGGCAGGAAGTCCGGGTCGGTCGCGAGGATGCGCTGCGCGCCGGCGCGGGCGGCCTGCAGCCGCCCCTCGATCAGGTCGATCCGGGCACGCAGGTGCAGGGTCGCCGGCCGCCCGGGCGCGAGCCTCTCGAGCACGACGAGCTGCGCGCGCGCGTCCTCGTTGGCGCCCAGGTCGATCAGCAGCGACACCAGCCGCGTGCGGGCGAGCGGCGCCTCGACGTCGCCGTCCACGGCGCGCTCGAGCGCCTGGCGTGCGACGGCGGTGTCGCCGCGGGCGAGCGCGAGCTCGGCCTTGAGCGTCCAGGCCTCGGGCTGCGAGGGCTTGCGCGCGAGGATCGCGTCGAGCTCCGCGAGGGCGCCGGCAGCGTCCCCGCGCTCGGCCTGCAGGCGCAACAGGGCCACGCGCGCGAGCAGGTTCTGCGGATCGTCCGCGAGCGCAGCCCGCCAGTCCTCCTCGGCCTTCGCATGCTGGCCGAGCGTCTCGTGCGCCCGCCCGCGCCAGTACGCGAGCGCGGTCCGCGCCGCCGGCGACTCGAGCCGGGCGGACTCGGAGACCGAGAGTGCACCGGTGGCATCGCCCGCCATCACCCGTGCGGCGACCAGGCCGGGGAGGGCGCGATCGGGCCGGGCGCCGAGCTCGAGCGCACGCTGCCATTCCTTGGCGGCCGACGGCGCGTCGTGACGGGTCGCGTGCAGGGCGGCGAGCATCAGTCGCGCCTCGAGCGAGTCCGGCGTGCGGCGCAGCAGCACCTTCAGATGACGCTCGGCCTCGGCGTCGTCGCGTGCGTCGCGGGCCGCCGTCGCACGGGCCAGCAGCCGTTCGGGCGAGTCGCCGCAGCCGGCCAGCACGGCGAGCGCCAGCACGGCAGCCGTCGCGAGCCGCACGGCGGGGCCGCGCGCCGCGAGCGTTCTCCGGGGGGCGAGGCGCGTCGCGCGGGCGGCCGTGACGGCGCGGGCGGGCATGGCGGGCGTGCGGTCAGCGCAGGCCGAAACGCCGCAGCAGGTCGTAGAGCGTCGGCCGGCTCACGCCCAGCAACTCCGAGGCCCGCACGATGTTGCCGTCGCTGCGGGCCATCGCGTTGAGCACCGCGCGACGCTCGACCTCGTCGCGCAGACGCCGCAGGTTCAGCAGCGGCGGCTCCTCGGCCGGCGTCAGGCCGAGGTCCTCGGCGGCGATCGAGCGCTCCTGCGCCATGATCACCGCACGCTTGATCGCGTTCTCCAGTTCGCGGACGTTGCCCGGCCATTGGTGGGCGGCGATCGCATCGAGTGCCTCCTCGCGCAGTACCATGCGCTCGCGGCCGTTCTGCTTGCCGAAGCGCTGCACGAAGGCATGGGCGAGCAGGGCGGCGTCGCCGCCCCGGTCGCGCAGCGGCGGGATGGTCAGCACGATCTCGGTGATGCGGTAGAACAGGTCCTCGCGGAAGCTGCCCTGCTCGATGCGCTCGCGCAGGTTGCGGTGCGTGGCGCAGACCGGGAGGTCGCCGATCTCGTCGAGGAACAGCGTGCCGCCGTCGGCGAGCTCGACCTTGCCGGGGGTCGACTTGACCGCACCGGTGAAGGCGCCGCGCTCGTGGCCGAACAGCTCCGACTCGAGCAGCGCGTCGGGAATGGCCGCGCAGTTGATCGCGACGAAGCGTCCGGCGCGGCGCGGCGAGCCCGCGTGGAGCGCACGCGCGAGCAGTTCCTTGCCGGTGCCCGATTCGCCGATCAGCGCGATGCTCGCCTGGGTGGGCGCGATCTTCTCGATCTGCCGGCAGAGCTTGGTCATGCCGGGGTCGCGCGTCAGCAGACCGGCGACAGTGTCGCCGCCGCGGCTCTCGAGCAGCCGGGCGTGCTCCTGCTCGAGGGCGGCGAGCCGGTATGCGCGGGCGATCGTCAGCCCGAGCGTCTCGGCGTCGAACGGCTTCTCGAAGAAGTCGTAGGCGCCCATGCCGATCGCCCGGACCGCATTGGCGCGGTCGTCCTGGCCGGTGAGCGCGATCACCTTGGTCGCCGGCGCGAGCGACAGGATCTCGCCGAGCAGCCGGAAGCCCTCGTCGGCCGAGTCCGGATGGGGCGGCAGCCCGAGGTCGAGGGTGACCACCGCGGGCTCGGCGCGACGCAGCGCGGCGATCGCGCTGTCATGGTCCTCGGCGAACACCACCTCGTAGGCGTCGAAGCTCCAGCGCATCTGCTTGCGCAGGCCGGGGTCGTCCTCGACGACGAGCAGGACGGGGCGCTCGGCGTCCATCATCCCTCCTGCAGCACTGCTGCGCGCAGGCCGACCAGCGGCAGGCGCACGGTCACCGTGGTCCCCGCCTCGGGCGCGCTGCGCACGTCCACGCGGCCGCCGACCTCGCGCAGGTACTCGCGGCACTCGAAGCTGCCCAGGCCCAGCCCATGGCCCTTGGTCGAGGCGAACGGACGGAACAGCCGGGTCTCGACGAAGGCTTCGCTCATGCCATGGCCGGTATCGGTGACCTCGACGAGCGCGTGATCGCCGTCGCGCCGCGCCCGCACGCTGACGCGACCGTCGGGCGGGGTCGCCTCGATCGCGTTCTGCAGCAGGTGACCGAAGACGCGCTCGAGCCGCTCCGGGTCGGCGAGCACGTGCCGTCCGAGCAGCTCCGCATCCATCGGCTCGAGCGTCGGCGCCGGTCGCAGGCCGTCGCGCGCGCGCACCACCGACTCGAGGGCGGCGGCGATCGGCACGTCGGTGCGGCGGGGCTGCGTGCGGGGGCCACCGCCGAGCTGTCGGGTCAGTCCCTGCATCCGGTCGACCACGTTGGCCACTGTCGCGAGCATGTCGCGCTGGAACTCCGGATCGGCCTGGTGACGCGAGGCGTTGCGCAGCAGCAGCGAGAGCTGGGCGACGAGGTTCTTCAAGTCGTGCACGACGAAGGCCGACATCCGGTTGAAGGACTCGAATCGACCGGCCTGTGCGAGCCGCTCGCCCGCTTCGCGCAGTGCGAGGTAGCCGGCGACCTGGCGGCCGGCGGCCTTCAGGATGTCGCGCACCTCCCAGTCGACGGGTGCGGCGGCACGCGGCCGCGCGAGCACGGCGACCGCGGCCAGCGTGTCCTGTCCGAGCAGCGGCACCAGCAGCCAGGCGCCCGGGTCGTCGGCCACCTGCGCGGGCAGCGCGAGGCCGTCGTAGCGGACCGGCGTGCGCCGCCATTCGTCGATGTCGATGATCCAGGCGCGCGTGCGCAGCCAGGCGAGCACCGGTTCGTCGGCGCGCAGCGGCCCGGGCCGGGCGTCGCCGAGGTGGGCGTCGCGCACGAAGTCGCCGTCGGCCGACTGCACCCACAGCGTGCCGCGCGGGCTCTCGACCAGGTCGCACAGCGCGCGCAGCGCCCGCTCTCCGAGGCCGTCGGCGGTGCCGGCCTCGGCGTCGGGCGCCGAGACGATCCGCGTCAGCCGAAGCCACTCGTCGCGGTAGTCGTAGCGATAGGAGAAGAAATGCTTGGCGACCCAGACCCGCAGCCGCGCGCGCAGCGCGTCCGAGGACAGCATCGCGCCGGCGGCGATCGCCGCGCAGAAGGGCAGCAGCGCCTGCAGCACCCCGACCCAGTGCGGCCCTGCGACCCGCGCCGCCCAGCCGAGCACCGCGAAGGCCAGCACGAAGCCCACGGATCCGACGAGCGCCGTCCCGTGGAACACCAGCTCGCGCGAAAGCTTGATCTTGAGCCGCCAGTCGCGGTTGCGGGCTGCCGCGATCGCCACCAGCGGCACCAGCAGCGCATGCGCGAAGCCGCGCGCCGCCCAGGCGCCGGCGTCCGCCGTGCCGGTGCGCAGCGTGTCGGCGATCAGCACGATGTCGAAGGCGAACGACGCGGCCAGCGCCAGGCACAGCGGCTTGACCGCCCACCGGTGGGCGTCATCGGTGTTCATGTAGACCTGTTCGACGCAGACGAGCGCGAGCATCGCGGCCAGCAGCCCCGCCAGGCCGGGCTGCGCGGCGTCGGCGCCGAACGCGTTGCCGTGGAACGAGGCCATCGCGAGCGCCACCGCGAGCGCGGGCACAAGGTACGGGTGGCGCGGCTGCAGCCGTTGCGGCATGTCGGCCGCGCGCGGGGCGCGCGGGGCGCGCGGGGGGCCGGGGCGCACGGCCGTCACGCCGTCGCGCATCAGCGCCAGCAGCATCAGGGTCCACGCCAGCGGGCGCAACGCTTCCGCGAGCGCCGCGCCGATCGGCATCGGATCGCCGGGGAGGCCCGGCGCGGCGGCCAGTGCGAGCGCCCAGCCCGCCTCGAGCACGGCGGCCGCGAGCAGCCAGCGGCCCGCGCCACGGCCGGCCCCGCGCGCTCCGAGCAGCGCCGCCAGCCCCAGCCACGCGGTCGCGGCGAGCGCGTACCCGGCGAAGCCGACCTGCAGCGGGGCGATCAGCGCGCTCCCTTGCCCAGCACTACGACCTGCAGCGTTTCAACGAGGATCAGCAGGTCGAGGAAGAGCGAACGATTCTTCACGTAGTACAGGTCGTACTGCAGCTTCGCGAGGCCGTCCTCGATCGACGCGCCGTACGGATGGCGGACCTGCGACCAGCCCGTGATGCCCGGCTTGACCGAATGGCGCACCTGGTAGAACGGAATCCGTTCGGTGAGCTGCTCGACGAAGAACGGCCGTTCAGGGCGCGGTCCGACGAAGCTCATGTCGCCGCTGAACACGTTCCAGAGCTGCGGCAGCTCGTCGATCCGGGTCTTGCGCAGGAAGTCGCCCACCCGTGTGATCCGCGAGTCGTTGATGCCCGCCCAGCGCGGCGTGCCGTCGGCCTCGGCGTCGACGCGCATGGTACGAAGCTTGACGATGCGGAAGCGTCGGCCGGCCTCGCCGACGCGCTCCTGGCGATAGAAGACGCCGCCGCGGCTCTCCAGCGCGACGGCGATCATCGCCAGCACGATCAGCGGCAGCGTCGCCACCAGCAGCACCAGGCTCACCATCAGGTCGAACAGGCGCTTGACCACGTCGCGCGCCAAGCCCTGGTCGAAGCCGTCGCCGAAGATCATCCAGCTCGCGCGCATCGTGTCGATGCGCAGCACGCCATGCTCGCGCTCGTAGAACGACTGCAGTCCCATCACCCGCACGCCCCGCAGCTTGCAGTCGAGCAGCTGGCGCAGCGGCAGCACGCCGCCGCGGCGCTCGCGGACCGCGACGACGACCTCGGAGACCCTGAGCTCGCGGACGGTACGCAGCAGCGCGTCGTGGTCCAGCGGCCGCTCCCGGCCCTCGGCATCGCGGTCGGTCATCACCGGGTACAGCCCGGCGTACTGCACCGAGTGCCGTTGCGTCGGCTGGTGCAGATACTCGATGACCTCCTCGGCCTCGGCGCCGTTGCCCAGCACCATCACGCGCCGCTTGGGCAGGCCGACGTCGGTCAGACGGAAGAAGACCACCCGAATCAGCAGCACGCTGCACAGCGCGAGCACCGAGCTCCATGCGAGCACCCCACGGCCGAGGTAGGTCTCGGGCACCAGGTAGAACACCAGGCTGATCACCAGCAGCGACAGGCCGTAGGCGATGAGTACCCGGTGCACGGTGGTGTGGAAGGGTTCGGCCTGGGTCTGGTACAGACCCAGCGCCGACATCGCCATCAGCATCACGAAGGTGAACGCGCCGGCCTCCAGCAGCGGGGACTGCCCGCCGGGCTCGGCCATCCGCAGTCCGAACCCCAGCACCACCGACTGGAACAGCACGAACGCCTCGAGCCCCGTGAGCATCAGGAGCCGGATCGAGAGATAGTGATTGAAGAATCGGATCATCGCGCGCCGATGCTCGTCGGCGCGCCCGATTTTCGCGAAGGAACTACTGCACGACCGGACGCTGCGGACGGCCCGCCGGCTGCGTGCGAGGCGGGGCGGCGTCAGTGGTGCGCGCGCCCCGCGTGCAACGGGTCGTGCCGGAAGTACCCGACGAAGCACGCGTAGAGCGCCGGGTACGCGTCGGCGAGCGGGCCAGGCTCGACGAAGAAGGCCTCGGCGGCGACCGCGAAGAACTCCGCCTCGTCGGTGGCGGCATAGGGGTCGAGCGGCAGCCGGGCGTACCAGGCGTCGGCCACCTCGCCCTCCGGGTCGACGTCGGGCGGCAACCCGTCCTCGATCGCCTCGAGTGCGTCGACGAAGTCGTCGTAGGCTGCGTTCAGCGTCTCGAGCCACCGCGCGCGGGCCGCCCGTGGCATCGGCGGGCAGCCGTCGGCCTCGCCGTCGGCCAGGTCGAGCTTGTGGGCGAACTCGTGGATCACGACGTTGGCAGCGGGCGCGCGCTCCGGCCCGGCGACATCGTCCCAGGACAGCACCACCGGTCCGCCGTCCATCGCTTCGCCGGCCAGGACATCGTCGAACTCGTGGACGAGGCCGTCGTCGTCGGTGACCTTGCGCCGCACGGCGAAGGCCGACGGATAGACCACGATCTCGACGAAGTCGTCGTAGGGGTCCAGTCCGATGTGCAGCACCGGCAGGCAGGCCTGCGCGGCGATCGTCAGCCGCATCGTGTCGTCGGGCACGAGGCCGTGGGTGCCGCTGAACGTCTTGCCGGACAGGAAGGCCGCGATGAGCTCGCGCATGCGCGCCGACTCGGCGTCGTCGAGCGCGCGCAGGTAGGGCAGCGACGCGCGCAGCGACTGCCAGGCAGCGGCGTCGATCTCGAGGGCACGGCGGGGGCCGAGGGGCCAGATCATCGCAGGGGCGGGGACGGGAGCGTGGGTGGAGGGCGAGGCGGGCCGGCGGCCGCGGGCGTGCCCCCAGGCCCGCAGGCCGGACGCACGCGCCACCTATAATGCCCATGATTCCGCGCCGGCCCCCAGAGGGCCCGAGTCGCTGCCATGGCTACCCCAGACCCCGCCTCCCATGCCGCCGAACCGGCACCCGCCGGCACCGCTCCGCCCGCGGGTGGCAGCGCCGTGTCCGAGGCGCTGGTGCTCGCCGAGGCGCGGCTGGGCGGGGCGCAGGGTGGCAGCGGCGAGCCGATCGTCGCGCATGCGCGCGGCACGCTCGCGATCCTCGAGGCCCTGAACGTCGACGAGCCGACCCGGGTCGCGGCGGTGCTGTTCGGCGTGGGCGACGCGGTGCCGCTCGACGCGATCGTCGCCCGCTGGGGCGACGAGGTCGGCACGCTGGTCGACGGCATGCGCCAGCTGCTGCGCCTGAAGGACCTGACGCTGCGCGCGAACGCCTCCAGCTCGGGTGGGCAGCTCGAGACGCTGCGCCGGATGACGCTGGCGATGGCGAGCGACATCCGGGTCGTGCTGCTGCGGCTCGCCTCGCGGCTGCAGTCGCTGCGCTGGCATGCCGAGAGCCGGCGTGCCCCCGAGGCCGGCATCGCCCACGAGACGCTCGAGGTACTGGCGCCGCTGGCCAACCGGCTGGGCCTGGGCCAGCTGAAGTGGGAGCTCGAGGACCTGGCGTTCCGCTTCCTCGAGCCCGATCTCTACAAGAGCATCGCTCGCCAGCTCGAGGAGCGGCGCGTCGAGCGCGAGGGCTTCGTGCGCGCCGCCGTCGAGCGCCTGCGCGAGGACCTGCGCGCCCAGGGGATCGCCGCCGAGGTGACCGGCCGGCCCAAGCACATCCACAGCATCTACAACAAGATGCGGACCAAGGGGCTGTCCTTCTCCGAGGTCCAGGACCTCAGGGCCTTCCGCGTGCTGGTCGACGACGTGAAGGACTGCTACACGGTGCTCGGCATCGTCCATCAGACCTGGCCGCCGATCCCGCGCGAGTTCGACGACTACATCTCGCGGCCCAAGGCCAACGGCTACCAGTCGCTGCACACGGTGGTCATCGCCGAGGACGACCGGCCGCTCGAGGTCCAGATCCGGACCCGCGCGATGCACCGGCACGCCGAGTTCGGCATCGCCTCGCACTGGCGCTACAAGGAGGCCTCGGTCGGACTGGCCGGCAGCCCCGCGCCCGGCGCCGTGCGCCGCGCCAAGGGCCGTGCCGCCGAGGGCGGCAAACCGGCGGTCGCCCAGGACGAGCGTGTCGAATGGATGCGCCAGCTGCTGATGTGGCAGCAGGAGGTGGGCGCCACGCTGGGCGGGCGCATCGCCACCGGCACCGGCGAGGACGCCGACCGCATCTACCTGCTGACGCCCCAGGCGCGGGTGGTCGAGCTGCCCGCTGGATCCACGCCGGTCGACTTCGCCTACCACGTGCACACGCTGCTCGGTCACCGCTGCCGCGGGGCGCGGGTCGACGGACAGATGGTTCCGCTCAACACCGTGCTGCGCAACGGTCAGACGGTCGAGATCGTCGCCGCCCGGTCCGGCAGCGGATCGGAGGGTCCCTCCCGCGACTGGCTGAACGTGCAGCTCGGGTACGTGCGCAGCCCGCGGGCGCGCGCCAAGGTCCGGCAGTGGTTCAACGCGCTCGAGCTCGAGCACGACGTCTCCGCCGGCCGCGACAAGGTCGAGAAGATGCTCCAGCGCGAGGGCCGCACGGCGCTCTCCCACGAGGAGCTGGCGCGCCGTCTCGGGTTCCCGCGCCCCGACGAGCTGTTCTTTGCGGTCGGCCGCGACGAGATCGGCCCGCGGATGCTCGAGGAGGCGATCCGCGCCGGCTCCGAGGCCGCCCGCGGGCCGTCGGACGGCGCGCGGGCGGCGGCGGCCGACGTCGCGGCGGCCCTGCAGGGCGACGGCGCGACGCTGCGGGGCGCTCGCAGGCCGCGCCGCGACGCCGGCGCCGGCAGTGGCGTCCTGGTGGTCGGCGTCGACTTCCTGATGACCCAGCTCGCGCGCTGCTGCCGGCCCGCGCCGCCCGACCCCATCGTGGGGTTCGTCACCCGCGGCCACGGGGTGTCGGTGCACCGCAGCGGCTGCCGCAGCTTCGCCGACATGGCGCGGCGCGCGCCCGAGCGGGTGCTCGAGACCGCCTGGGGCGACTGGGAGTCGGGCGGTGCCGCCGCCAAGGGGTCGGCGCCGCGCGCCGCCTACCCAGTGGACGTGGTGCTGCGTGCCCGCGATCGCCAGGGCCTGCTGCGGGACGTCTCGGACGTCTTCGCCCGCGACCGCCTGAACGTCGTCGCGGTCCAGACGCTGAGCCGTGTCGGCGTGGCGCAGATGCAGTTCACCGTCGAGGTCCCCTCGGTCCCGCAGCTGGATCGGACCCTGGTCGCGGTCCGGGACGTCGAAGGTGTGATCGAGTGCCGCCGGCGCTGAGCGCAGCCGTGGCAGCATCGGGCTGACGAGGGATCGCGCGCACGGCGCGCCGTTCGTCGGTGCCCGCAACGCCAGCGGATGCCGGCAGGCGTCCGGCCGCGACCCCGTCCACCGGCGCCCGTATGCTGCGCCGGAACCCTTCATCGAGCTTTCGGGACTATGACCACTGTCGCCGTGATCGGCCTGGGCTATGTCGGCCTGCCGCTGGCCGTCGAGTTCGGGCGCGTCTTCGAGACCATCGGCTTCGACCTCTCGGCCGAGAAGGTCGCGCGCATCGCCGCCCGCATCGACACCACCGGGGAGGTGAGCGCCGAGCAGTTCGCCGCGGCGAGCCGCCTGAGCGTCACCGCCGACCCGGCTGCGTTGCGCGACGCCGACTGCATCGTCGTCGCGGTGCCCACGCCGGTCGACGCGGCCCACCAGCCCGACTTCGGGCCGCTGATCTCGGCGAGCCGCTTCGTCGGCGCGAACCTCAAGGCCGGCGCGCTGGTGATCTACGAGTCGACGGTCTACCCGGGCGCGACCGAGGAGGTCTGCGTGCCGGTGCTCGAGGCGGCGAGCGGCAAGCGCTGGAAGAAGGACTTCTTCGTCGGCTATTCGCCCGAGCGCATCAACCCGGGAGACCGCGAACACACGCTCACGCGCATCGTCAAGGTCGTCGCAGGCGACTCCGAGCAGACGCTCGGCCGCGTCGCGGCGCTCTACGAGGCGGTGGTCACCGCAGGCGTGCACCGGGCCAGCAGCATCAAGGTCGCCGAGGCCGCCAAGGTGATCGAGAACACCCAGCGCGACCTGAACATCGCGCTGATGAACGAGCTCGCGATCATCTTCGAGCGCGTCGGCATCGACACGGCCGAGGTCCTCAAGGCAGCCGGGACCAAGTGGAATTTCCTGCCGTTCCGGCCGGGCCTGGTCGGCGGGCACTGCATCGGCGTCGATCCGTACTACCTGACGCGCAAGGCCGAGATGCTCGGCTACCACCCCCAGGTGATCCTCGCCGGCCGCCGCATCAACGACGGCATGGGCAAGTTCGTCGCCGAGCAGGTGGTCAAGCGCCTCATCCAGGAGGCGCAACCGGTGTCGAACCAGGTCGCGATCGTCCTCGGCCTGACCTTCAAGGAGGACGTGCCGGACCTGCGCAACTCGAAGGTGGTCGACATCGTCCGCGAACTGCAGTCTTACGGCATGAAGGTGCACGTTCACGACCCGATCGCGGAGTCCTCGGACGCGCAGCACGAATACGGCATCGAGCTCATGCGCTGGGAGGACCTGCCGCCGGCCAGGGCGGTGATCGCCGCGGTCGCGCACGAGGCCTACCGGACGAAGCCGCTCGATGCGCTGACTGCGCGGCTCACCCGCGGTGGCGTGTTTGCCGACATCAAGAGCGTGTACGACCGCGGCGCCCTCGAGAAGCTCGGCTACTCGGTATGGCGGCTCTGAACCCGGGCGCCTCGCCCGCCGAGCTCCTGGGCGGGCTGTCCGCGCAGCGCTGGCTGGTCACCGGGGCAGCCGGCTTCATCGGTTCGCATCTGGTCGAGACGCTGCTGCGCCACGGCCAGCAGGTCGTCGGCCTCGACGACTTCTCGACCGGCTCGCGGCGCAACCTCGAGGACGTCCGTGCGACGGTCGGCGAGGCGGCCTGGGCGGGCTTCGAACTCGTCGACGGCGACGTCTGCGATCCGAAGGCCTGCACGCAGGCGCTGCGCGGCGTGGTCCACGTGCTCCACCAGGCCGCCCTCGGGTCGGTACCGCGCTCCATCGAGTACCCGATGCGCACGTTCCGCGCGAACGCGACCGGCTTCGCCGAGCTGCTGACCGCGGTGCGCGAGGCTGGCCTGCGCCGGCTGGTGTATGCCTCCTCGAGCTCGGTGTACGGCGATGATCCGGCGCTGCCGAAGGTCGAGTCGTCGACCGGTCAGCCGCTGTCGCCGTACGCGGCCACCAAGGCGATCGACGAGCTGCTCGCAGCCACCTGGGCGCGGACCTACGGCATGGAATGCGCCGGACTGCGCTACTTCAACGTGTTCGGCCCGCGCCAGGATCCCGAGGGTGCCTATGCGGCGGTCGTGCCGCGCTGGGCGCGCGCGCTGCTGCGCGGGGAGACGCTCTGGGTCAACGGCGACGGCAGCACCTCGCGCGACTTCTGCTATGTCACGAACGTCGTGCAGGCGAACCTGCGCGCCGCGCTGGCTCCGGAGATCCCAGGCGGCCACCAGGTCTTCAACGTCGCCGTCGGGGCGAGCACCACGCTGGTCGAGATGGCCGAGGCGATGCGCGCGGCCCTGGCGCACGGGCTCGGCCGCGAGGTCCCGGCGACACTCGAGCACCGGGCGTTCCGCGCCGGCGACATCAGTCATTCGCTCGCCGACATCTCGAAGGCGCGCACCATGCTCGGCTACGCGCCGACCCACGACGTGGCCGTCGGCCTCGAGGCCACCATGGCCTGGTACGCTGCGCGCGACGCGCATTCCGACGCCGGAGGTCGATGATGGGGCTGGTCGGAGGCGCGCTCGGCTACCGGATGCTGCGGGCGGTGGGCGGCAAGGCCCGCCGAGCCGGACCGTACTCGACGTCCGGACCGCTCGGCGACGCGAGGATGGTCGAGTGCTTCGGCGCCGACATCTTCGAGACCCTGCGCGGACTCACCGTGGTCGACTTCGGCTGCGGTGGCGGCGAGCAGGCCGTGGTCTGCGCGCAGCGCGGTGCGGCCCATGTGATCGGCATCGACATCCAGGACAGCGCGCTGGAACGTGCGCGGGCGCTGGCCGAGCGCGAGGGCGTCGCCGACCGCTGCACCTTCGCCAAGCGCACCGACGTGCGCGCCGACATCGTGCTGTCGAAGGACGCCTTCGAGCACTTCGAAGACCCGGGCGCGATCATCGAGATCATGGCCGGGTTGCTCGCGCCCCGCGGACGCGTGCTCGCCTCGTTCGGGCCGACCTGGCTGCATCCGCACGGTGGGCACCTGTTCTCGGTGTTCCCGTGGTCGCACCTGGTGTTCACCGAAGCGGCGCAGATCCGCTGGCGTGCCGACTTCAAGCATGACGGCGCCACCCGCTTCTCCGAGGTCGCCGGCGGCCTGAACCAGATCACGATCGCCGGCTTCGAGCGCATCGTGGCGGCGAGTCCGATGAGGATCGTGGCGATGGACACGGTGCCGATCCGCGGCATGGCGTGGCTCCAGCACCCCGCACTGCGCGAGTTCGGGTCGTCGCTGGTTCGCTGCACGCTCGAGAAGCGCTGAGCGCGGGCCCCGCGCGGCCGCGCGCCCCGTGCCCGCCGGCCGCTCAGAACGTGTGAAGCAATCGGCTCGTTGAAGGGATAATCGGTGCATGAGCACCG
>JBIIPQ010000300.1:0-5473 GCA_044342535.1 Burkholderiaceae bacterium
CCGCTCCGGATCCGGCGTGACCTTCACCACCCGCGCGGAGTCCAGCGCCACCGTCATGTCGGCGATCGAGAGCCGGTCGGTCGCGACAGTTGTGCAGCCTCTCGGCGATCGCCGACGGCCCCTCGGACTCGCCGCGCCAGTGCCAAGTCGTGATCTCGGCCCGCTCGGCAGACGTGCAATCCATAGCACTAGGTGCTACCATGTTGCTCATCAAGCGGGTGTTCAAGACCAAGTCGTTCGACCGCTGGTCACGTGGCGTGATCGCGGACGCGGCGCTCGTGCGGGCCGCAAGGGAGATCGAGGCCGGTCAGTTCGAAGCTGATCTTGGCCAAGGCGTCTGCAAGAAGCGAGTCGCGATCCCGGGGCACGGCAAACGCGGCGCCGCTCGGGTGCTCGTCGCGAAACGTCACCGCGAGGCGCTCATCCTCCTGTTCGGGCGGGAGAAGCACGATCCCGGCCCGGACTTCCCGGATGCCCTGCTGAGCGCAGCCAAGACACTCGCGTCGGCCCTGCAGCGGCAGTCGATCGACACCCTGGATTCGCTGGCCGCGGCGGGTGAACTGAAGGAGATCCGTGGTGCCTGCGAAGAAGACCGATGAAGCCCGCCTGCTCCAGGAGGCGCTGGAGACGGCCCGAGCCCTGCATTCGCACGGTCTGCTGTCGAAGGCCGACCTGTCCAGTATCAGCGCGCTGTGCGAGCCGCCCCCCGACTACACACCGCGCCGTGTCGTCTCGATCAGGACCCGCAAGGCGAGGATGAGCCAGGCGGTGTTCGCCTCCTTCCTGAACGTCAGCGTGTCGACGGTTCAGAAGTGGGAATCACCGAGCGCGAACAAGCATCCCAGCGGCGCGGCGGCGAAACTCTTGCAGCTCGTCGAGACGAAGGGCGTCGAGGCGTTGCTCGTCCCTTGACTGCGCAGGGGCTGATCAGCCGCGGCACGCCCGTTCAGGCCGCCTGCAGCTTCAACGTCTTGACGCCCGAGAGGGCCCTGGAAGCCTTGACTGCCAGGCGCGCCTGCCAGAGGTCGTAAGCCGCCTGCTGTGCCAGCCACACTTCGGCAGCACCCCCGTGATCCCGCCCCATCCAGCGTTCGATGCGCAGGGCCATCGCGGGACTGATCGCGGCGCGTCCGTTCAGGACCTTGGAGAGCGTCGTACGGTCGACGCCCAGTTGGGCCGCAGCCTCGCCCACCTGCAGACCCAGGGCAGGGAGGATGTCTTCGCGCAGCGTCAGACCGGGGTGGGGGGGGTTGTACATCGAACTCATGGGACCCTCAGTGGTAGTCCTGATAGTCGACCAGCACGGCATCGGCGTTCTCGAACGCAAAGGTCAGCCGCCAATTGCCATTCACGCTCACCGACCAGAGACCGGCAAGATCACCCTTCAATGGATGCCAGTCCCAGCCCGGACGGTTCATGTCCTCCGGCCTCGTGGCCGCGTCCAATGCAGACAGTTGACGCGCCAGTCGCGGGCCATGCGAAGCCTGGATTCCGGCCCGCGAGCCCGAGCGAAAGAACCGCTCGATGCCTTTGTGCCGAAACGACCTGATCATCGTCTTATTGTAGCGTGTGGCGCTACGCGCATCAAGAGGGGTGTGGAGCGCCGACCGCCACGAGGCCCGAATGCCCCCTACAACGCCATAGACCCCCGCCCCGCCAGCCCCGCCCGCCACCTCACCACGTTCGGATGCCGCTCCGGATCCGGCTTGACCTTCACCACCCGTGCGAAGTCCACCGCCACGGCTGCCGTCACATCCGCGATCGAGTACCGGTCGGTCGCGACGAACTCGCGCCCCGCGAGCCGCGCGTCCAGCACCTCGAGGAACCGCTCCACCCGCGCCCGTCCGCGCTGTGCGAGCTCGGGGATCTGCGCGTAGTCGACCGGCCCCGGCAGCGCGCGGTTGGCCATCGCCGGCGAGCCGTTGCGCAGGTCCTCGGCGATCGCCATCAGGCCCTCGAACTCGGAACGCCAGTGCCAGCCCGCGATCTCGGCCCGCTCGGCCGGCGTGCGCCCCATCAGTGGCGGCTCCGGATACGCGGCCTCGAGCCACGCGGCGATCGACGCGTTGTCGGTCAGCACCAGACCGTCGTCGGTCACCAGCACCGGCACCGTGCACTGCGGGTTGATCGTCCTGAACGCCTCGCCCATCTGCTCGTTGTTGGCGAGGTCCACCAACACGACCTCGTGCGGCACGCCCTTCTCGGCGAGCAGGATGCGCGCGCGGCGCGGCGACGGGGCGGTCTTGCAGTCGTAGAAGACATCAGGCCCTTGAGCGTGATGTGCGCGCGCTTGAGCACGCCACGCCGTTGCTCGGCTGCGCCTCGGCGGCGGCCCGGCTGGGGCGCTGGGCCAGCCTAGGTCTGGCACCGGGCGATCAGCTCGTCACGGTTGTTGGCCAGGAACGTGTGCGTGGTCGCCCTCGATGCAGTGTGTCGGGGCCCTGCGGGACGCTCGCAGGGCGCCCGTCTGCGGGTGCCGCTCCGGTTCGACGGCGTGGCGATGAGCTTGCGATACGGCCCGATCCGGATGCCTTGCGCATCGAGCGGTCGCGGTCGACTTCGGGCTGCTGCCGCTGCCAGGGCGGTCAGTGGACCTTGATCAGATGATGTGTCCGGCCCCGGTGGCTCTCGCCGCGCGGAGCTTCTCGACCACCAACACTGGAGTGCCCGCCGACCGTTCCGTGGTCTGCTCGGTCGGCCGAATTGCGAACTTGGCCTCGAATGACGTGTCGTCGAGGAGCACCTGACGTCTGGCCTTCTCGGCTGCATCGAAGACCTTGGCCGTCGCGCGGTCGTTCTTGGCGAGTTGCTTGATCGCGCTGAGCTGTGCGATCTCTGAGCAGATCTCGGGCGTCGGCTTCGAGAGTATCAGGAAGCTCGAATCGTTCGTGACCGGCCAGGCTTCGATCGCCTGGGTCAATGTGTAGGCCTTGTTCTGCAGCAACTGGGCGATGTGAGCCTCCTTGTTTTCGCGCCCATCGACCAGCTTTGCGAGGACATCCTTGTTGTTCAGGTCGAGCTGGAAGGCTGCCAGCTCCCATATCCGCTTGTGCAGCAGTGCCTTGCCATGCGGGCTGATCGGGCTCGGAGCCTGTTCCAGCAGTACGCTGTTCTCGTTCGGCTTGCCGTCGTCCATCGCGAGCTTGACAATGCGGCCGGCGAAGCGGTTGTGGACCTGCATTTGCGCCGAAGCGAGATGGCTCTGCGAGCCCGGCAGTGCCCCGACCATCTGGGCACCGGCCGTGAGCTTCAAGGCCGTCAGTTTCCCGAGCTGCTCCACCTTGAACGGGCCGTCCTCCCTGGTTTCGGTCGAGCGGCGCGACGCTTCGACGGCAAGGGTGCCGCCGAGAATGGAGAAGGCGTGACGGGTGTCTCGGTTCGAGGCATCGGACGGGTCGCTCGGGGCAAGTCCGAACCCGACTCCGATGTCCACGGATCCCTTGTGCGTCACGTCGGGCGGCCGGTGCCACGGGTCTCGTACCGTGGTGATCTGAACATCCGGGAACTCCTGCAGCAACGCCTCCACCATTGCGCCGGTGCTGCCCTGCCGGGCGAGCCCGTCCACGTGCCGCAAGACCTGGGCCATCCGGTCCGCGACGATCCGATCCCCTTCAATACCCGGTTTTCCGTCCCCGTGCCCGGTGCCCTTCGCCTTGCCCGTGCGGGGAATCCGGATCACGACGGCACGGGTGCCGGAGCCTTCGAAGGTATATCCGACAGTCCCGACGACGCCGACCGGCCAATGGTCGCTGCCGAAGCCGACGACGGCCCCGAGCTTGGCGCGAGCCAGATTCTGGCGCGTCGTTCCGAAGACGATCTCGCCGCCGGTGGCGGTCAAGCTCATGCTGCAGACGGCGGTCTTGCCCGTCTTGGCTCGGATCTCGCCTGCGACGCCGAATGCTCCACCGATGGCGAAGTTGACGGCCGACAGTGGCAACGACACCCCGACGGCGCCGCCGTTCGTCAGCGTAAGCGAACTGCCCACCTCGAACCGCTCGACGGAAGCGGCGAGCTGCAACAGCGGACGGTCACTGGCCTGGGCGATTAACTTGCGGTCGGTGGCCTGCCGCTCTCGCGCCCGCTGGGCTTGGGGATGTGCGTCGATCCCGGGACTGTGCTCGGACCGGATGCCGAGCAGCGCGTCTTCGAGCCGCTGGAGTGTACGTTCCGCTTTCTTGGGGTTACTTCCGTCGAGAGGCTGTCCCTCCTTCGTGGACGGGATAGCTGCGAGTTTGTCGACGACTTGTGCATCCCTCGAGTTGGCGTCCTGGTCAGCCGCGTAGCGCTCGATCGCCCCGCGCAGCGCTGCGACCAGGTCCCACCCGGTCTTCAGCAGGGTCTCGGGATTCAGCTCGCTCAGATCATTGGCCTTCCCGCACAGCCGGACCTTTAGCTCCTCACCGACCTTGCTGTTGCTGATGGATTCCTGGATGCCCTCCTTCTGCTGATCCGACAGAGTGCGCATGACCTGCTGGGCCACGACGGGCCGCTTCGCCCAGTGGCCGTACACGGCGTGGTGGTAGGAGGAGTCCTCGATGAACTTCGTGAGCGCCGGAGCCGGGTCGTTCGTCTGATGACCGGGTCCCGGAGGCTCCAGATCCAGAAGCCGACCGAAGATCGCCGACAGCCTGTCCGCCGACTCCCGGGTCGCCCTCATCGACACGAGCGCGGGGTCGATTCTCCCGAGTACCGCCTTGCCCGAGGACAGGGTCTCATCGCCCAGGGGGTTCTTGTGGTACAGGCGACTGATGGCTGTCCGCACCCCGGCTAACCATCCTGAAAACCGCGGCCGACCGTTTGACCACGTGGCGGCCTTGGCAAGGCGGGCGTTCGCGAAGGCTAAGGCCGAGCCTGCCCCTCCGACGCCGAGCCCGTTGCGCACGGCTCGGATGGCCACATCCTGCTGGACCTCCAGGGGGGCTTGGAGTGCGACCATGGCCTGCGCCGCAAGCCGCTTCGGATCCTGAGGATCGGCTGCGTTGACGATGTCGGCCGCGAGTTCTTTGATCGCGGCGAGCGTTTTCTTGCCCTCCGGGTCGAGCGCCCGTGCGGCCTGGAGCATCGTCCGGAGTTTGTCGAGCCGGCCATCGAGATCGGTCCCCCCGCCTTGCGAACTGCTGGCATTCATTGAGTGGGAGTGGGCCGCCTTCTCGACGATCGCCCATCCTGCCGCGCCAGAGTCCGCCAACCGCTTGAGCAAGCTCCAGGCGGGGGGCTCGAGTTTGGCCCCGCTGTGGCAGAAGGCCGCGATGTCCGTGAGGTGTTCGTCCAGGTTCAGCTTTTGCCCCGGCGCGGCGTTGGTCGTCCCGTGGGAACGCAGAGCGAGCGCGAGCAGGGTTGCTTCGTACCCGTTCAGTGCCATGCCGTCCAGCACGCCCGGTACAGGCCTTTGGTCAGATGACGCAGAGGCTGGCGCCTGGGAGGACGAGGCGCTCGAGACCTGCGAGATTGGCGTCGGCGTGCCGGAAGCGGC
>JBIIPQ010000305.1:0-5411 GCA_044342535.1 Burkholderiaceae bacterium
TGCGACCCGTCGTACTACACCTGGAACCAGTGGCTGTTCCTGCGCATGCTCGAGCGCGGCATCGCCTACCGCAAGACGCAGGTCGTCAACTGGGATCCGGTGGACCAGACCGTGCTGGCCAACGAGCAGGTGATCGACGGCCGCGGCTGGCGTACCGGTGCGCTCGTCGAGAAGCGCGAGATCCCCGGCTACTACCTGAAGATCACCGACTACGCCGCCGAGCTCCTCGATCAGGTCGAGCACCACCTCGAGGGCTGGCCCGAGCGCGTGCGCACCATGCAGGCGAACTGGATCGGCCGCTCGGTCGGCGTGCGCTTCGCATTCCCGCACCAGATCCGCGACGCCGACGGCGCGCTCGTCGGCGATGGCCGCATGTACGTGTTCACGACCCGGGCCGACACGATCCAGGGCGTGACCTTCGTCGCGGTGGCGCCCGAGCATCCGCTGGCCGCCGTCGCCGCCGCCCGTGACCCGCAGGTCGCCGCCTTCGTCGACGAGGCCCGGCGCGGCTCGGTGATGGAAGCCGACATGGCGACGATGGAGAAGAAGGGCGTGGCCACCGGCCTCTTCGTCACCCATCCGCTCACCGGGGCGCAGGTCGAGGTCTGGGTCGGCAACTACGTGCTGATGAGCTACGGCGACGGTGCGGTGATGGGCGTGCCCGCGCACGACGAGCGCGACTTCGCGTTCGCGCGCAAGTACGGGCTGCCGATCCGCCAGGTGGTCGCCCGCGCGGGCGCACCGCGCGAGACCGAGGCGCCGTTCACCGACGAGCGCTGGCAGGCCTGGTACGAGGACAAGTCGAACGTCGTGCTCGTGAACAGCGGCGCCTACGACGGCCTCGCGTACGAGCCCGCGATCGACGCCGTCGCCGCCGACCTCTCGGCCAAGGGCCTCGGCGAGAAGCGCATCCAGTACCGGCTGCGCGACTGGGGCGTCTCGCGCCAGCGCTACTGGGGCACGCCGATCCCGATCATCCACTGCACGGACTGCGGCGCGGTGCCGGTGCCCGACGACCAGCTCCCGGTGCGCCTGCCCGAGGACCTGATCCCGGACGGCAGCGGCAACCCGCTGGCGAAGGACGAGCGCTTCCTGTCGTGCCGCTGTCCGAAGTGCGACAAGCCCGCGCGCCGCGAGACCGACACGATGGACACCTTCGTCGACTCGGCCTGGTACTACATGCGCTACTGCTCGCCGGACAACGCGTCGGCGATGGTGGATGCACGCGCCGACTACTGGATGCCGATGGACCAGTACATCGGCGGCATCGAGCATGCGGTGCTGCACCTGCTGTACGCACGCTTCTGGACGAAGGTCATGCGCGACGTCACCGGTCAGGTGCCCTCGGAGCCGACCCGCGGCCTGGTGACCTTCGACGAGCCGTTCACGCGCCTGCTCTGCCAGGGCATGGTGCTCAACCACATCTACTCGCGGCGCGCCGAGCGCGGCGGCGTCGAGTACTTCTGGCCCGACGAGGTCAGCGACGTGCACGGCCCCGACGGCCGCGTCACGCATGCGGTGCTGAAGTCCGACGGCTCGCGCATCGAGTACGAGGGCGTGGGCACGATGTCCAAGTCCAAGAACAACGGCGTCGACCCGCAGGCCCTGATCGACCGCCACGGCGCCGACACCGCGCGCCTGTTCGTGATGTTCGCGAGCCCGCCCGAGCAGACGCTCGAATGGTCGGACAGCGGGGTCGACGGCGCGAGCCGATTCCTGCGCCGGCTCTGGGCGTTCTGCCATGCGCGCCGAGGCGCGATCGCCTCGGCTGCCGGCCGCCGGATCGCGGATCACGCGGCCACGCTCCCGGAGGCCGCGAAGACGCTGCGCCGCGAGATCCACGGCGTGCTCAGGCAGGCGAGCTACGACTACGAGCGCAAGCAGTACAACACCGTCGTGTCCGCGGCGATGAAGATGCTCAACGCGCTCGAGTCGGCGAAGCTCGGCGACGACGCGGCGAGCGCCGCGGCGCTGCGCGAGACGCTGTCGGTCGCGCTGCGGGTGCTCTACCCGATCGTGCCGCACGTCGGCCATGCGCTGTGGCGCGAGCTCGGCTACGAGGCCGAGTCGGGCGACCTGCTCGATGCGCCCTGGCCGCAGGTCGACGAGGCCGCGCTGGTCCAGGACGAGCTCGAACTGGTGCTGCAGGTCAACGGCAAGGTGCGCGGCTCGCTGCGCGTGCCGGCGAGCGCAGAACGCGCGGCGATCGAGGCGGCGGCCGTCGCCTCCGAGGCGGTGCAGCGGCTGGCCGAGGGCCGCGCGCCGAAGAAGGTGGTCGTGGTGCCGGGTCGCCTCGTGAACGTGGTCGTCTGACATGACCCGGCCGCTCTCGCCGTCCGTGCGCGCGCCGCTCGCCGGCCGCCGAAGGCTGCTGGCGGCCGGCGTACCCGTGCTGCTCGCGGCGGGCTGCGGCTTCCAGCTGCGGGGCCAGACCGAGCTGCCGTTCAAGACCGTCTATTCGCCGCTGCCGGCGAGCTCGCAGTTCGGCGGCGAGCTGCGTCGCGCGCTGCGCACCAACGGCGCGACCATCGTCGAGCGCCGCGAAGACGCGCAGGTGCGCTTCGAGCTGCTCGGCGAGCTGCCCGAACGCGAGATCGCCGCGCTGTCCACCAGCGGCCGGCCGCGCGAGTTCCAGCTGCGCTACCGGATCCGCTGGCAGGTGCGCGACGCGAGCAATGCCGAGCTGATCCCGGCGAGCGAGATGGTGC
The DNA here is from genome assembly GCA_044342535.1 of Burkholderiaceae bacterium. GTDB lineage: Bacteria > Pseudomonadota > Gammaproteobacteria > Burkholderiales > Burkholderiaceae_E > UBA4615. The sequence continues at coordinate 2,709 of JBIIPQ010000305.1, forward strand.
TGCGCCGGCAGATCACCGTGCTGGACGTGCAGGGGATCGTCAACGAGGAGGAGGTGCTGCTCCTCTACCGCGACATGCGCATCGACGCGATCCAGCAGATCCTGCGGCGCCTCGCGGTGCTGCCGCCCCAGCCCCCGCTGTCGTGATCCTGTCCGACGCCACCCTGCCCCGCGCACTCGAGCGCGCCCGCGGTGTGCCGCCGCCGGTCGTCTGGATCGCGAGCGACGAGCCCTTGCTGCTCCTCGAGTCGGCCGACCTGGTGCGAGCCTCGGCGCGCGCGGCAGGCTTCGACGAGCGCAGCGTGTTCCACGTCGACCGGTACTTCCGGCCCGAGGTGCTGATGCAGGAGGCGGGCGCGCTGTCGCTGTTCGCGAGCCGCCGCCTGCTCGAGCTGCGCCTGACCGGCAAGGCCCCCAAGGAGCTCGGCGAGTCGCTCGCCGAGTCGGTGCCGCGCCTGCCCGACGACATCCGGCTGCTGGTCACCGGCCCACGCCTCGACAAGACCGCCAAGTCGGCGGCCTGGTTCGGCCGGGTCGAGCAGGCGGGCTGGCTGGTCGAGATCCCGGTGGTGGAGCGCGACCGCCTGCCGCGCTGGATCGGCGAGCGGCTGCAGCGCGGCGGCCAGCAGGCCGACCCGCCGACCCTGCAGCTGATCGCCGAACGGGTCGAGGGCAACCTGCTGGCCGCCAAGCAGGAGGTCGCCAAGCTCGGCCTGCTGCTGCCGCAGGGCACGCTCGAGTTCGAGGCGGTCCGGGCCGCCGTGCTCGACGTGGCGCGCTGGGATGCGTTCGATCTGGTCGACGCGGCCCTGTCCGGCGACGTCGACCGCGCGATGCGCTGCGCGGGGGGCCTGCGCGCCGAAGGCGCGGCCGTGCCCCTGGTGCTGTGGGCGGTCGCCGAGGCGGTGCGCACGCTGGGGCGCATGGTGGGTGCCCGCGATGCCGGCCGCCCGGTGGCGCCGGTGCTCGCGCAGGCGCGTGTCTGGGGCGACCGGGAGCGGGTCTACCACGCGGCCGCCCGACGGCTCGACGCGCCCCGGCTGCGGCGGCTGCTGCGGGCCTGCGGGCGCGCCGATAGAATGACGAAGGGCGTGCTCGCCGGCGACGACTGGCAGGCGCTGGAGGCGATCGCGCTCGGCCTGGCCGGCGCGGCGTCGCTGGCCCTGGCCTGCGACCCGGCGCTGGTCGCCGATGCCGCGGACGCGGGCTGACCGCGCCGCCAGGAGTCTCCACGATGAACCCGATCGACATCCCGGTCTACGTCGCAGACGTCGGCCGCCGCGCACGCGAGGCCTCGCGGCACACCGCCCGCGCGGCCACCGCCGCGAAGGATGCGGCACTGCTCGCCGCGGCCTCGGCCATCCGACGCGAGGCCGTCGCGCTGGCCGCCGAGAATGCCCGCGATCTCGAGGCGGCGCGCCACGCCGGCCACGATCCGGCCTTCGTCGACCGGCTCGCGCTCACCGCGAAGGTCATCGAGTCGATGGCGGTCGGCCTCGAGCAGATCGCCGCCCTGCCCGATCCGGTGGGCGAGATGAGCGATCTGCGCTTCCGGCCCTCCGGGATCCAGGTCGGCAAGATGCGCGTGCCGCTGGGCGTGATCGGCATCGTCTACGAGTCGCGCCCGAACGTGACCATCGACGCGGCGGGCCTGTGCATCAAGTCGGGGAACGCGACGATCCTGCGCGGCGGCTCCGAGGCGATCCACAGCAACCGTGCGCTCGCCGTGCTGATCCGCGAAGGCCTGGTGCACGCCGGCCTGCCGGCCGATGCGGTGCAGCTCATCGACACCACCGACCGGGCCGCCGTCGGTGCGCTGATCCAGAGCCCCGAGTTCGTCGACGTGATCGTGCCGCGCGGCGGCAAGTCGCTGATCGAGCGCATCTCGAAGGACGCACGGGTGCCGGTCATCAAGCACCTCGACGGCATCTGCCACGTCTACGTCGACGACGCCGCCGACCTCGAGCAGGCCATCCGCATCGCCGACAACGCAAAGACGCAGCGCTACTCGCCGTGCAACACGATGGAGACGCTGCTGGTCGATCGCGGCATCGCGCCGCGGCTGCTGGCGCCGCTCGGCCGCATCTACGTCGACAAGGGCGTCGAGCTGCGCGGCTGCGCGGCCACCCGCGCGCTGCTGGCCGCGGCCGGCCTGCCCTGCGCGGCCGCGACCGAGGCCGACTGGGCGACCGAGTACCTCGCCCCGATCCTGGCGATCCGCATCGTCGACGGCCTGGACGAGGCGATGGCGCACATCGCGCGCTGGGGCTCGGCGCACACCGACGCGATCGTCACCGAGGACCACTCGCGGGCGATGCGCTTCCTGCGCGAGGTCGACTCGGCGAGCGTGATGATCAACGCGTCCACCCGCTTCGCAGACGGCTTCGAGTACGGACTGGGCGCCGAGATCGGCATCTCGACCGACAAGCTGCACGCGCGCGGGCCGGTGGGCCTCGAGGGCCTGACCTCGCTGAAGTGGGTGGTGTTCGGCTCCGGACAGGTCCGCAGCTAGCCTGCGACGTCAGCCGGCCGGCGGCCCGGCGACGACCGTGATCCGGACCTCGCCGACCACCACCTTCTGGCCGGCTCTCACCTTGCGGCTGCGGCGCGACTCGACGACGCCGTCGACCCGCACCGCGCCGGCATCCACCATCACCTTGGCGGCCCCGCCGCTCGGGGCCGTGCCGGTGGCCTTGAGCAGCGC
>JBIIPQ010000306.1:0-5401 GCA_044342535.1 Burkholderiaceae bacterium
GTGGCGCGCGGCCAGCACCGCCCGCCAGTCGGCGCAGTCGTCGGGCGGCGGCTCGCCGGTCGAAACGCGCCCGTGGGGCAGGCCGACGTCGGGCGCGTTCATCGCTGGACGCCCGCATCGCCGGCCGACGAGAAGGCGTCGAATACCAGGTCGGGGGCGCTGAGGTTGTGGCGCGAGGGCTCGACGCGGCCGAAGCGCGCGCTGCGCGCGCCGGCACTCCCGAATCCCATCACCGGCGCCTGCCCCGCGCCGCGCGCCCCACCCTCCCAGCGCGCGAGCGCGACGTCCGCCTGCGCGGTCGCGACGAACATGGAGCGCAGGGCGGCAAAGGGCCGGCCGGACGCGACCGGCGGATCGAGCGCGATCGACAGGGCGAGGCGCTCGGCGCTCGCCTCGGCGACCGACAGCACGGCGCGCGAGCCGTCGCGAAAGACCAGCCTGAAGGTCAGCGTCGCCGGCTCGAACGTCAGGCTGCGGATCGCGACGAACGGGCGGCCATCCTCCTCGACCGGACCGATCAGGAACGAGCTGCCGTAGGCGGTGTCGGGCAGCGAGGCGGGCGGCAGCGGCTTGGGCCGCCAGTAGCCATCGGCCGGATAGACCACCAGCATCTCGACGTCGCGCGCCGGCAGCCGGCGGATCAGCTGCACCAGGTGCAGGCCGCGCTCGACGCGATCGCCGACCCGGAACTCGACCGACTCCGGTCGCCAGTTCGTCGCGAAGACATGGCCGACCAGCCGGATCGACGCATCCTCGTGGAGCACGGTGCTGCGGGGCGTGAAGACGAAGCTCGGGTCGGACGACATGTCGCAGTCGGTGAAGTCGGGTGCGGTGCTGTCGGTACGCACGTCGGCGATATAGGGCGGATGCTCGGCGGTGATCCGGAACGAGGCGACCGGCGCGCCGACGAGCTTCACGTAGACGTTGTCCTCCTCGGCGCAGCGCGTCGGGCGGCTCGCATCGACGAACTCGACCTCGAGCGGCGCGGCGAGACCATGGGCGGCCGCAGCGAGCCAGCCCGACACGCCGAGCAGCATGACCGCGATGGCGCGGCGGGTCACTCGGAGCCCGCCGCGACCGCGAACGGCCTGAACAGCACCGCCGAGCCGGCTGCGGCGGGCGGGCGGACCTCCTCGGGGATGCGGCACAGGCCGATCCGGCCGAGCGCGCGGCCGACCGCCGGATGCGCGGTGAACATCGCGAACGGGATGGCGCCGACCAGCCCGAGGGCGAACGGCGTGCCGATGCCCAGCCACAGCGCGCCGGGCGCCACCCGGGCGAGCCACACCGAGAACGCGAGGCCGACCAGCGTGTGCGGCCACAGGCGCCGCAGCGCCACGCCGAACCGGATGCCGTCGGCATCGCGCAGCTGCGCGGCCCAGCCGACCTGCCGCCCGAACGGCAGCCCGATCACGAACAGCGTGACCGACACCGCGCAGACCGGCACGATCAGCAGCGTGAACAGCGTCTCGAGCAGGGCGCCGGCCACGATGCGCGGCGCCCCGCCGAAGGCCGCGCGCAGCCGCGGCCGCAGCAGCACGTCGATCAGCGTGGCGAGCTTGGGCGCGAAGCTCATCAGCAGCGTGATCGCCAGCACGATCGCGCCGATGTCCGGCCGGAACGGCCCCTGGCGGACCAGGCCGAGCAGCATGAAGCCCAGCCAGGCGGGGGTGCCGACGTACATCGCGATCGCCAGCCACAGCTGGCAGCGGCTCACCGGCAGCAGCCCGTCCATGCGGCCGAGCTTCAGGTACTGCAGGTTGCCCTGGCACCAGCGCAGGTCGCGCCGGATGAACTCGAGCAGCGTCGGCGGATTCTCCTCCCAGCTGCCGTCCTCCTCCGGCAGCACACGGACCTCGAAGCCGGCGCGTCGCATCAGCACCGCCTCGAGCTGGTCGTGGCTCAGCACGTCGCCCCCCAGCGGCGGGCCGCCGGGCAGCACCGGCAGGCGGCAATGCTCGGTGAACGGCGCGAGCCGGATGATCGCGTTGTGGCCCCAGTACGGCCCGCAGTCGCCCTGCCAGCTGGCGGCGCCCAGCGTGTAGGAGCGCATGCCGAGCCGCATGCCGAACTGGAAGATCCGCGCGAACGCGCTGGCGCTCGGCAGCCCGGTGGCCAGGGTCTGCAGGATGCCGATCTCCGGACGGACCTGCATGACGCGGACCAGGCGCAGCATCGCGGCCGGCGTCATCACGCTGTCGGCGTCGAGCACGATCAGCGTCTCGTGCGCCGTGCCCCAGCGCTCGCAGAAGTCGCGCAGGTTGCCGGCCTTGAATCCGGTGCCGCGCTCGCGTCGCCGGTAGGTGATCCCGATCCGGGTGCCGAAGCGCGCCCCGAGGCGCTCGACGAGCGCGGCCTCGTCGGCGGCGATCGCCGGGTCGTCGGTGTCGCTCAGCACGTACAGCCGGAACCAGCGCGCCTCGCCGGTCGCCACCAGCCCCTCGAGCATCCAGTGCAGGTTGCGCGAGACCCGGGTGGTGTCCTCGTTGCGGATGCAGATCGCCAACGCCGTGGACGTCGCGATCGGTTCGTCGCCCGCGATCGCACGGAGGTGAGGCGCGACCAGCCCCTCCGGGTCGCGCGCCGCGCTCATCAGCGCCAGGCCGATGACGGCGTTCCAGAAGCCGATCGTGGTCCAGGGCAAGGTGAGCGCGAAGAGCGCCAGCATCGCGAGGCCGAGCGGGTCGGGGCCGGACGGGAAGGTCGCGGCGGCCATCAGCGCCAGCAGCGCCGCCGACGTGGCGAGCACGAGCATGGCGAAGCCGAGGCGCCGCGTGCGCAGGGCGGGAAGGCGCGACCGGGAGGGGGCCGCGTCGGGAGGAGTCGCTTCGGGTGTCACGTGGGTCTGCCGTACTGCATCCGGTCGGCGGGTCGGCCGGCCGGGACGCCGAAGGATCTCATGCCTTCGGCGCGAATCGTCGCCGGGTCGATCAGAGCATGCGTCTGATCAGCCCGTCGCGCCGGACGAACTGGTGATACAGCGCACCGACGATGTGCCCCAGGATCAGCGACCCGATCGCGATCGCGCCGCTCCAGTGCAGGAACGAGAAGACCTTCGCGAGCGCCTCGTCCTTGCCCACCGGAGACGGCAACGGCAGCACGCCGAACACCGACAGCGGGAAGCCCCAGGCGTTGGTGGCGAGGAAGCCGCCGATCGGCATCAGCAGCAGCAGCGCGTACAGGGCGAGGTGCACCGCGTGGGCGGCGAACCGCACGAAGGCCGGGGTGTCGGCCGGCAGCGGCGGCGGCGGATTGCGCCACCGGTAGACCAGCCGCAGCAGCACCAGCACGAACACGATCACGCCGACGCTCTCGTGGACGTTGTACAGCCGCAGCTTGAAGGCCTCGTCGGCCGGCTCGAAGTACTTGATCCAGACACCGGCCGGAATCACGATGCCGAGCACGAGCAGCGAGGTCAGCCAGTGCAGCCCGCGTGCGGGCGCGGCGTATCGGAGGACTCGGTTCATGGGGGTGCTCCACGTGCGGGCCGGGCGCCATGGCCCTCGCCGTGTCGGGACGATACCGCCGGCCGGGCGCCCGCGGGGTGATTCGATCCCGGCGGATAGGGGCATCGCGTCGGCCAGCCGGGAACATCGATTCGGATGATGACGGTGCCGGGCGGTTCCCGATACCCTGAGGCTGCCCTGCAGTTCCCCGGCAGCCGCCTCCAAGAGGAGCGGCCGATGGCAGCCGTCCCCCGAACCGACCCGACGAAGGCCCGCCATGTTCCCGTTCCCACGCGTCAAGTCCATCCTCCTGTCGCCGCGTACGGAGTGGCCGGTCATCGACGCGGAGGCCTCGACGGTCCGTTCGATCTACCGCGACTACGTCGTCTGGCTCGCCGCGATTCCGGCCCTCGCGGGCTTCATCGGGCTCTCGCTGATCGGCGTCGGCGGCTTCGGCGTCACCGTCCGCGTGCCGGTGCTGCAGGGGCTGTGGAACGCGGTGATCGGCCTGGCGCTGATGCTGGCGACCGTCTGGGTCATGGCCTGGATCATCGATGCGCTGGCGCCGAAGTTCGGCGGACGCAAGGACTTCGTCAGCGCCTTCAAGCTCGTCGCCTACGCGAGCACGGCCGCGATGGTGTCGGGGCTGTCGTACCTGCTGACCGCGCTGCCGTTCCTGATGCTGCTCGGCGCGCTCTACAGCCTCTATCTCCTCTACATCGGCCTGCCCGTGCTGATGAAATGTCCGCCGGGCCGGGCCCTGCCCTACACCGCGGTGATCATGGTCTGTGGCTTCGTCGCCAACCTGGCGGGCGCCTTCCTCACCGTGTCGCTCGTGCCCGCGTACGGGCCGACCGCGGGCGGCGACCTGCGGATCGAAACGCAGAAGGGCAGCGTGGCCGTCGACACCGCCCGCCTCGAGGCGATGGCGAAGAAGATGGAAGAGAGCGCCCGCAAGGTCGAGGAGGCCGCGAAGTCGGGCGACGCGGCGGCTACGGGCAAGGCCGCCAACGATGCGATGGCGATGGTCGCCGGGGCGCTCGGCGGCGCCACCGGCGGGCGGGCGCCGGTGACGCCGGGCGACCTCAAGGCGCTGCTGCCGGCCACGCTCGCCGGCCTGGACCGGGGGGAGTGGGAGTCGAGCGGCGGCACGGCGGTCGGGGTGTCGCTCAGCTCGGCCAAGGCCCGCTACGGGGACGGCGATCGGCGCATCGAACTCGAGATCACCGACCCCGGCACGCTCGCCGGCGTCGCGGCCATGGTCGGGCAGCTCGCCACCGGCGAGCGCGAGAGCGAGGGGCGCATCGAGAAACGCTACCGGCAGGGACGGCACATGGTGCAGGAAGTGACCGATCGCCGCAGCGGTCACACCGAGTACACGCTGACGCTCGACAGCGGGCTGGTCGTCGAAGCCCAGGGGCGCGGTGTCGACGTGGCGGCCCTCAAGGGCGCGGTCGAGGGCCTGGACCTGGGGCGCCTGGAGTCGCTGGCGAAGGCGCGCTAGTCGATCGGGGAGCCCCCGCCGCAGGACGGCGGGCGCCCGACGCGCTCAGGCCGCCGGGTCGCGGCCCACGACATCCCCCGCGACTGACGCGACAATGCCGCTCGGAGACACGGAGACGACCCTGACCATGCCCCCCCTCGACACCACCCACGACCCCGCCCGGCGCAGCTGGGTCGACTCGGCGAACGATCCCGAGACCGACTTCCCGATCCAGAACCTGCCCTTCGGGCGCTTCCGGCACGCGGGTTCGGACGAACCGTGGCGGATCGGCGTGGCGATCGGCGATCGCGTGCTCGACCTCGCCGCGGCACGCACCGCAGGCGGCTGGGACACCGAGGTCGCCGCGCTCCTCGGGCCGCTGGCCGCGGGCGACCTGAACGGCTTCATGGCCCTCGGCGCGCCGGCACGGCGCCGGCTCCGGGCAGCGCTGTCCGAGGCGCTCGAGGTCTCG
>JBIIPQ010000307.1:0-5391 GCA_044342535.1 Burkholderiaceae bacterium
CGGCTTCATGCGCGAGATCACCCCGTGGGTGATCGCCGAGGGCGTGCGCTTCGCGGCCGAGATAACCACGCGCGGCATGCTGCTGAACGTCTCGATCAACGTGTCCGCGCAGGACATCGAGAATCCGGCGCTGTCGGGCCGCGTGGCCGAGATCCTGGCCGAGCGCAAGCTCGATGCCAGCCGGCTCACGCTGGAGATCACCGAGAGCGGGCTGCTGAGCGAGACCGAGAACGCGCTCAGCAATCTGCAGTCGATCGCGGCGCTCGGGGTGCGGCTCTCGGTCGACGACTTCGGCACCGGGTACGCGACGCTCAAGCAGCTGCAGAAGCTGCCGGTGCACGAGCTGAAGATCGACCGGTCGTTCGTGAGCGGCATGAACACGAACCGGGGCAACGCGACGATCGTGCGCTCGACCGTCGACCTCGCCAAGCAGCTCGGGCTCAGGACGATCGCCGAGGGCGTCGAGACCGTCGCCGAGCTGCGCGCGCTCGCCTCGATGGGCTGCGACGAGATCCAGGGCTATTACCTCGCCAAGCCCATGCCGGCCGCCGAGGTGATCACCTGGGTCGAGATGCGGCACGCGCTGTACGCGAGCTCCCGAGAGGCCTACTTCCGCACGCTCGTCGAACGCTGACGCGGGGCACGCCGACGGCACGGCGCACGCCGCAGGCATGTCGAGTTCGGCAGGCACTTCGAGTTCGGCAGGCACTTCGAGTTCGGCAGGCACGGCGCTTGCCTTGCAGGACCTCGACGGCCGGCCGCATGCCCGGCCCCACTCGCGCCGGAGTCCCCGATGAGCACCCGCAGCCCCGATCCGGACGATGCCGCCGGACAGGACAGGCGTCGCGACGCGTCGCTCGAGCACCAGGTGCTCGAGCTCGTTCGAAACTGGATGCGCAGGCACCGCGAGCACGCCGCCGCACGGACCGAGGCCGCGATCGACCGCGGCTCGTTCGAGTCCTTCCCCGCCAGCGATCCGGTGGCCTCGGCCACCGCCACCGGCGATCACACGCCCGCCCTCGGCGAGATCGACTGCACGATGCGCCGCAACGAGCTGGTCTTCCGGTGCGCGGCCCTCGAGACCGATCCGGACCGTCCCCCGCCAGCCTGGACGATCGAGGGCGACACCGGCGACGGCAGCCGCCTGAAGCTGCGGGTCTGGGTGGAGGACCTCCCCGAAGAGGGGCCGGTACCCGCGATGCTCCAGCTCGAAGCGGTGCACGCGAGCATCCGGCCCCGACAGCACGAGCGTCGCGACGGCGCCGAGCGGCGCACGGCGAGCCGCGCGATGCCGGCGGGCTTCGACCGGCGCCACAGCGCGCGGCGCGCGATCGAGGGCGCTCCGGCGGACTGAACGCGGCCCCTCGGACGCGCGGCGTACACTTCGCCCGATGGCCCCCGCCCTGTCCCGTTCCGGCCCCGAAGAGCCTCCCGCGCTGCAGGCGGCGCGACACGCGCGCACGGTCGCGGGCGAGGACGAGGCGATCGGCGACGACGCCAGGCGCGATGCCTTCGCCGCCTTCCTGTATGGCATGGCGCTCGGATTCGTCGGGCGCGAGGCGCCGACGTCGGACGCTGCCGACCCGTCCGGCCCGTCAGACGACGTGCCGCTGCCCGAGCGGGTCGACCTGCTGGCCACGACCCTCGTGCGGCAGGTGATCGGCCTGGGCTTCCGGGATGCCTGCCGCGCCGTCGCAGCGGTGGCCGACTCGCTCGTCGCCATCGATCCGGACCCGGCGGTAGCGGGGCTGGTCCACGGCGGCGTCGCGGCCGCCGGCGACTGGACCGACGGCGATGCCGGTGCCTTCGAGTCGCGCGTGCTGCAGGCCACCGCCAGCGACGCGTTCGCCTCCGACCGGGCCCTGCGCCCGAGGCGCTGACCCAGCGCGCAGCGGCGCCCCTCCCGCGCCTCAGGTCCTGCGGGGCTCGGTGCCCTGCAGCATCCGCTCCACGTACCGCGCGATCAGGTCGATCTCCAGGTTCACCGTCATGCCCGGCGCGAGGCGCCTGAGCGTGGTCGACTGGATGGTGTGCGGGATCAGGTTGATGCTGACGTCGCAGCGCCCGTCGGGCAGGTCGGTGACGCTGTTGACGGTCAGGCTGGTGCCGTCGACGGTCACCGAGCCCTTGTAGGCCAGGTACTTCGACAGCCCCGCGGGCACGCGCACATCGAGCCGCCACGACTCGCCCACCGGCTCGAACACCGCCACCTCGCCGAGCCCGTCGACGTGCCCGCTGACCAGATGGCCGCCGAGTCGGTCGGACAGGCGCAGCGCCTTCTCGAGGTTGACCTCTCCGGGCGCATCGAGCCCGGCGGTCTTCGACAGGCTCTCGCGCGAGACCTCGACGACGAAGCGCGGGCCGTCGATCGAGATCGCGGTCATGCAGGCGCCCTGGATGGCGATCGAGTCGCCGACGGCGACGTCGCCCAGGCCGAGGCCCGCGGCGTCGACGGTGAGGCGCACGCCGGCGCCCTCGCCGAGCGGATCGATGCGTTCGATGCGGCCGACGGCCGCGACGATGCCGGTGAACATGGCGGGAGACGCTCCGGGAAGGATTCGGGAAAAAGGGTCGTTGACGGGGATCAGAACCGAGCCATCAGGCGCAGGTCGTCGCCGAGCCGCTCGAGCTCGGTGAAGCGAAGACGACGGCGCCCCTCGAGCTCGGCGGGCGCCTCGAGCGAGAACATGGGCAGCCCGCTGCCGAGCAGCGCGGGCGCGACGTAGGCGAGCAGCTCGTCGACGACGCCGGCCCGCACCAGCGAGCCGTTCAGCTTGTGGCCGGCCTCGACGTGGATCTCGTTCAGGCCGCGCGCGCCCAGCTCGACCATCAGTGCGGCGAGATCGACCTTGCCCTGCGGATTCGGCAGCCGCAGCACCTCGCAGCCCCGATCGGTCAGCTCGCGCACCTTGTCCTCGTTGTCGACGGCGCAGGCGACCCAGGCCGCACCGCCCTTGAGCACCTTCGCCTCGAGGTCGATCTCGAGCCGGGAGTCGACGATGATGCGCGTCGGCTGGCGGGTCGTCTCGATCATGCGCACGGTGAGCTGCGGGTCGTCGTCGCGGACCGTGCCGATGCCGGTGAGGATGGCGCAGGCCCTGGCCCGCCACGCATGCCCGTCACGGCGCGCCGCCTCGCCGGTGATCCACTGGCTGCTGCCGTCGGGGAGCGCCGTGAGCCCGTCGAGGGAGGCCGCGACCTTCAGTCTGACCCACGGCCGGCCGCGCGACATCCGCGCGACGAAGCCGATGTTCAGCTCGGTCGCCTCGTGCTGCAGCAGACCGCAGCGCACGTCGACACCGGCATCGCGCAGCCTCGCGAGGCCACGGCCGTTGACCGTCGGGTTCGGATCCTCCATCGCGGCGATCACGCGCGCCACGCGGGCCTCGACCAGCGCATCGACACACGGCGGCGTGCGCCCGAAGTGGCTGCACGGCTCGAGGGTGACGTAGACCGTGGCGCCACGGGCCCGGCCGCCGGCCTCGCCCAGGGCGACGATCTCGGCATGCGGCTCGCCGGCACGCCGGTGCCAACCCTCGCCGACGACCTGCCCGTCCTTGACCACCACGCAGCCCACCCGCGGATTCGGCGTGGTGCTCGCCAGCCCCAGGCGGGCCAGCTCGAGCGCCCGGCTCATGAATCCGTGGTCGGCGGAGGTGAACATCCTTCGATTCTAGCTTGGGGCCGCCCGACTCAGCCCCCCTGCGACATCGACCATGCTTGGTCCGGCGCGACATTGCGGCTAGGCTTGTCGGACAACACCCCGAGCGGAGGAGATGCCGTGCCCGAATCCAAGTCCATCCTTGACCACGTCTACGACCACGAACAGGCCCACGCCGACCGGGTGTTCCTGACGCAACCCTACGGCGGCGGCAAGACCATCGACTACACCTGGGCCGAGGTGGTCGATCAGGCCCGGAGGATGGCTGCGCATCTGCGCTCGCGCGGCATCGGCGACGGGGCGCACGTCGCGATCCTGTCCAAGAACTGCGCGCACTTCTTCATCGCCGAGCTCGCGATATGGATGGCGGGCGGCACCACGGTCGCGATCTTCCCGACCGAGGGCCCGGACACCATCCGCTACGTGCTCGAGCACAGCGACTCCAAGCTGCTGTTCGTCGGCAAGCTCGATACCTGGGGGCAGCAGGAGCCGGGCGTGCCCGAGGGCATGCCGCGCATCGCCTTCCCGCTCGCGCCGGCGACGCGCCACGAGCAGTGGGACGAGATCGTCGCGCGGACCGAGCCGCTCGCGGGCCGCCGGGCGCGCGCGGCCGACGATCTGGCGATGATCATCTACACCTCGGGCTCGACCGGCACGCCCAAGGGCGTGATGCACAGCTTCGGGCGCGTGTCGGTGTGCGCGCAGCGGATCTGCGAGGGCGAGCGCTACAGCGAACGCGACCGGCTGATCTCCTACCTGCCGCTCGCGCACGTCTTCGAGCGCTCGTTCGTCGAGGCCGCGTCGTTCGTCGCATCGCCGCACGTGTACTTCAGCGAGTCGCTCGAGACCTTCGTCACCGACGTGCGCCGTGCCCGTCCGACGCTGTTCATCTCGGTCCCCCGCCTGTGGGTGAAGTTCCAGCAGGGCGTGCTGCACAAGATGCCGCCCAAGAAGCTCGACCTCTTCCTGAAGATCCCGATCCTCGGCGGCATCGTCCGCAAGAAGATCCTCGACGGCCTCGGACTCGATCAGGTGCGGCTCGCGGGCAGCGGTTCGGCGCCGATCCCGCCGGAGGTCATCTCCTGGTACCGACGCCTCGGGCTTAACCTGATGGAGGGCTACGCGATGACCGAGGACTTCGCGTACTCGCACAGCTCGAAGGCCGACGCGAGCGCGGCGGGCTGGGTCGGTGTGCCTTATCCGGGCGTCGAGGTGAAGATCAGCGAGGACGGCGAGGTGCTGATCAAGTCCCCCGGCCAGATGGTGGGCTATTACAAGCAGCCCGAGCTGACCGCGGAATCGCTGACGCCCGACGGCTTCTTCCGGACCGGAGACCTCGGCGAGCGCAACCCGCGGGGCATGCTCAAGCTCACCGGCCGCGCCAAGGAGCTCTTCAAGACGGCCAAGGGCAAGTACGTCGCCCCCGCGCCGATCGAGAACATGCTCGGCGAGAGCCCGATGATCGAGACGGTGATGGTCTCCGGCGTGGGCCAGCAGGCGGCCTACGGCCTGGTGGTGCTGGCCGAGGACCTGCGCCCGAAGATGGCCGATCCGGCGGTGCGCGCCGAGGTCGAGCGCGAGCTCGGCGAGCGGCTCAGGCAGGTCAATGCGCGGGTCGCCGACTACGAGCAGCTCAAGATGCTGGTGATCGCCAAGGAGCCGTTCTCGATCGAGAACGGGCTGCTGACGCCGACCATGAAGATCCGACGCGCGCGGATCGAGAACACGGT
>JBIIPQ010000308.1:0-5390 GCA_044342535.1 Burkholderiaceae bacterium
CACGCGCTTCATCACCTCGACCGGGCAGGGCGAGCCGGCCATGATGCCGGTGCGCAGCGTCGACAGGTCGAACTCGGCGAAGCGCGGATGGTCGAGCTCGGCGATGAACATCGTCGGCACGCCATACAGCGCGGTGCAGCGCTCGGCCTGCACCGCCTGCAGCACCGACAGCGGATCGAAGGCGTCGGCCGGATAGACCATCGTCGCGCCGTGCGTCATGCAGCCGAGGTTGCCCATCACCATGCCGAAGCAGTGGTAGAGCGGCACGGGGATGCACAGCCGGTCCTCGTGCGTGAGGCGGATCGCCTCGGCGACGAAGTAGCCGTTGTTCAGGATGTTCTGGTGGGTGAGCGTCGCACCCTTCGGAAAGCCGGTGGTGCCCGAGGTGAATTGGATGTTGATCGGATCGTCGAACTGCAGCGTGCCGGCGAGTTCGGCGATGCGCGCGCGTTCGGCCTCGCCGCCGCCGGCCGCGACCTCGTCGAAGTTCAGCATGCCGGGCGTGCGCGCGGTGCCCAGCCGCACGACCGCGCGCAGCGAGGGCAGGACCTTCGAGTGCAGCGCGCCCGGCGTGGCCGAGGCGAGCTCGGGCGCGAGGTCGTTGACGATGGCGAGGTAGTCGCTCGTCTTGAGCGCGGGCGCGAGCACCAGCGCGCGGCACTCGACCTTGTTCAGCGCGTACTCGAGCTCGGCGCGGCGGTAGGCCGGGTTGATGTTCACCAGGATCAGCCCGGCCTTGGCGCTGGCGAACTGCACGAGCGTCCATTCGGAGCAGTTCGGCGCCCAGATGCCGATGCGGTCGCCCGGCTCCAGGCCCAGCGCCAGCAGGCCGGCGGCGAGCGCGTCGACGCGGCGGCCGAGCTCGGCCCAGGTCCAGCGCACGCCCTGGTAGGGCACGACGAGGGCCTCGCGATCAGGGTGCTGCGCGACGGTGCGCTCGAGCGCGCGTCCGATCGTCTCGCCGATCAGCCGTGTGGCGGAGGTGCCGTGGTCGTAGGACGGGGCGGGCGTCATCGATGTCTCCTCGTTGGGGCGACGGCGGAGCGGCGATCGTACCGGAACGGCGGTGCGACGTGCACCGCGTCCCGCGCCGCCCACCGCGCGCCATTCAGTCGAGGTAGGCGGTCAGGTAGGCCTCGCGCATGGCGATCCCATCCTCGACGATCGCCGGGCCGCGCCGGTCGTCGAGGCAGGCGAGATCGAGCACCGCGATCGACGCGGTCACGGTGACCAGCGCGACGCGCGCGGCCGCGGCGCGGCCGATTGCCGGATTGCGCCTGCGGATCGCCCGCGCGAGCGCCGCGGCCAATTCCTCGTTCTGCTGCAGGTCCCACTGCCATAGCTCGGCCGAGGTCTGCAGCGCGCGCCGGGTCGAGCGGCCGCCGGGTCGCGACAGCCGCATCCGATACAGCGTGCGCGTCGCCTCGCGCAGCGGCATCCGCCAGTCGGGGTCGGTGGCCACCCGCTGGTAGACGTGCTTGATCGCGGCGGCGCGCTCCTCCTGGAGCATGTGGACCAGCGCATGCAGCACCGCGTGCTTGTCGGGGAAATGCCGGTAGAGGGTGGCGGTGCTGACGCCCGCGCGGGTCGCGACCGCGGTGGTGCTCAGCCCGTCCATGCCGAGTTCGTCGAGCAGTTCCCCGGCTGCGTCGAGGATCGCGCGGACGGGGTCTGCGGCGTCCGCGTCGAAGACGGGCGGGGCAGCGGGGCGCGCAGCGGCGCCGCGCAGGGGCGCGTGCTTCGCGGGCCGCGAGTCGCGCACGGCCACAGACCGGCGGGGAGGACGAGAAGCCATCCGGTGATGTTAGCCGAAGCGCCGGACGGGTCGCAGGAGCGCGCGCGGCGTCCGAGTCAGCGCGGATCAATCGGTCGTCGCACGCCCTCGTGGGCCTCGATGACCTCGCCCGCGTCCAGCAGCAGGTCCTCGCGCCAGCGCGCTCCGAAGACCTGCACGCCCATCGGCATCCCGCCGTCCATGCCCACCGGCACGGCGAGCCCGGGCAGCCCGAGGGTCGGCAGCATCAGCTGGAAGTAGAGCGCGTCGAGCATGCGGCGCGCGCCGTCGCGGCCCCGCACGTCGACGCCGGCCGGGATCGGCGGCTCGACCGAAGCCGGCATCACCACGATCGGATAGGTCTCGAAGAACAGCTGCCAGCGGCGCAGCAAGTCATCGCGGTCGATGAATGCCGCCATGTAGCCCCGCAGGTCCTTCGGCGGGCACATCGCCCACCAATGGCCGAGGAACTCGGCGATGCCCGGGTCGCCCGACTGCGCGAGCCGCGGCCCGAGCATCGCGTGCTGCTCGGTCGTGCCGATCTCGGCCCACAGCGTGTTCGCCCGGTGCATGTCTGGCGGGCGCGCTTCCTCGACCGCGTAGCCGGCGGCGGCGAGGTGCCGGCCGGCGGTGCGGACCGAATTCCAGCACGACTCGGCAACCGGCGGCGCGCTGTCGGCGCGGGTGACCAGCGCCACTCGGATGGGACGCGCGGGCGGCGGCAGGCGAAGCGGCACTGGCGTCCAGCGGTTGTCGCGCGCGTCGGGGCGGCCGGCCATCACCTCGAAGCCCAGCCGCGCGTCGCGCACGCTCCGCGCGAGCGGGCCGTCGACCGCCATCAGCTGCGAGCACATCGGTCGGCCCACGGCCATCGTGTCGTTGACCCGCGCGACCCGACCGTAGCTCGGCCGCAGCCCGACCACGCCGTTGCAGAACGCCGGCCAGCGGATCGAGCCGCCGATGTCGTTGCCGTGCGCGATCGTGCCGATACCGGCCGCAGTCGCCGCACCCGCGCCCCCGCTCGAGCCTCCGGGCGTGGCCGCACGGTTCCACGGATTGAAGGTCGGACCGTGCAGCGCGTTGTCGGTGTGCCCGCGCATGGCGAAGGCCGGCGAGTTGGTGCGACCGACGATCACCGCGCCCGCCTTGCGCAGCGCGGCGACCACCGGCGAGTCGGTCGGCGCGATCAGGTCCTTCAGCATCGGTACGCCGTTGTCGGTGGGCAGGCCCCGCTGGTCGACGTTGATCTTCGTGGTGACCGGCACGCCCGCGAGCGGGCCGAGCGGTTCGCCGCGGGCGCGGGCGCGGTCGACCGCATCGGCGGCCGCGAGCGCCTCCGCGTCGAGCGCGCGCACCACCGCGTTGATCGCCGGGTTCACCGCGTGCAGCCGCGCGAGCGCGGACTCGGTCACCTCGCGGGCCGACGCGCGGCCGGTGCGCACGAGTGCGGCGAGATCGACGGCGTCGAGGCGCCAGAGATCGGGGTCGGGCGTGGCGGTCATCGCAGGCTCGGGTTGCCGGGTGCCCCCTGACTTCACGGCCGGGGGGCGTCGCTGTCAAGCCCGCGGGTCGCGCCGGGGTGGCGCCAAAGCGGTACGCCGAACCTCGCAGCACAGCCTGCCGTTCCGGAAAAGAAAGATTTTCCGACAGTCGCGCGCCGGCGCCGCCTACGATTCGCCGTCCACCCGCCGAGCCTGATCCGATGTCCGCACTGCCGCAGACCGCGCCCGACCGCATCGACCGCGACGCCCTGATCGCGCGGCGGCGCCGCTTCCTCAGTCCGTCGCTGCGGACCTTCCCGATGTTCCCCGACGACCCGCTGGTGCTGGTCCGCGGCGAGGGCGCCCACGTCTTCGACGAGACCGGCCGGCGCTACCTCGACGGCACCGCGCAGAACGTCTGCATCAGCCTGGGCTTCGGCCATCCGGTCACGCAGCGGATGGCCTGGCATGCGATGAACGAGATGCAGCACTGCACCTCGCTCTTCTTCCACGACGCACCAGCGCGCTACGCCGAGGAACTGGTCGCGCGCATGCCCGAGGGCGGAGACTGGGTCGTCCACCTCGTCAACAGCGGCGCCGAGGCGATCGACCTCGCCTATGCGATGGCCCGGATGCACACCGGCCACTTCGAAATGGTCTCGCTGCGCAACGCTTACCACGGACTGCACTTCGGCGCGTCGGGCAGCGCGGCGTTCTCGTCGTGCCGGATGCCGACGGCGGCGATGCAGGGCTTCGTCCACGCGATGCACCCGGACCAGTACAAGGGCGCATTCGGCCCCGACGCCGGCATCGAGCCCTACCTCGCCGAGCTGGAGCGGACGCTCTTCTCGTCGACCTCCGGCCGCGTCGCCGGGATGATCGTCGAGCCGATCCAGGGCTTCGGCGGCGTGGTGCCGATGCCGCCGGGCTACATCGAGCGTGCGTTCGAGATCGTCCGCGCGGCGGGCGGGCTGTGCATCGTCGACGAGGTGCAGACCGGCTTCGGCCGGATGGGCTCGCACTACTGGGGCTTCGAGGCCCACGGCGCCACGCCCGACATCGTGGTGCTCGGCAAGGGCATGGGCAACGGCTTCCCGATCGCCGGCGTGATCGCCCGCCGCGAGATCGCCGAGTCGTTCACGAAGGTGCGCTTCTTCAACACCTTCGGCGGCAATCCGGTCGCGGTGGCCGCCGCGCGATCGGTGCTGCAGGTGATCGACGACGAGGACCTGCAGGAGAACGCGCACGCCCGGGGCGATCAGCTGCTCGCCGGGCTGCGGACGCTGCAGGCGCGCCACCTGCTGATCGGCGACGTCCGCGGCAGCGGGCTGATCCTCGGCATCGAGGTGGTGAAGGATCGCGGCACTCGCGAGCCCGCCGTCGAGGCCGGCGACCGGATCCAGAAGCGGCTGCGCGCGGCCGGCTTCATCAACGTGAAGGGCAGCGCGACGCGGAACTGCTTCCGGATCAACCCGCCGATGTGCATCACTGCGCGCGACTGCGACGAGTGGCTCGACGCCTTCGATGGCGCGCTCGCCGCCGAGCGCTGACCTCCGCCGACCCCGAAGGACCACCGATGACCGCCACGACGCCAGCCCGCATCGACCCGTCCGCGCTGCACGAGCGCCTCGGTGACGGCGCCGAGATCGCGCTCGTCGACGTCCGTGACGGCGGCCCCTTCGCCCGTCGTCACCTGCTGACCGCCAGCAGCCTGCCGCTGGCGCAGATCGAGCTGCGCGCGCCGGTGCTGCTGCCGCGGCGCGACGTCCGCGTCGTCGCGATGGACGACGATGGCGCACCCGGCGGCGAGGCCGAGCGCGCGGCCGCGCTGCTGGCGCGCCACGGCTGGACCGACGTGTCGGTGCTGGCCGGCGGTCTCGCCGCCTGGGAGGCGGCCGGCCACGAGGTGTTCTCCGGCACCAACGTGCCGTCGAAGGCCTTCGGCGAGCATGTCGAGCACGCGTTCGACACGCCGCGCATCGAGCCGGGGGAACTCGACCGCTGGCGTGCCGAGGGCCGCGACCTCGTCGTCTTCGACTCGCGTCCGCTCGAGGAGTACCGGCAGGTCAGCATCCCCGGCGCGACGGACTGTCCGGGCGCGGAGCTGGTGCTGCGCGTGCCCGGCGCGGTCCGCT
>JBIIPQ010000309.1:0-5385 GCA_044342535.1 Burkholderiaceae bacterium
AGCGCCTCGTTGAAGGGCACGAAGTCCTCGCCGTTGACCGCCGCGGCGACTGCGAGCAGATCGGGGTGGCCGTAGACGCGCAGGTGCGTCTCGGAGAACTGCAGCGGCCCCAGGATCAGGTAGACGATCTCTTCGGGCGCGTCGGCCGCGGCGGTGGGCTCGTGCATCTTGACCGGGTGCCGGCCGTTGGCGAGCGTGGTGCCGCCGAACGGGTCGGCCAGCGGCTTCGACCAGAACAGCGTCGGCGCCTCGTGGCCGACGCCGATCGCCGGCCGGCCCAGCGCGTCGACGGTGGCGTCGTGCCGGACCGGCAGCCGCTCGAGCACGTTGCCGCGGATGTCGGCGTCGATCTCGGCCAGCTCCGCCTTCGCGAGCACGCCCTCGAAGACATAGAAGCCGCAGCGCCAGTAGGCCTCGAGGATGTCGGGGTGGATACCCCCGTCGGCGGTGCGCCGGACCGGGCCGCGGTTGCCGAGCGCGTAGGCGCGGGCCTCGCCCTCGCGCAGGTAGGTACGCATCGCGGCCTCGTGTGCTTCACGGGCCTCGCGCGCGTCTGGGGCCTCGCGTGTCGCGGTGTCGGTGCTCATGTCTCGTCTCCCTTCGTGTGATCCTGCCCGCCCGCCCGCCGGTCAGTCCGGCAGCGGGATCCTCTCGGTCTCGCCCTCGATCGGCTCGAAGCGGTCCTCGCGCCAGCGCGCCTTGGCGGCCTCGATGCGCTCGCGGTCGCTGGCGACGAAGTTCCACCAGACGAAGCGCGGCCCGTCGAGCGGCGCGCCGCCGAAGACCGCGATGCGCGCGTCGGCGGCGGCGGCCATCACGGCCGGTGCGCCGGGCTCGACCGTCGCGAGCGTCCCGGTGGCGACCGGTGTGCCGTCGAGCGCGACCGTGCCCTCGATGACGTAGAGCGCGCGCTCGACGTGGTCGGCGGGCATCGCGAGCATCGCGCCCGCGGCGAGCGTGCCGACCGCGTAGAGCGTGCGGCTGGCGACCGGCACCGGCGAGCGCAGGCCCCAGGCGTCGCCGGCGACGATCGCCAGTCGCGCACCCGGCGCCTCGTGGACCGGCACGTCGGCCGCCGGCACGTGCACGAAGGCGGGCGCGTCGTCCTCGTTCGCGCGTGGCAGCCCGACCCAGACCTGCAGCCCGTGCGAGCGGGCGGGCGCGCCGCGCTTGCCCTCGGGCGCGCGCTCGGAATGCACGATGCCGCGGCCGGCGACCATCCAGTTCACCTCGCCCGGCCGGATCGGCTGCAGGCTGCCGACGCTGTCGCGGTGCACGATCTCGCCCTCGAAGAGCCAGGTCACGGTGGCCAGCCCGATGTGCGGATGCGGCCTCACGTCGCCGACCTCGGCGCGTGGCATCTCGACCGGGCCGAAATGATCGAAGAACACGAACGGGCCGACCGTGCGGCGCGTGGCGACGGGCAGCGCGCGGCGCACGAAGAAGCCCGGGGACAGTTCCCGGCGCGAGGGCTCGAGCAGCGTGACCGTCATGCCGGTGTCTCCTCTTGGGCGAGCCCCGAGTCTATGCCGGCGCCAGCCGTTCGAGGTGCCAGGCTTCGTCGCCGAGCAGGTTCGCGAAACCCACGAGCCGCTTCGCGAGGTGCCCGATCACGACCTCGTCGGTCATGCCGATCGCACCGTGCAGCTGGATGCCTTCCTCGCCGCACCGGCGCGCGGCCGGGCCGACGAAGGCCTTGGCGAGCGAGACCGCGCGGCGGCGCGCAGCGGGCACATCGGCCAGCCTGGCCACGGCGGCGCCCGCGATCGCGCGCGACTGCTCGATGTCGGCGTACAGGTCGACCAGCCGATGGCGCAGCACCTGGTTGGCGGCCAGCGGCCGGCCGAACTGGCGGCGCTGCTGCAGGTAGGCGCGGGTGGTCTCCAGAACCGCCTGCATCGCGCCCACGGCCTCGGCGCAGGCGAGCGCGGTCGCCGTGTCGATCGCCTGCTCGAGGGCGGGCCAGGCGTCCCCGGGGCCGCCCAGCCGCGCGCCGGCGGGCCGGTGCACGCCGTCGAGCCGCAGGTCGGCGGTCTGTCGGCCGTCGTAGGTGGGCAGCGCGCGGCGCGCGAGGCCGGGCGCATCGGCGGGCACCTCGAAGACGGCCAGGCCGCCGGGCTCGCGCGGGGCGCCGGATTCGCGGGCCACCACCAGCAGCACGTCGGCCGCCCCGCCGCCGAGGACCAGCGTCTTCACGCCGTCGAGCCGCCAGCCGTCGCCCTCGCGCACCGCGCGGGTCCGGACGTCGAATGCGTCGTGGCGGCCCTGCGGCTCCCAGGCGGCGAGCGCGTACAGGCGCGTGCCGGTGGCGAGCGATTCGAGGTGCGCGGCGCACCGGTCCTCGTGCGCGCGGCCCCCGGCCTCGGTGCGCAACCCCGCGAGCAGCGGCGCGGCGAGCGCGACGTTGGCCAGCCAGGGCTCGGGCGCGAGCGCGCGGCCCAGCGCCAGCGCGACCACCTCGGCGTCGCCCGCGTCGCCCAGCCCGCCGCAGTCCTCGGGCAGCCCGAGCGCGAGCCAGCCCATGTCGGCGAACGCGCGCCAGCGCTCGCGCGAGAAGCCCTCGGGCAGGGCAAGCGCGGCGCGGCGCGACTCGAACGTGCAGTCGCGCTCGACGTAGCGGGCGGCCGCATCGCGCAGCATCGCGCGCTCCTCGGCGTCGCGCGGGTCGGTGTCGGTGGCGAAGCTCATGGGGTCGGCGTCCCGGTTCAGAGTCCCAGCACCTGCTTGGCCAGCAGCTCGTGCTGGATCTCGCTGCTGCCGCCGGCGATCGTGTAGCCGCGGGTGACGAAGCGGCGCGACGACGCGGCGGGCGCGTACGGATGGCGCTCGACGATCGGCGGCGGCGCGGATGGATCGGGCAGCTCGAAGTGCGCAGCGTGGTCCCAGGCGAGCGTCTGCGGCCCGAGCGCGTCGACCGCGAGGTTCTCGATGTCCTGGATCAGCCGGCTGCCGGTCAGCTTGAGCAGGCCGGTCTCGGGCCCGAGCCGGCGGCCCGCATCGGCCTGCAGCCGGAACCGCATCACGGTGGCGGCGAGCGCCTCGAGCCGCACGTCGAGCTCGGCGAAGCGCCTGCGGAACCAGGGCCGCTCGAACAGCGGCACGCCGGCCTCGTGCACCTGCTCGCCGATCGCGCGGACCTTGGCGAGCCGGCGCCGGTTCTCGGCCACGCGCGCGAGGTTGAGCCGCTCGAACTCGAGCAGGGACTTGGCGATCGTCCAGCCCTGGTTCTCCTCGCCGACCCGGTGTTCGACCGGCACCTTCACGCCGTCGAGGAACACCTGGTTGAACAGGTGCCAGCCGTGGATGCCGATGATCGGGCGCAGCGTGACGCCGGGCGTCTTCATGTCGATGAGCAGGAAGCTGATGCCCTCCTGCGCGCGCGCCTCGGTATCGGTGCGCACCAGACAGAAGATCCAGTTCGCATGATGCGCGGACGATGTCCAGATCTTGCTGCCGTCGACCACGTAATGCTCCCGTCCGTCGGCGTCGCGCGTGCGCACGGCGCGGGTCCGGAGCGAAGCGAGGTCGGAGCCGGCTTCCGGCTCGGAGTAGCCCTGACACCAGACGTGTTCGAGCGCGACCATCTTCGGCAGGAACCGGCGCTTCTGCGCCTCGTCGCCGAAGCGGATCAGCACCGGGCCGATCATCTCGAAGGTCAGTCCGCCGAGCTCCGGCGCGTGTCCGAGCACCAGCTCTTCCTGGAACACCGCGCGCTGCGCCGGGCTCCAGCCGGTGCCGCCCCATTCGAGCGGCCAGTGGGGCACCAGCCAGCCGCGGTCTCTCAACACGCGCTCCCAGGCGAGGGTGTCGGCCTTGGTCGGCTCGATGCCCAGGCGGACCTTTTCTCGTACGGTCTCGGGGAGGCACTCGTGCACGAAGGCGCGGATCTCGGCGCGGAAGGCCGCCATGTCGAGCGCTGCCGCGGCGGCACTCATGCCTGGCCCCCACGCTGGAAGACGCGCTTGCCGATGGCCGCGCGGTGCACCTCGGAGGCGCCGTCGTAGATGCGGAACGGACGCAGGCGCTGCGCGATCATCGCCAGCGGTGCGTCGGTGCACATGCCGTACGCGCCGGTCATCTGGCAGGCCCGGTCGGCGACGCGGTTCAACGCCTCGGACACGAAGACCTTCGCCATCGACGAGTGGTGGCGGATGGACTCGCCTTCGTCGAGGCGGCGGGCGACGTCGGCGGTCATCAGGCGGCAGGCGTACAGGTCGATGTGGGCGTCGGCCACCATCGCCTGGATCTGCTGGTGCTCGGAGAGCTTCGCGCCGAACGAGTCGCGCCGCGCCGCGTAGTCCTGCGCGATTCCGATCGCGCGCGAGGCCAGGCCGATGCCGCGCATGCAGTGGAAGAGCCGCGCGCCCTCGAGCCGCAGCTGTGCGTAGTCGAAGCCGCGACCGGCCTCGCCGATCAGCGCGTCGGCCGGCACGCGGCACGCGCGCAGCAGCACCTCGCCGTGGCCGCCGGGCGCGAAGCTGTCGATCGAAGGGATGTCGCGCACCAGCGTCCAGCCCGGGTTCGTGGTGTCCACGATGAACCAGCTCGCGCCCTCGTCGCTGCGCGCGACGACGATCGCGAAGGCCGCGCCGACCGCGCCCGAGGCGAACCACTTGTGGCCGTCGAGCACCCAGCCGTCGCCGTCGCGGCGCGCGCGCGTCGACAGCATCCGCGGGTCGGAGCCGACGCCGGGGGCGGGCTCGGTCATCGCGAACGCCGAGCGGATCTCGCCCGCCATCAGCGGCTCGAGCCAGCGCTCGCGCTGCGAGGGCGCCGCCAGGTGCATCAGCGTGTCGATGTTCGGCTGGTCGGGTGCCTGGCAGCCCATCGCACCGGCGCCCAGCACGCTGCGCCCGCATTCCTCGAAGACCCGTGCGCAGTCCTGCCAGCACAGCCCGAGGCCGCCGGCCTCGACAGGCAGCTGCGGGGCGACGAGGCCGCGTGCGGCCGCCGCGGCGCGCAGTTCGCGGGTGACCGCGTCGAGCCACGCGATGTCGTGGCCGCGCGAGAGGTCCTCGCGCGGAATGACCACCTCGTCGATGAAGGTGCGCACGCGCGCGCACAGCGCGTCGAGCTCGCCGGCGGGCAGGCGCGCGCGGCGCGCGGCGCCCGGGGACGGTAGGGATGCGGTGGGCGGGGCCATCGTCGGTTCCGGGTCAGGTGCGCACGGCGGCGGGCGCGCCGAACGGCGCGGGCACGGGTGCGGCGAAGCCGGCGAACCAGGCCTCCGGGCTCGTGCCCATGAAGGCGGCGCGCATCGACGACTTCATCGCCGCCACGCCCGCGGCCGGCAGGCTCGCCAGATCGGCGGCACGCTCGCGGCAGCGCGCGAGCACGGCGTCGTCGGCGAGCACCTCGCTCACCACGCCGAGCCGCAGCAGCTCG
>JBIIPQ010000565.1:0-5378 GCA_044342535.1 Burkholderiaceae bacterium
CGGCGGGCGACCTGCTGTCGAACATCGAGAACCTGACCGGCTCGGGCCACGACGACACCATCGTGTCGGCGTCGGGCGCGAACACGATCGACGGCGGTGCCGGCGTCGACACCGTCAGCTACGCCGGTTCCGGCCAGGCGGTGACGGTGGACCTGACGCTGTCGACCGCGCAGATCTCGACCGGCAATGCCTCGGGCGACGTGCTGACTGGCATCGAGAACCTGATCGGCTCGGCGCAGGCCGACACGCTGCGCGGCGATGGTGGCGTGAACACGATCACCGGTGGCGACGGCAACGACATCATCGAGGGCCGCGCGGGCGCGGACACCCTGGACGGTGGCATCGGCACCGACACCGCGAGCTATGCGAGCTCGACCTCCGGCGTGACGGTGAGCCTGCTGACGGCCGGCGCGCAGGGCGGCGCGGGCGACGGCACGGGCGACGTGCTGAGCAACTTCGAGAACCTGACGGGCTCGGCGCAGGCCGACACGCTGACCGGCAACGACGCGGTCAACACGATCATCGGTGGCGACGGCGACGACCTGCTCGACGGGCGCGCCGGCGGCGACACGATCGACGGCGGCGTGGGCACCGACACGGTGACTTACGCGAACTCCGGCGCCGGGGTGAACGTGGACCTGTCGCTGTCGAGCGCGCAGGCCGCGGGCGGCCACGGCGCGGGCGACATGCTGTCGAACATCGAGAACCTGACCGGCTCGGGCCAGGCGGACACGCTGCGCGGCAGCGCGGGCGTCAACACGATCCTGGGCGGGCTGGGCAACGACACCGTCGAGGGCCGCGCGGGCGCCGACACGCTCGACGGCGGCGACGGCACCGACACGCTGAGCTACGAGAACTCGACGCTCGGCGTGACGGTCGACCTGGCGCTGGCGACGGCGCAGGGCGGCGCGGGCGACGCGACCGGCGACGTGCTCGCCAACTTCGAGAACCTCGCCGGCTCGGCGGCGAACGACACGCTGCGCGGCAACGCGGGCGCGAACGTGCTGCTGGGCGGCGACGGCAACGACACCCTGGAGGGCCGTGACGGTGCGGACACGCTGAACGGCGGCGCCGGCATCGACACCGCGACCTACGCGAGCGCGGGCGGCGCGGTGACGGTGAATCTGAACGGCACCGGCTCGAGCGGCAGCGACGCGGCAGGCGACGTGCTGGTCGACGTCGAGAACGTCATCGGCTCGGACCACGGCGACACGCTGATCTCGTCGACGGTGGCCAACGTCATCGACGGCGGCAACGGCGTCGACACGGTGAGCTACGCCGGCTCGGCGCTCGGCGTGACGGTGGACCTGGCGCTGTCGACGGCGCAGGCCTCGTCGGGCAATGCCGCGGGCGACGTGCTGTCCAACATCGAGAACCTGACCGGCTCCGGCCAGGCCGACACGCTGCGCGGCAACGCCGGCGCGAACACGATCCTGGGCGGGCTCGGCGACGATACGATCGAAGGCCGTGCGGATGCGGATACCCTCGACGGGGGCGACGGCACCGATACCGCGAGCTATGCGGGCTCGACGCTCGGCGTCACCGTCGACCTGACCGTCACCGGCGCGCAGGGTGGCGCGGGCGACGGCACGGGCGATGTGCTGGCCAACTTCGAGAACCTGACCGGCTCGACCGCCAACGACACGCTGCGCGGCGACGGCGGCGCGAACGTGCTGACCGGCGGCGACGGCAACGACGTGCTCGAAGGTCGGGCCGGCGCGGACACGCTGGACGGCGGCAACGGCACGGACACGGTGAGCTACGCCAGTTCGGGTGCCGGCATCACGGTGAACCTGGGGCAGACCACGGCCCAGGTCTCGACCGGCAGCGACGCGGCGGGCGACCTGCTGTCGAACATCGAGAACCTGACCGGCTCGGGCCACGACGACACCATCGTGTCGGCGTCGGGCGCGAACACGATCGACGGCGGTGCCGGCGTCGACACCGTCAGCTACGCCGGCTCCGGGCAGGCGGTGACGGTGGACCTGACGCTGTCGACCGCGCAGATCTCGATCGGCAACGCCTCGGGCGACGTGCTGTCGAACATCGAGAACCTCACCGGCTCGGGCCAGTCCGACACACTGCGCGGCAATGCCGGCGTGAACGCGATCTCCGGCGGCACCGGCAACGACGTGATCGAGGGCCGCGCGGGCGCCGATGCACTCGACGGCGGCGACGGCACCGACACCGCGAGCTACGAGAGCTCGCTGCTCGGCGTCGACGTGGACCTGAACGTCTCGGTCGCGCAGGGCGGCGCGGGCGACGGCACGGGCGACGTGCTGGTCAACTTCGAGAACCTGACGGGTTCGGCGAACAACGACACGCTGCGCGGCAACGCGGGCGCGAACGTGCTGACCGGCGGTGACGGGGACGATCTGCTGCACGGCCGCGGCGGCGCCGACACGCTGACCGGCGGCAGCGGCACCGACACGGCGACCTACGTCGGCTCGTCGGCGGGTGTGACGATCGACCTCGACCTGTCGAGTGCGCAGGGCGGTGGCGGCGACGGCGCCGGCGACGTGCTGTCGGGCATCGAGAACCTGACCGGCTCCGGTCACGCGGACACGCTTCGTGGCACCGCCGGTGCGAACACGATCTTCGGCGACGCGGGCAACGACACCATCGAAGGCCGTGCCGGCGCCGACGCGCTCGACGGCGGCGACGGCATCGACACCGCGACCTACACCAGCTCCTCGGCCGGCGTGACGGTCGACCTGGCGGTCGCCGGCGCCCAGGGCGGCGCGGGCGATGGCACGGGCGACGTGCTGACCAACTTCGAGAGCCTGACCGGCTCGGCATTCGCCGACACCCTGCGCGGCAACGGCGCCGCGAACGTGCTGACCGGTGGGGACGGCGACGACCTGCTGATCGGTCGGGGCGGCGCGGACACGCTCGACGGCGGCGTCGGCACCGACACCGCGAGCTACGACGCGGCCGGTGGCGCGGTCACCGTGAACCTGAATGGCGGCGCATCCAGCGGCAGCGACGCCCAGGACGACATGCTGACCTCGGTCGAGAACGTGATCGGCTCCGGGTACGACGACACCTTCGTCTCCGGCTCGGCGGCGAACGCGATCGAGGGCGGCGCGGGCATCGACACGGTCACCTACCTGGGCTCCACGGTCGGCGTGACCGTCGACCTGGCGCTCTCGACCACCCAGGTCTCGGGCGGCAATGCTTCCGGCGACCTGCTGACCAACATCGAGAACCTGACCGGCTCCGCACAGTCGGACACGCTGCGCGGCAACGCGGGCGTCAACACGCTCCTGGGCGGCCTCGGCAGCGACACGATCGAGGGCCGCGCGGGCGAGGATACGCTCGACGGCGGCGACGGCATCGACACCGTCAGCTACGCGAGCTCGACCGTCGGCGTGACCGTCGACCTGACCGTCACCGGCGCACAGGCGGGCCTGGGCGACGGCACGGGCGACGTGCTGGCTAACTTCGAGAACCTCACCGGTTCGGCGCAGGCCGACACCTTGCGCGGCGACGGCGGCGCGAACGTGCTGACCGGCGGCGACGGCGACGACATGCTCGAGGGCCGGGTCGGCGCCGACACGCTGGAAGGCGGCAACGGCACCGACACGGTCAGCTACGCCAGCTCGGGCGCCGGCGTCACGGTGAACCTCGGTTCGACGGCGGGGCAGGTCTCCACCGGCGACGCCTCGGGCGACGTCCTCGGCAACATCGAGAACCTGATCGGCTCGGGCCAGGCCGACGCCATCGTGTCGGCCTCGGGCGCGAACGCGATCGACGGCGGCGCGGGCACCGACACGATCAGCTATGCCGGCTCGACGCTCGGCGTCACCGTCGACCTGTCGCTGTCGGTCGCACAGACCTCGTCGGGCAACGCCTCGGGCGACCTGCTGTCCAACTTCGAGAACCTGACCGGCTCGTCGCAGGGCGACACGCTGTATGGCGACGCGGGCGTGAACGTCATCAACGGCGGCGACGGCAACGACATGATCGAGGGCCGCGCGGGCGCGGACACGCTCGACGGCGGCAACGGCACCGACATCGCGAGCTATGCGAACTCTGCCGCGGGCGTGACGGTGAGCCTGCTGACGGCCGGCGCGCAGGGCGGCGCGGGCGACGGCACGGGCGACGTGCTGACGAACTTCGAGGGGCTGACCGGCTCGGCGCAGGCCGACACGCTGACCGGCAACGACGCGGTGAACACGATCGTCGGCGGCGACGGCGACGACCTGCTCGACGGGCGCGACGGCGGCGATACGATCGACGGCGGCGTGGGCACCGACACGTTGACCTACGCGAACTCCGGCGCCGGGGTGAACGTGGACCTGTCGCTGTCGAGCGCGCAGGCCGCGGGCGGCCACGGCTCGGGCGACGTGCTGTCGAACATCGAGAACCTGACCGGCTCGAACCAGGCCGATACGCTGCGCGGCAGCGCGGGCGCGAACACCATCCTGGGCGGGCTGGGCAACGACACCATCGAGGGCCGTGCTGGCGCCGACGCGCTGGATGGCGGCGACGGCACCGACACCGCGGCCTATGCGAACTCGACCGTCGGCGTCACCGTCGACCTGACCGTCACCGGCGCGCAGGCCGGCCTGGGCGACGGCACCGGCGACGTGCTGACCAATTTCGAGAACCTGACGGGCTCGGCGCAGGCCGACACGCTGCGCGGCAACAGCGGCGTCAACGTGCTGGCCGGCGGCGACGGCAACGACGTGCTCGAGGGCCGTGAAGGCGGCGACACCCTCGACGGCGGCGACGGCACCGACGCGGTGACCTACGCGGCATCGACCGCCGGCGTCACGGTGAACCTCGGCCTGGGCTCCGCGCAGGTCTCGACCGGCGACGCCTCGGGCGACCTGCTGAGCAGCATCGAGAACCTGACCGGATCGGGCCTCGACGACGTGATCACCGCGTCGTCGGCGGGCAACGTCATCGACGGCGGTGCCGGCACCGACACCATCAGCTACGCGAGCTCGTCGCTCGGCGTGACGGTCGACCTGAACGTCACCACCACGCAGACCTCGAGCGGCGACGCAGCCGGCGACATCCTGTCGAACTTCGAGAACCTGACCGGCTCGAACCAGGCCGACACGCTGCGCGGCACGGCGGGGGTCAACACCATCCTGGGCGGGCTGGGCAACGACACGGTCGAGGGCCGCGCGGGCGCCGACACGCTCGACGGCGGTGACGGCACCGACACCGCGAGCTACTGGAGCTCGACCACCGGCGTGACCGTGAGCCTGATGCTCGCCACGGCGCAAGGCGGCGCGGGCGACGGCGCGGGCGACGTGCTGGCGAACTTCGAGAACCTGGCGGGCTCGGCGCAGGCCGACACGCTGACCGGCAACGACGCGGTCAACCTGATCGCGGGCGGCGACGGCAACGACGTGCTCGACGGG
>JBIIPQ010000311.1:0-5373 GCA_044342535.1 Burkholderiaceae bacterium
TGGAGCGCTCGAAGAGCCTCGCGCCGAGCTGCCGCTCGAGCTGCGCGACCTGCCGACTGATCGCGCTCGGCACGATGTCGAAGACCTCGGCGGCATGCCGCAGCGAGCCGCTGCGCGCGACTTCGGCGAAGTAGCGCAGCGCGGGCGGCTGCATCGCGGGCGAGGGCAGGGTCATCGGTTCCCGGGGGGCGCTTCGGATCGGTGTTCTCGATCTTAGAACACGGAAATCGAATCCGGGCGATACCGCGGCACCGGGGGCAGGGCTAGACTGCAGGTCCGCCCCGCCCGCACCCTGCACGGAGACTCGCATGACCGGCACCCGCCCGAGCACCCCGCGTCCGACCCCGTCGCCCTCCCGGCGCGCGCTGACCGCGGCCGCCGCCCTCTCGCCGCTGCTGTCGCTGCCCGTGGCGCGCGCGCAGGGCCAGGGCACCATCCGCTTCGGCGCGCCGCTGCCGGTCACCGGCGCGCTCGCGCCCGAGGCGGTCAAGCAGCAGCAGGGCTACGACCTGTGGGCCGAGACGGTCAACAAGGCGGGCGGCATCTCGGTCGGCGGCCGGAAGATGAAGGTCGAGATCGTCTACGCCGACTACCAGTCCAACACGCCGCGCGCGGTGCAGGCCACCGAGCGGCTGATCACCCAGGACAAGGTCGACTTCATGTTCGCGCCGTTCGGCTCCGGTGCGGCCAAGGCCGCCAGCACCGTGTCCGAGCGCTACCAGGTGCCGACGATCGCGGCGACCGCGTCCTCGGCCCAGGTCTACGACCAGGGCTACAAGTACCTGTTCGGCACATTCACGCCGAACGAGACGCTGACCGAGCCGCTGTCCGACATCGTGCGCGCCAAGGCGCCCGGCGTGCAGCGCGTCGCCATCCTCGCCCGCAACGACCTGTTCCCGCTCGCCATCGCGCAGGAGATGGAGAAGTCCGCGAAGGCGCGCGGCATGAACGTCGTGTCCTTCGAGAAGTATGCGATCAACACCATGGACCACTCGGCGGCGATCGCGCAGATCAAGTCGGTGAGCCCGCACTGGATCTTCGCGACCGGCTACATCAACGACCTGGTCCTCATCAAGAAGCAGATGGCCGACCAGAAGATCGAGGCGCCGGTCGTCACGATGGTCGCGGGCCCGGCCTACAAGGAGTTCGTCGACGCCGCGGGCAAGGGCGCCGAGAACATCAGCAGCGCGTCCTGGTGGCATCCGGCCGCCCGCTACAAGGGCACCGACCTCTTCGGCACGACCGAGAACTACGTGAAGCTGTTCCGCGAGCGCTTCAAGGAAGACCCGGACTACGGCCACGCTTCGGCGTCGGTGTCGGGCGCGCTCTTCCAGATGGCGATCGAGAAGGCCGGTACGCTCGACAAGCAGAAGGTGCGCGACACGCTCGCCGCGATGAACGTGCAGACCTTCTGGGGGCCGGTGAAGTTCGGCCCCACCGGTCAGATCTCGTCGCTCGAGCCGCCGGTCTTCCAGATCCAGGGCGGCAAGACCGTCGTCGTGCATCCCGCGTCCATCAAGCAGGGCGAGTTCAAGCTCGGCGTGAAGTAGACCGGCCGGCCCGATGTTCGCGCTGCAGATCCTCACCAATGGCCTGGTGCTCGGCTGCCTGTACGCGTGCATCGCGGCCGGCTTCTCGCTGGTGTGGGGGGTACTGAACGTCATCAACCTGATGCACGGCACCTTCATCGTGCTCGGGTCCTACCTCGCCTGGGCCGCCTACAACGGGCTCGGGCTCGCGCCCTGGGTGGCGCTGCTGGTCGCGGCGCCGCTGTTCTTCGGCTTCGGCTGGCTGCTGCAGCGGGGGGTGCTCAACCGGGTGATCGCGGCTCCCGTGCTGGTCACGCTGACGCTGACCTTCGGCCTCGACCTGATGCTGAACAACGCGATGCTGCTCGCGTTCAAGGCCGACTACCGCAAGCTGATCCTCGAGCCGCCGCTGGGCACGCTCGAGCTCGGCCCGGTCCTGGTGCCGATCGACCGCGTGCTCGCGATGGTGCTGGCCCTGGCGCTGACCGGCGCGCTGTGGCTGATCCTGCGCCGCTCGCGTGTCGGGCGCGCCATCGTCGCGGTGCGGCTCGACCGCGACGCGGCCACGCTGATGGGCGTCGACGTGAAGTCGATCTACGCGTCGGCCTTCGCGTTCGGTGCAGCGATGGCCGGCTGTGCGGGCGTGCTGCTGGCGATGATCTTCCCGATCTCGCCGCTGGCCTCGGGCGCCTACCTCGGCAAGGCCTTCGTGGTCTGCGTGCTGGGCGGGCTGGGCAGCGTGCCGGGTGCGGTGCTCGGCGGCCTGGTGCTCGGCATCGTCGAGAGCTTCGGCGCGATGGCCTTCGGTCCCGAGCATGCGGTGACGCTGTCCTTCGGGCTGCTGATCCTCTTCCTGGTGTTCCGGCCGCAGGGCCTGATCGGCCGCCGAGGCTTCGAGTGAACCGCCGGCGCGACGCGATCCTGATCGGCGCGGTGCTGCTGCTGGCCGCCGCGCCGTGGCTCGGCGGCGCGTATGCGCTGCGGCTCGGCACCTTCGCGTGCATGTACGCCGTGATGGCGGTGTCGTGGAACGTGATCGGCGGCCTGGCCGGCTATCCGTCGTTCGGCACCGCCGCGTTCTTCGGGCTGGGCGCGTACGCCGGCGGCGTGCTGCTCTCCAAGGGCGGCGGCCTGATCGCCGCGCTGCTGCTGTCGGGCGGGCTCGCGTTCGCCGGCGCGCTGCTGCTGGGCGCGGTGCTGCTGCGGCTGAAGGGCCACTACTTCGCGGTGGCGAGCCTCGCGGTCGCCGAGGTGCTGCGCGAGCTCGCCAACAGCGCGACCGACCTCACCGGCGGCGGCATGGGGCTGAACATCCCCCTGGCCACCCTCGGCGGCGCGGGCCCGCTGGCCGAGGCGCGCTTCTTCTTCCTCGCGATGTGGGCGCTGCTGGTGCTCACCCTCGTGGTGGTGGTCGCGGTCGAGCGCTCCCGGCTGGGCTTCGGGCTGGCGTGCATCCGGCAGAACGAGGCCGCCGCCGACATGATCGGTGTCGACACCACCCTCTACAAGAGCCTCGCGTTCGCGCTGTCGGGCGTGTTCGTCGCGATGGCCGGCACGCTCTATGCGGGCTGGGCGCACTACATCGAGCCGCCCGACGTGTTCGACGTGCTCTATTCGGTGAAGCCGATCGTGATGGCGCTGCTCGGCGGCCTGGGCTCGACCACCGGGGCGGTGCTCGGCGCCTTCGCCTTCCTCGCGATCGAGGAGACGGTGTGGCGCAACTCGCTGCAGATCCACAGCGGGCTGCTGGGACTGCTGGTGGTCGTGCTGCTGCTGTTCTTGCCGCAGGGCATCGTGTCGATCGGCCGCGTCTCCAAGGCCTGGGTGACGCGCCGTGCCTGAGCCGCTGCTGCGGCTCGAATCGGTGTCGCGCCGCTTCGGCGGGCTGCAGGCGCTGGCCGGCGTGTCCTTCGAGGTCGGCCGTGGCGAGGTGCTTGGTCTCATCGGCCCGAACGGCGCCGGCAAGACGACGCTGGTGAACGTGATCTGCGGCGTGCACCGCGCCAGCGCCGGGCGCGTGCTGTTCGAGGGTCGCGACATCACCGCGCTCAAGCCCTTCCGCACCGCGCGCTCGGGGCTCGCCCGCACCTTCCAGATCGTGCAGCCCTTCCCCGAACTGACCGTGATCGACAACGTCGCGGCGGCGGCGAGCTTCTCGCGCGGGCTCGGCGTGCGCGAGGCGCGCCGCGCCGCGCTCGAGCAGCTCGAGTTCGTCGGGCTCGCCGAGCACGGCGAGCGCCCCGCCGCGACGCTGACGCTCGCGATGCGCAAGCGCCTGGAGCTGGCCAAGGCGCTCGCGATGCAGCCGCGACTGCTGTTCCTCGATGAGGTCAACGCCGGCCTGAACTCGGCCGAGGTCGAGCAGGCGATGGCGCTGATCAGGCGCATCGCGGGCTCGGGCGTGACCATCGTGCTGATCGAGCACCTGATGAAGGTGGTGATGTCGGTCTGCTCGCGGATCGTCGTGCTGCAGCAGGGCGCACTGATCGCCGAGGGCTCGCCGGCCGAGATCGTCGCGGATGCGCGCGTCGTCGAGGCGTATCTCGGCAAGAAATACGCGCAGGCCGCCGGGAGCGCCGCACCGTGAGCGCCGTGTCCGGGCGTCCTGCCGCCGACGGCACCGCCTCCGCGAGCACCGCCGCCGCGGGCGAGCCCGCCGAGCTGCTGCGCGTCGAGGGCCTGCAGTCCGGCTACGGCGAGGTCACCGTGCTCTGGGGCGTGGACCTGTCGATCCGCGAGGGCGACCTGACCGCGCTGATCGGCTCGAACGGCGCCGGCAAGTCGACGCTGATGCGGACGATCTCGGGTCTGGTGAAGACCCGCGCCGGCCGCATCCTGTGGCGCGGTGCGCCGATCGAGCGCAGCGACCCGGCGCGGGTGCTGGCGTGCGGCGTGGCGCACGTGCCCGAGGGCCGGCGCCTGTTCGGCGCGATGTCGGTCGAGGACAACCTGATCATGGGCGCGTACCTGCGCCGCGTGCCGCGCGCCGAGCTCGCGCGCGACATCGAGCGCGTCTACACGCTGTTCCCGCGGCTCGCCGAGCGGCGTACGCAGGCCGCCGGTACGATGTCGGGGGGCGAGCAGCAGATGTGCGCGATCGGGCGCGGGCTGATGAGCGCGCCGACGCTGCTGATGATCGACGAGCTGTCGCTCGGCCTGTCGCCGCTGCTGGTCGAGCAGCTGGTCGAGGCGCTGGTCGCGCTCAACCGCGCGGGCCTGACGATCCTCGTGGTCGAGCAGGACGTGATGACCGCGCTCGAGGTGTCCCGCAACGCGTACGTGATGGACACCGGCCGCATCGTGCGCTCCGGCGCGAGCCGCGCGCTGCTCGACGACCCGGCGGTGCGGCGCGCCTACCTCGGCGCGCTCGCCGACGACTGACCCCATCCCATTGTTCCCGCCTTCACGGAGACGTCAATGAGCACCCGTACCTTCGCCCCCGGCGGCTACCGCTTCATCCCCGCCGTGTCGCAGTACTCCGGCGGCGTCGCGGCCGAGCCCGGCTTCCGGATCGAACGCGCCCGCTTCTCGCGCGTCGTGCCGCTGGCCGAGGGTTTCGCCGCGATCGAGCGCCACCTCGCGTCGATCGGCCGCCCGGTGACGGCGTTCTGCGCGTGCGAGCTGCGCTCGCCGGCGCCTTTCACCGAAGAGGGCTTCCGCGCCTTCAATGCGATCTACATCGAGACCCTCGAGCGCTGGGGCCTGATGGACGGCGAGGTCAATCCGGTCGCCCGCAGCAACGTGTGCCCCGAGCTCGACCCGCCCGCCGCGCCCGGCTTCTTCGCGTTCTCCTACACCGTGGTCGATGCGCAGGCCGGCCCCTCGTGGGTCGTCGCCGGCAGCG
>JBIIPQ010000312.1:0-5369 GCA_044342535.1 Burkholderiaceae bacterium
GTCGTCGGCCGCGGGCGCGGTGGGACAGCTCGCCGGACAGTTCGCGAGACGTGCCGGAGCGCGGGTCGTGGGCTCGGCCGGCGGCGCCGACAAGGTGGCCTACGTGCGCGAGCGCTGCGGCTTCGATGCGGCCTTCGACTACAAGGCGCTCGACCTGGACGAGGCGCTCCGCGAGCACTGCCCGCGCGGCATCGACGTCTACTTCGACAACGTCGGCGGCGCGACGCTCGAGGCGGCGCTGCGCCACGCGAACGTCGGCGCACGCTTCCCGCTGTGCGGGATGATCTCGGCGTACAACGCGACGGTGGATCCGGGCATCCGCGGCATGCCGCTGATGGTGAGCAAGCGCATCGCGATGACCGGCTTCATCATCTACGACCACGTCCACCAGCTGCCGGCCTACCAGGCCCGCGTGGCGCCCTGGCTGCGCGACGGCAGCCTGGTCTTCCACGAGGACATCGTGAACGGGATCGAGCGGGCGCCGGCGGCGCTGATCAGCATGATGAAGGGGGAGGCGATCGGGAAGCGGCTGGTGCAGGTGTCGGAGGCTTAGTCTTCCGCTTGGTCGGGGACCGCACGCTAAGGTTGGCGCGCGGCGCCGCTGCCCTGCAGGCCGTCGCTTCCTCCGAGGCCCGCACCCCGGGCTTCGCCCGGGGTCCCCGGTCGACTACTCGAGGAACGACGGGTCCTTGTCGATCATCCAGCGCGTCATCGCGCCGAACAGCAGCTTGGCCTCGACGCCCTTCGCGTACGCGGCATCGTGCTGGCGGGCGCTGCGCCGGGCGACATCGAGCGGCGGCAGGCGCAGCGCCGCGCCCCCGGCCTGCGCGGCGACCTGCACCTCGCAGGCGCGCTGCAGCTGGTACAGGTCGACGAAGGCGTCGGCGATGCTCGGCCCGCAGGCGAGCAGCCCGTGGTTGCGCAGGATCATCACGCGGCAATCGCCCAGGTCGCGCGCGAGCCGCTCGCGCTCGTCGAGGTCGAGCGTGATGCCCTCGAAGTCGTGGTACGCGATGCGCTCGGTGAAGAACATCGCGGTGAAGCTGAGCGGCAGCAGGCCCTGCTCCTGGCAGGCGACCGCCTGGCCCGCGGTGGTGTGGGTGTGCGCGACCGCGTGCGCATCGGCGCGCGCGCGATGGATGGCCGAGTGCACGACGAAGCCGGCCGGATTCACCGGATGCTCGGAGGGACGGACGATGGTGCCGTCGACGTCGATGCGGACCAGGTTCGAGGCCTTGACCTCGCGGTACATCAGCCCGAACGGATTGATGAGGAACTGGTCCTCGGTGCCGGGCACGCGCACGGTGATGTGGTTGTAGATCATCTCGTGCCAGCCGAGATGGTCGAACAGCCGGTAGGCGCAGGCCAGGTCGCGCCGGGCCTGCACCTCCTCGGCGGAGTCGCAGAGGTCCTCGAGTCGCATGTCAGCTCCGGTGCCCGTCGGCGTGCGGCCTGAGGCACGCCCAGGCGAAGTCGTGGAAGGGCGTCGGGATGCCGTGGACGCGGCCGAGCCGCGCGACGGTGCCGCTCAGCCCGTCGAGCTCGAGCCGGCGGCCGGCGACGAGGTCGTGAAACATCGAGGCGACCATGTCGGCGGGCAGCCCGCGCAGCATCGCGAGCGCGGCCTCGGCGTCGGCGCTCTCGAGCGGCACGCCCTCGGCACGCGCGACCGCGAGCACCTCGCCGATCGAGCGACGCGCGAGCGCCAGCAGCGCCGCGTCGCGATAGACGACGCCGGCCGGCGAGCGGGTCAGGCAGGTCAGCGCGGCGTTGGTCGCCAGCGCGAGGAACTTGGTCCACTGCGGCCGGGCGATGTCCTCGACCCGGGTGGCCACGAAGGGCGTGGGCAGGGCCGCGGCGCGGACCTGCGCCACGAAGGCCGCGAGCACCGGATCGGACGATGCGCCCGGCCCGCCGAAGACGATCGAGGACATGTCCGACAGGTAGTCGACGACGCCGGGCTCGCGCAGCCGCCCCGCCACGAGCGCGAGCCCGCCCCAGCAGCGCGCGTGCGGCGCGCCGGCCTGCACGCGCGCGACGCCGTCGACCCCGTTCTGCAGGCAGACGACGGCGGCGGCCGATTCGAGCATCGGGCGCCAGGCCTCGGCCGAGGACCGCGCGTCGTACAGCTTCACGCAGGACAGCACCAGATCGACGCCGGGGGCCTCCTCGGGCCGGACGATCGCGCCGACCCCGGCCGCGTGGAAGTCGCCGCGTGGCCCGCACAGCCGCACGCCGCGCGCCGCGATGGCCTCCCGCGCGGCGGGCCTCACCGCGAACACGACCTCGAAGCCGGCGAGCGACAGCAGGCCGCCGACGTAGCAGCCGACGGCCCCGGCCCCGAGGACGACGACCTTCATGGTCGCGACCTGCCGACGCTCAGCCGGCGCCGCCGGTCTTGGCGGCGGCCTGCGCGTCGAGCTTGTCCTGCGTCTTCGTGTCGAAGTCGCTCGCCTCATGGCGCTCGCGCAGCTGCGCGGCCGGGTCGCCCATCACCCGGTTGACGATCCGCCCGCGCCGCACCGCCGGCCGCGCGCCGATCTGGTCGGCCCAGCGCACGACGTTCGTGTACTCGTGGACCGACAGGAACTCGCCCGCCCCGTAGAGCAGGCCCTTGACCAGCCCGCCGTACCAGGGCCAGACGGCGATGTCGGCGATGGTGTAGTCGGCGCCGCCCAGGAACGCGCTCTCGGCGAGGCGCCGGTCGAGGACGTCGAGCTGGCGCTTGGTCTCCATCGCGAACCGATCGATGGCGTACTCGATCTTCATCGGCGCGTAGGCGTAGAAGTGCCCCAGGCCGCCGCCCAGATAGGGCGCGCTGCCCATCTGCCAGAACAGCCACGACAGGCATTCCGCGCGGGCGGGTCCGGCCTTCGGCAGCAGGGCGCCGAAGGTCTCGGCCAGGTGCATCAGGATCGCGCCGGACTCGAACACCCGCACCGGCTCCGGGCCGCTGCGGTCGACGAGCGCGGGGATCTTGGAGTTCGGGTTGGCGGCGACGAAGCCGCTGCCGAACTGGTCGCCCTCGTTGATCCGGATCAGCCACGCGTCGTACTCGGCGCCGGCGTGGCCGAGCGCGAGCAGTTCCTCGAGCATGATCGTGACCTTCTGGCCGTTGGGCGTGCCGAGCGAGTAGAGCTGCATCGGATGGCGGCCGACGGGCAGCTCCTTGTCGTGGGTGGGTCCGGCGATCGGGCGGTTGATGTTCGCGAAGCGCCCGCCGCTGGCCTTGTTCCAGGTCCAGACCTTGGGCGGGATGTACTCGTTGGTGTCGCTCATGCGGGGCTCCTGGGGTCGGATTGCGGATCGGTCTGCCAATCGGATCGGGTCGTCGACGGCGAGTGTGTCATGCGCGCGCCGAACAGCGCGCCGTCCTCGTAGCGCAGCACCAGCAGCCCGATGCGCGCGCCGATGTCGGCGGCCTCGACCGCACCGACCATCCGGCACATCAGGCGTACGCCGTCGTCGAGGTCCACCAGGCCGATGGCATAAGGTGCGTCGGCGCGGAACGCGGCGGGCGCCACGTGCACGCGAGTGAAGCTGTACAGCACGCCGGCGGGTGCGAGGTCGGTCCACGAGACAGACCGGCTCCAGCAGGCCCGGCACAGGTTGCGCGGCGGAAAGCCGAGCAGCCCGCAGGCGTCGCAGCGGGTCGAGCGCATCGTGCCCGCCTCGAGCGCGTCCCAGAACGGCCGCGTGAAGGCCGAGACACGGGGCGGGAACGGCCGCGGGCCCGGCATCCGGAGCTCGGGCAGCACGTTCATCGGACGGCCTCGAGCACATGGACCAGCGCGGCGTTGTACTTGCCGAGTTCGCAGACGGTCAGGGTGATCGGGCCGCGCGCGGCCTGGCGGGGCCCGGCCTGCCCGCTCGCCTGCAGCACCGCCTCGACCACGTCGTAGAGCGGCGTCGCCTCGGGCGGATGGCCGCGCGACAGGCAGCCGCCGCAGGTGTTGACCGGGAACGCGCCATCGGCGCGCGTGCGGCCGTCGGCGGCCGCGGCGGCGCCCTGCCCGCGCGGGAACAGCCCGAGCGCCTCGGTCGCCAGCACCTCGACGATCGTGCACGGTGCGTAGAGCTGGAAGGCCGAGACATCGGAGAGGGCGATGCCCGCCGCGTCCAGCGCGCGGCGCGACGCGAGCCGCAGCGTGCCGTAGTCGAGCGCGTCGGCGCCCGCGCGGTCCGACAGCTGGTGCAGGCCCTCGTGCTCGAACCCGCGGCCGCGCACCACCACGTAGGGCCGGCCGCTCGCGCGCGCGATGTCCTCGGACACGACGACCAGCGCGACCGCGCCGTCGGCGCGGCCCGGCACCTCCAGCAGGCCGAGCGGCTCGACGATCGGGCGCGCGGCCAGCACGTCCTCGACGGTGATCGGCGTGCGGTACTGGGCCAGCGGGTTGTGCAGCGCGTGCGCCCGGTTCTTCACCGCGACCGAGGCCAGCACCGCGCGCGGCACGCGGTGCTCGTGAAGGTAGCGCTGCGCGTCCATCGCGTACCAGGCGATCGGCACCGCCCCGAACACCGACTGGAAGTCGACGTCACCGGTGAGGCGGATGCTGTAGTCGAGGTGGCGCGCGGTGGGCACGGCGGTCTCGAAGTGCACGCCGAGCGCGAGCATGCAGTCGGCCTGCCCGGAGGTCACCTGGTGCACCGCGGTGTCGAACGCATGGCCGCCGGTCATGCCGTTGCCCAGCACCTGCACGACGGTCGCGCTGGCGCGGATGCCCAGGTGCGAGACGAGGAACGTATGGAAATAGCCCTGCTTCGTGTGGTCGCCGGGATGGGCGACGGCCACGCCGTCGATCGACTCCTTGCCGAGTCCGGCCATCGCCATCGCATCGAGCACGACGTCGACCGCGAGCTCGTGCTCGAGCACCGCGTCGCCGGTGGCCGACTTCTGCCAGGCGCCGACCGGGACGGCGCCCCAGCCGAGGATGGCGGCGCGGCGGCTCGTCGGAGCGGGAAGCGGAACGGACATCTCGGGCCTGGGGGGATGGACCGCCGGCGGCGGGCGCGGGCCCGAAAGTGTCGCACGGCACCGCATGCGGGCGCGACGCGCCGCCGGCAAAGCAGAATGGACCGATCCGTCGCAACGGCGACCGGCCCTCGCCCGCGGTTGTCACGCCTGCGCCGTTCGAACATCATCGCCCCCGACGACGGAACCACGATGGGCACGACGATGCGCGACTTCCCCCTGCACGAGCGCACGATCGGCCGGGTCATCGCCGAGAAGGCCGCACGGATCCCCGAGCGCATCTTCCTGCGCTGGCAGGGCCGCGACTGGTGCTACGCCGAGCTCGAGCGGATGACCAACCGCTACGCGAACGGCTTCGCCGCGCTCGGCGTGCGCCATGGCGACCGGGTCGCGC
>JBIIPQ010000063.1:0-15830 GCA_044342535.1 Burkholderiaceae bacterium
GCAGCGAGACCGGCGGCACGTTCGCGTTGCCGCCCGAGCGCTGTGGGCCGCTGGTCAGCACGGCGATCGAGCCGCGCGCCGGGGCGGGCAGGCGCATCGGCAGGCCGCCCGCGCCGCGGTCGAGCTCGACGGTGTCGCCGGTGATGGAGCGCACGGTCATGCCGTCTGACACCGGCTCGCCGACGGCGAAGGGCTTGGCCGGACGGCCGTCGATCGCGAGCAGCGCGACGCCGCGCGAGCCCGAGGCGAGCACGCCGGAGACCTGGATGTTGGAGGGCGCGGCCTGCGCCTGCGCGTCCAGCGCGCGCGGCACGCCGCCGAACAGCTGGCCGGCGGCCGACAGGTCGGGCGGGCCCTGCACCTGCGCGACGGCACCGGCCGGTGCGACGGGCGCGCGCGGGGCGAGCAGCTGCAGCGCCCAGCCGGCCACGATCGCGCACAGGGCTGCGAACAGCAGCACCGAGGCGATACGGGCGATGGGAAGGCGCAGGCGCATGGTCGAGTCGGGCCGATCGGCGAGGCGCATCCCGGGTAGGGCGCCCGGAGGCCGCTGGTATCATAGCCGCAACGGCCATGGGGTCGAGGCGGAGCGGACGAACGATGCATACGGGATGGCGGATCGCAGTCGGGTCGGAGTCGGGTCGCCGCGGACGCGAGGCCGCGCGGGCGCGCGGCTTCACGCTGATCGAGCTGATGGTCGTCATCATGATTCTCGGCGTGCTGGCCGCACTGGTCGTGCCGCGGGTCATGAGCCGGCCTGACGAGGCTCGCGTGGTCGCTGCCAAACAGGACATCGCTCAGGTCATGCAGGCGCTC
Organism: Burkholderiaceae bacterium; assembly: GCA_044342535.1. Taxonomy (GTDB): domain Bacteria; phylum Pseudomonadota; class Gammaproteobacteria; order Burkholderiales; family Burkholderiaceae_E; genus UBA4615. Next base: position 817 of record JBIIPQ010000063.1, read on the forward strand.
AAGCTGTATCGCCTCGACAACTCGCGGTATCCGACGACCGAGCAGGGGCTGCAGTCGCTCGCGGTGCGGCCGACCAGCGGCCCGGTGCCGAACAACTGGAAGTCCTACCTCGACAAGGTGCCCAACGACCCCTGGGGCAAGCCCTACCAGTACCTGAACCCGGGCGTGCGAGGCGAGATCGACGTGTTCAGCTTCGGCTCGGACGGCCAGTCCGGCGGCACGGGCGTCGAGGCCGACATCGGCTCGTGGGACCTCTGAGCGGGCCGGACCCCTTCGCCGGCTGCGCCGAGCGCGGGCGCCGTCCCGAGAGCGCGCGCCAGACCGGGCCCGTCCCGCTCGCGCAGCGCGGCTTCACGCTGATCGAGCTGCTGGTGGCGCTGCTGGTCGCGGTGGTGCTGATCGGCATGGTCGCCGTCTCGGGCTCGCCCAATCCGGAGCGCGCGCTGCGCTTCGACGCCGAGCGGCTCGCGCAACTGCTGTCGCTCGCCCGCGAGGAGTCGCAGCTGCGGGGCGCGCCGATCCGCTTCGAGAGCGCCTCCGAGGGCTATCGGTTCCTCATCTACAAGGACCGCCAGTGGCGCCCGATCACCGACGACGGCGATCTGCGCGCGCGCCCCTGGCCGACCGAGACCCGCCTGCTCGTGGAGCGGGCCGACGGACGGCGCTCGCTGGACTTCGGGCGCGACCTGGTCGAGCCGCCCTACCGGGTCGTGCTGCAGCGGCAGGGCGCTACGGTCGTCATCGTCGCCAACGGGCTGGGCAGCTTTGAAGTCCCCGAGTGAGGCCCGGCACGGCTCCGCGGCACGCGGCTTCACGCTGGTCGAGGTGCTGGTCGCGCTCACCATCGTCGCGGTGGCCCTGATCGCATCGCTGCGGGCGGTCGGCTCGATGGCCACCAGCGCGTACGACCTGAGGCAGCGCACGCTCGCGCAATGGAGTGCCGAGAACCGGCTTGCGCAGATTCGCGTCGAGAACGAGTGGCCGGCGCTCGGGCGCCGCGCGTACGACTGCTCGCAGGCCGAGGCCCGGATGAACTGCGAGGAGGAGGTCTTCGCCACCCCCAACGCGCAGTTCCGCCGCATCGAGGTCAGCGTGTTCCCGATCGAGGGGCAGCGGGTGCGCCTGGCGCGGCTCGTCGGCTTCGCCACCACGGCGAGGCCTCAGTGAGCCCGCGCACCGCGCGCATCGCAGGCCGTCGAGCCGGGCGTGGCGCACGCGGCTTCACGCTGATCGAGCTGCTGATCGCGGCCGCGCTGCTGGCGGTGCTCGCGGTGCTGTCCTGGCGCGGGCTCGATGCGGTGCTGGCCTCGCGGCGGCAGATCGTCGCGTCCTCGGATGAACTGCGTGCGCTGATGGTCGCCTTCTCGCAGCTCGACGAGGACCTGCGTCGGTCCTGGCCGGTGCGGCTGCTGAAGCTGCAAACACCCTCGATCGGCTTCACGGTCTCGGGCGAGCAGGCGGTCGCGACGCTCGAGCTGCTGCGCGAATCGGGTGCGGCGACCGAGGCGACACAACTGCAGCGGGTCGCCTGGCGGCTGCGCGACGGGCGCATCGAGCGCGGCTTCGGCGCGTGGAGTGCGGTGCCCGGCGCGGGAGGGGCGGCTGGTGCGGCGCCGCCCCCGGGTTTCGGAGCGGGCTCGGGGCCGGCGGGCGGCGGACAGGCGGGCGCCGAGGCGGGCGCCGGCGGTCTGATCTGGCAGCCGGTGCTGATCGGCGTCGCGTCGCTGCAGATGCAGGGCTGGGTCGCGGGGCAGGGCTGGATCGCGGCCGAGTCGCTCGCCGGCCAGCTGCGCGGCGGCATGGATACGGCGGCGGGCGGCACCGGGACCACACCGACCCCTGGGACCACGATCCCCCGCGTGACCGGGCTGCTGGTGCGGGTGGTCCGGACCGACGGCCGCGTGATGCAGCGCATCCTGCCGGTGACCGATTGAACCCGCGACCCACAGCCCCGCGCGCGTCCCGCGTGAACCAGCGCGGCGCCGCGATCATCACGGCGATGCTGGTGGTGACGCTCGCCGCGGTCGTGGTCTCCAGCCTGTTCTGGCGCCAGCACGTCGCGGTGCGCTCGGTCGAGAACCGGCTGGCGCTCGCGCAGGCGCGCTGGATCGAGCGTGCGGCGCTCGACTGGGCCAAGGTGATCCTGCGCGCCGACGCGCGTGCCACCGGTACCGTCGATCACCTCGGCGAAGCCTGGGCGGTGCCGGTGCTCGACACCCGGATGGACGAGACCGTCACCGCGGGCGCCAAGCTCGACGAGGGCTCGACGCGCGCCGCGTTGCTCGCCGGCCAGATCTACGATGCCCAGGCGCGCTTCAACCTGTCGGCGCTGGTCGACGGGCGCGGCGCGGCCTCGGCCCCCCAGGTCAAGGCGCTGCGCAAGCTGCTGTCCCTGCTCGGCAAGCCCGAGTCCGCGGCCGATCCGATCGTCGCCCGGGTCGTGCAGGCGTCCGACACCATCGCCCCCGACGGCAAGGTGACGCCGGCCCAGCGGGCGCCGCTGACCCGGCTCGCCGACCTGCTCGACGTGCCCAACCTCGACCCGTCGGTCGTCGCGGTGCTCCAGGCGCATGCGATCGTGCTGCCCTCGAACACCACCCGCATCAACCTGAACACCGCAGGGCCCGAGGTGCTGGCCGCCGCGATCGAGAATCTCGACGTGGCCGGCGCGCGTCGCGTCATAGCGAACCGCGAACGTGCGCCGTTCACCGACCTCGCGATGGCGCAAACGGCGTTCGGCAGCAACGTGACCCTCGATCCGGCCCTGCTGTCGGTCGGCTCGAGCTTCTTCCTCGTGAGCGGGGTGATACGCTACGACCGCGTCGAATCCCAGACCGAAACCTTGCTGCAGAGAAAGAACAACGACGTGGAAGTGATATGGCAGCTGCGCCTCTGAAGCGGGGCGAGGCCGTCGTCTGGCTGCCGCCGCGCAGCGAGGGCGAGCGGGCCTTCGGCACCGAGGCGAGGCTGCTCGCGATCCGCGGCGGCGGGCTGGCCAGCGGGCGCATCGAGCGGGTGTCGCTCGACGGGCTGCAGGGCACGAGCCAGGTGCGTCTGGTGTTCGATCCTCGCGACGTCGTGCTGCTCATGCCGCAGGTGCCGGCCCTGACCGGCACGCGGCTCGCCCAGGCGCTGCCCAATGTCGTCGAGGACGCGCTGCTGCAGGATGCATCGGCCTGCGCGATCGTCGCCGGGCCCGTGCTCGGCGAGGGGCGCAGGCTCGTCGCGGTGCTCGACCGCGAATGGCTCGAGTTCACCGTCGGCGCGTTCGAGCGCCGCGGCATGCGCGTGCGGGCCGCCTGGTGCGCCCAGCTGGCGCTGCCGTGGTCGCCGCCGGCCTGGTCGCTCGCCTGCGTGCACGGGGGGCTGGCGCTGCGCACCGGCGAATCCGCCGGCATCGGCTGGATCGCCGGCGAGGACCCCGACTTCCGGACCGAGGCGGTCGTGGCTGCCGTCGAGACCGTGCTCGCCACCGAGCTGCGCCCCGAGGCGATCGAGGCCTTCGTCGACGATGCCTCCTGGGGGCCGTCGCTCGAGCGTGCGGCGTCGCGGCTCGGGCTGACGGTGCGCGTCTCGGGGCTCGCCGCGCCGGCCGAGGGCGGCATCGACCTGCTCGCCGGCCGGGCGGCCGCGGGCCGGCGCATGATGGCCTCGTTCGATCCGCGTGCCTGGCGCGTGCCGGCGGCGCTGGCCGTGGCCTGCGTCGTGGCGGGGCTGGTCGGACTGAACCTGCACTGGGCGCAGATGGCCCGCGAGAAGGACGCCATCCGTCGGTCGCTCGAGAGCACCTTCAGGGGCGCCTTCCCGCAGGCGCAGGTGGTGGTCGATCCGGTGCTGCAGATGAGCCGCCAGGTCGCCACGCTGCGCGCGGGCAGCGGGCAGTCGGGGCCCGAGGACATGGCGCCGCTGCTGGCGCGCTTCGCCCAGGCGCTGGGCAGCAGCGGCATCGACGTGCTGGCGGGCGTCGAGTATCGCGAGGGGCGGCTCAAGGTCCGCTTCCAGCCGCAGCGCGTCGACGGCCGTGCCGTGCGCGAGCAGCTGCGCGAGCAGTGCGCCCGCGCCGGCCTGAAGCTGCAGTTCGACAACGAGCGGGATCCGACGGCCACCGTCGGGCTCCAGACATGAGCGGGGTCGGCGAGGTGTTCGAGCAGGGCATGCGCCGCTGGGCCGCGCTGCAGCCGCGCGAGCGCCGCATCGTCGGGATCGGCGGCGGCCTGCTCGTGCTGCTGCTCGCCTGGCTGCTGGCGTTCGAGCCGGCCTGGATCGGGCGCAAGAAGCTCGCCGCCGAGCTGCCCACGCTGCGCGGTCAGCTCGCGCAGATGGAGGGCCTGGCGGCCGAGGCGCGCCGGCTCTCGAGCCAGGCGCCGCAGGGCGTGGACACGCCGGCGCAGCTCAAGGTCGCCCTCGAGCAGTCGATCGAAGCCGCCGGGCTCAAGGGCGCGGTCTCGCAGATCACCGTCGCGGGTGACCTGATCGACCTGCGCTTCAAGGGCGTGCCCTTCGCGTCCTGGGTCGTGTGGTTCGACGGTGCGCTGCGCGAGACGCGGCTGCGCGCGGTCGACGTCGCCGTCGAGCGCGAGACCGCTCCGGGGATGGTCAGCGCACGACTGACCCTCGAGGCGCAGAAGCGCGGCCCGTGATCCGGCCCCGGCTCGCTCCCGTCCTGTCAAGCCGACGCGCCCGGGCGCAGGCCGGCGATCGTCCCGGCCTCGGCTGGCGCATCGCGATGGCGGCCTGCGGGCTGCTCGCCGCGCTCTCGGTCGTCCTCACGCAGGCGCCGGCGAGCTTCGCCGACCTGGCGCTGGCGCGCGCCACGCAGGGCCGCGTGCGGCTGGCCGATGCGGTCGGGACCGTCTGGCAGGGGCGCGGGCGCATCGTGCTGGCCGACGTCGTCGAGGCGGGCGGTGAGCGCGTCGCGACGGCCACCGTGCCCGGCGTCGTGCTGCCGGGCACCTTCGGTTGGCGGGTCTCGGCCTGGCCGCTGCTGGTCGGTGTGCTCGATGCGCGGGTCGAGCACGACAGCATGCGCGAGCCGGTCCTGCTGACCGGCCGCATCGGCGAGCTGCGCGCCACGCCCGGATCGCTGAGCTTTCCTCCGGTCGCGCTCGATCGGCTCGGGTCGCCGTGGAATACAATTCGTCCGACCGGTGCGTTGACCTTGTCCTGGGACAGCGTGACCCTGCGCAGCGGGCGGTTCGACGGTCGTGCCACGATCGAGCTCCAGCAGGCCGCCTCGGCGCTCACCCCAGTGCGGCCGCTCGGCGCGTATCGCATCGAGGTGATCGGATCGGGCGCGCAGGCGCAGGTCAGGATGAATACACTCTCGGGGCCGTTGCGCCTGGAAGGCAGCGGCAGCTGGGATGCCAGATCGGGATTGAGGTTCACCGCCGAGGCGTTGGCCGAAGGGCCGGAGCGGGTGAGGCTGCAGTCCCTGCTCGGGCTGTTGGGCCGCCGCGACGGCGAGCGCACGATCATCAAGATAGGAGCCTGAGCCTTGCGTCTCGTTCAGCTGCTGCGGCGGATGCCGGCCCGGTTCGTGCACGTCTTGGTGCCCGGCCTGGTGCTGGGCGCGCTCGTGCTCGTGCAGTTCACCGGGACCGCGACGGCGCAATCCGCGCCGGCCGCCCGGCCTGCGGCCAACGCCCCCATCACGCTGAACTTCAAGGACGCGGACATCGATTCGGTGGTCGGCGCCTTCGGGCACCTTCTGAACCGGACCTTCATCATCGATCCGCGCGTGCGCGGCAAGCTGACCCTCGAGACACCGCGTCCGGTACCGCCCTCGGTGGCGTACGAGCTGCTGCAGTCCTCGTTGCGCCTGCAGGGCTTCGCGATCGTCGAGACCGGCGGGATCGCCCGCGTGGTCCCCGAGGCCGACGCCAAGCTGCAGTCGGGTCCGGTCACTGCCGGACGCTCCGGCCCGAGCGGTGGCGACAACGTGGTCACGCAGATCTTCCGGCTGACCTACGAGTCGGCGAGCAACCTCGTGCCGGTGCTGCGCCCGCTGATCTCGCCGAACAACACCATCGTCGCGTATCCGAACAACAACCAGCTGGTCATCACCGACTACGCGGCCAACCTGCAGCGCCTGGCACGGATCATCGCGACGCTCGACAGCCCCGCGGCCGGCGAGGTCGAGGTGGTGAGCATGAGGCACGCGCTGGCGAGCGACGTCGCGCTGCAGGTCTCGCGGCTGCTCGACGACCAGGCGCGTGCCGGCGGGGGCGGCGCGCCCGGCGCCACCACCGATCCGGGACAGCGGGTCTCGGTGCTCGCCGACACGCGGATCAACTCCATCCTCATCCGCTCCTCGAGTCCGGCGCGGATGAACCTCGCCAAGACGCTGATCAACCGGCTCGACCAGCCGTCGAGCGAACCGGGCAACATCCGGGTGGTCTACCTGCGCAATGCCGAGGCGACCCGGCTGGTGCAGGTGCTGCGCGGCGTGCTGGTCGGCGACGGCGGAGGGGGCGGGCAGGGCGGTGCGTTCGGCCAGTCGGGCCAACAGCAGGGCGGCTTCGGCGCGGGCGGCTTCGGCGCCGGCACCTCCACCGCGAACAGCCCGGTCACCGGGCTCGGCGGCCCGGCGGGCGCGAACTCCCCAGCCACCTCGGCGCTCGGCCAGGGTGCCCAGCAGGGCGGCGTGACCACGGTCGCCGCCGGCGGCGCGGTGATCGCGGCCGATCCGTCGACCAATTCGCTGATCATCACCGCCCCCGAGCCGATCTACCGCAACCTGCGTTCGGTCATCGACAAGCTCGATGCGCGCCGAGTCCAGGTCTACATCGAGTCGCTGATCGTCGAGGTCTCGGCCGACCGCTCGATCGAGCTCGGCCTGCAGTGGCAGTTCCTCTCCCAGGGCACCAGCACCATCGGCGGCACCAACCTGCCGGCGCGGGGCTCCGGCAGCAACATCCTGGACGCGACGACCAACATCCTCGGCGTCGGGCGAGGCCTGAACGTCGGCGTGGTGTCGAGCAAGCCGATCCTCGGCTCGACGGCCGCGGGCACCGCGATCAACCTCGGGGTGCTGGCGCGGGCGCTGGAGACCGAGAGCGGTGCGAACATCCTCGCGACGCCGAACCTCGTCACCCTCGACAACGAGGAGGCGCGGATCATCATCGGCCAGAACGTCCCGTTCATCACCGGCTCGTTCTCCTCGACCGGCGCGGCCGGCGGCGCGGTGAACCCCTTCCAGACGATCGAGCGGCGCGACGTCGGCACGACGCTGCGGGTGCGCCCGCAGGTCGCCGAGGGCGGCACGGTGCGCATGCAGATCTTCCAGGAGGTCTCGAGCGTGCAGGATGCGACGCTGGCGGCCGGCCTGATCACCAACAAGCGGGCGATCGAGTCGAACGTGCTGGTCGACGACGGTCAGGTGGTGGTGCTCGGCGGCCTGATCGAGGAGCGGCTCGAGGGCGGCGTGAGCATGGTGCCCGGGCTGGGCCGGATCCCGATCCTCGGCAACCTCTTCCGCTACGACAACCGCAAGCGCGTGAAGACCAACCTGATGGTGTTCCTGCGTCCGGTCGTGCTGCGCAGCGCCGACTCGTCGTACAACGTGACCGCGGACCGCTACGACTACATCCGCCAGCTGCGTGGCGAGCCGATCGTGCCGGGTAGCGAGCTGATGCCCGAGCGCGGCCTGCAGCCGCCGGCGATGTCGCCGATGCCGCCGCGGCCGGGCCAGCCCGGCGTGATGCCGCCGGGCCTGGCGCCCGCGATCAACGAGGTGCTGCCCGACCGCTGGCGGTCGGTCGCGCCGCGGACCGCGCCGGTGCAGGGGGCGGGCAACCCGGCGCCGGGCGCACCCGGCCAACCGGTCGTGCCGGGACAGGCGCCTGCGGTCGAGCAGCGTCCGGGCGCCCCGATGCCGCAGTCGGGCGGTGCCCCGCAGTCGGGCATCGTGCCGATGGGGCCCGACGGCAAGCCCCTGGGCAACGGCATCGTGCAGACGGCACCGAACGAGATCGTGATACCGCGTCGGCTCTCCGGGCCGGACGCGCAGAACGCCAACTGAGGCCGACACGCCGATGAGCCAGGTCTCGCCTTCGCGCTACGTGCCCTACGGTTACGCCCGGCAGAACCAGCTGCTGGTCTCGGGCGTGTCGGGCGACGCGATCGAGGTCTGGATCGGCGACGCCACGCCCGTGCATGCGCTGGCGGAGCTGTCGCGCAACCTGCCGCTGCGGGTGGTGCCGGTGCGCAAGCCCGGGCCGGAGCTGGCCGCCGCGATCGCTCGGGCCTACTCGCAGCAGGAGGGCTCGGCGGCCTCGGTGGTCGACGAGGTCGAGAGCGACCTCGACCTGTCGCGGCTGCTGCAGGACATCCCGAAGATCGAGGACCTGCTCGAGACCGAGGACGATGCGCCGATCATCCGGATGATCAACGCGCTGCTCACGCAGGCCGCGCGCGACGGCGCCTCCGACATCCACATCGAGCCCTTCGAGTCGTATTCGATGGTCCGCTTCCGGGTCGACGGCGCGCTGCGCGACGTGGTGCGGCCGCGGCGCGAGCTGCATGCCGCGCTGGTGTCGCGCATCAAGATCATGGCGCAGCTCGACATCGCCGAGAAGCGCCTGCCCCAGGACGGCCGCATCACGCTGCGCATCGGCGGGCGGCCGGTCGACGTCCGGGTCTCGACGCTGCCCACCGGCCACGGCGAGCGCGCGGTGCTGCGTCTGCTCGAGAAGGACGCGGGGCGCCTGGACCTCGGCAAGCTCGGCATGGCGCCGGGCACGCTCGGCGAGTTCGACCGCCTGGTCCGCCAGCCGCACGGCATCGTGCTGGTCACCGGGCCGACCGGTTCGGGCAAGACCACCACGCTCTATTCGGCGCTCGCCCGGATCGACTCGACCACCACCAACGTGATGACCGTCGAGGACCCGATCGAGTACGACCTCGAGGGCATCGGGCAGACCCAGGTCAACGCGCGGATCGACATGACCTTCGCGAAGGCGCTGCGCTCGATCCTGCGCCAGGACCCCGACGTCATCATGATCGGCGAGATCCGCGACCTCGAGACCGCGCAGATCGCGGTGCAGGCCTCGCTGACCGGTCACCTGGTGCTGGCCACGCTGCACACCAACGATGCGGTGTCGGCGGTGACGCGGCTGATCGACATGGGTGTCGAGCCCTTCCTGCTGTCCTCGTCGCTGCTGGGGATCGGCGCGCAGCGCCTCGTTCGCAAGCTGTGCCCGCAGTGCCGCCAGCCCGACCCGGTCACCAAGGGCTGGCGCGCAGTCGGCTGCCTGGCGTGCAACAAGACCGGCTATGCCGGGCGTACCGGCATCTACGAGCTGCTGTCGATCGACGACGAGCTGCGGGCGCTGGTGCACCGGAACGCGGGCGAAGGCGAGCTGCGCGCGGCGGCGATCCGCAACGGCATGCAGACCATGCGCGACGACGGGCAGCGCTGGATCCAGGCCGGCATCACCTCGGTCGACGAGGTGGTGCGCGTGACCCGAGACTGATGCCCGCCTTCCGCTTCGAGGCCGCGACCCCCGCCGGCCGCATCGAGCGGGGCATCGTCGATGCCGACAGCGCCAAGCAGGCGCGCGGCGTGCTGCGCGATCGCGGCCTGACCCCGATCCAGCTCGCCGCAGTCGACGACAAGCCGGCGGCCGCCGGCACGGTGACCTTCGGCGGGCGCCTGGCCGATGCCGAGCTCGCGATGGCCACGCGGCAGCTGGCGAGCCTGCTGTCGGCGCGGCTGCCGCTCGAGCGTGCGCTCGCGGCGATCGTCGAGCAGGCCGAGCGGCCGCTGGTGCGCGACCGGTTCGCCGCGGTGCGCAGCGAGGTCGTGGCCGGCCAGACGCTGGCCGCCGCGATGGCCAAGTTCCCGCGCGACTTCCCGGACGTCTATCGGGCGCTGGTCGCCGCCGGCGAGCAGTCCGGAGATCTGGCGCTGGTGATGTCGCGGCTGGCGGACTACGTCGAGTCGCGCACCGCGCTCACGCAGCGCGTCAAGCTCGCCTTCACCTATCCGGCGATCGTCACGCTGGTCGCGATCGCCGTGATCATCGCGCTGCTGACCTACGTGGTGCCGCAGGTGGTGGGCGTGTTCGCGCAGACCAAGCAGAAGCTGCCGCTGCTGACCGTCATCCTGATCGAGCTGTCGGCGTTCGTGCGGAACTGGGGCTGGGCGGTGGCGCTGCTGGCGGTCGGCGCGGCATTCGGGGCGCGCACGCTGCTCAAGAGCCCGACGCTGCGCCTGTCCTGGCACCAGCGGCTGCTGCGCGCGCCGCTCTTCGGGCGCCTGATCCGCGGCCTGAACACCTCGCGCTTCGCATCGACGCTCGCCATCCTGACGGCCAGCGGGGTGCCGCTGATCCGCGCGCTGGACGCCGGCGCCCAGACGCTGACCAACGACGCGCTGCGCGGCAACGTCGACGACGCGATCTCGCGCGTGCGCGAGGGCTCGACGCTGTCGCGGGCGCTCGCCGCGGGCGGCCAGTTCCCGCCGGTGATGATCCACATGATCGCCAGCGGCGAGGCCACCGGCGAGCTGCCCGACATGCTCGAACGCACCGCGACGACGCTGTCCTCCGAGGTCGAGCGGCGCACGCTCGCGCTCACCAGCCTGCTCGAGCCGCTGCTCATCCTGATCATGGGCGCGGTGGTGCTGCTGATCGTGCTGGCCGTTCTGCTGCCGATCATCGAGATCAACCAGCTGGTGCGCTGAGCACGGCGCCTACGGCGGGCCGATCGCGGTGCGGCTTGAAGTCGGCGCGCACCGGCCGCATCTTGCAGGAAGTCGCCGTTCCAGGAGGATCGACCCGATGTGGCCCGTTCGAGCGCTGAAGTTCCTCAAGACCGCCGGCCGCGACGGCCTGGTGCTGCTCTACGCGCTGCGCGATGCCGGCACGCCGTTCGCGGTGAAGGCGGGCATCGTCGCGCTCGCGCTGTACACGGTGAGCCCGATCGACCTGCTGCCCGACGTCGCGCTGCTGTTCGGCTGGGCCGACGACCTCGCGATCCTGATGCTCGGCATCCCGTTCCTGGTCAGGCGGCTGCCCGAGGCGGTGCGGGCGAGGGCGGCCCTGCGCGCCGAGCAGGCGCTCGGGCGGTTCGGCGGACGCCGGGCCTAGCCCGCCTGCAGTCCGCCAGGCGCGCGCCGCGACTCGCGGCCGAGCCAGAGCGCGCCGTAGGCGGCGGCCAGTCCCGAGAACACGCCGACCGTAGTCCAGCCGAGCGGCGCGGCCGACGGATGCGTGAGCTGATGGTGCGCGGACACGATGAAGCCGATCGCGCAGCCGACCGACAGGCCGACACACAGCGCATCGAGCGCGAGCCCCTCGGGCGCCTCGCGGGCGAGCCAGGTGATGATCGAGATCGCGACCAGCGCGGTGCCGAAGAGGCGGGCGAGGTAGATCCCGTAGTCGTCCGGGCTCGCGCCGTACAGCCAGAGGAAGTCGGCGGGTGCGAAGAGCAGCGGGATCGCGAATCCCACCGCGAGCAGCGAGTGGGTGGTGAGGACCGGGGCGGGCGTCATGGCGATGCCTCGAGCGCGGACACGATGTCCGAGGACGTACTGTCGCGCGCCGCGCGTCGGACCGCAAGCTCGGGAAACGACTCGGCCGGTCACAGGCGCAGCGTCCCCGCGTAGCCGGTCAGCTCGAGGTAGCCGCGGCCGATGCGGCGCCCCCCTTCGAACGCGGTCACGGCGCCTTCCCAGTAGGTGGTGCCGGTGCTGCCGCGCGCGTCGATCTCCTGGTCGTCGAACAGCGGCCGCAGCTCGAGGTCGCGGCCGGCGATGCGCACCCGCATCGCGACCGGCCAGCGTGCGCCGGTCCGGGCCGACTGCCAGTGACGAAGCGGCTCGAAGGTGGGCTTCAGGCCGGTGCGAGGGGGGCCGTCGCGGCCTTCGCGCAGCGTGGCATCGGTCCAGGTGTCGCGCCCGTCGCGGCCTCGCAGCCGGAAGGCCATCAGCGCGCCGCCGTCGTCCAGATTCAGGCCCGTCCAGTCCCAGCCCGAGGTGCGCTCGTCGAGGATCTCGCTCGACCATTCGTGGTCGAACCAGGCCTGGCCGGCGATCCGCGTGGCCTGGCCCGCGACCCGCAGGGTGCCGCTGACCCCGAGCTGCGGACGGCTGTAGTAGCGGCTCGCCTGCCGTGCACCCGGCCCCTTGCGCGAGTAGCCGGCTTCGCCCTGCAGCAGCGGCGGCGCGGCGGGGTCGAGCAGCAGCTCGAAGCCGAAGTCGGCGGTGGCGATGCGGGCGTGGTAGCGGTCGGTCGCGGGGTCGCGCTCGAGCGTCCAGGCCTGCGGGCCGCGACCGATCCAGACGCGGGTGTCGCCGGTCTGCGCGCCGGCCAGCTCGAAGCCCGCGCGCGCCGAGCGCTCGGCGTGCAGGAGCCGGCCGCGCTCGGGCAGGGCGAGCGCCGCATGGGCCAGCACCAGCTGGGTCGGCGCGAAGCGGCTGGGGTTCGCGGCGGGATGCGCGGTGCGGCTTCGGAAGAACGTCAGCTGGAATCCGGCGTCGGGCGCGCCCTCGCGCTCGATCCAGCCGGTGACGTACCACCACTCGGTGCGGTGGCCGGGATGCGCGCCGAAATCGGCCGGGAAGCGCATCGGCGGCTCGGGCAGCACCGGGTCCCAGGCGAAGGGCTCGGAGAAGGCAGGGCGAGGCGGCTCGGTGGCGAGCGCCGGGCCTGCGGCCACGACCGACAGGGCCTGCAGCAGGCGTCGCCGCGGTGCGAGGGTCAGGGCGGGGGCGGGCGTCTGCCGCATCACCAGTCCTGCCTCACCGCTGCCAGCGGCCCGCCGCCGAGTGCCCCGCGGGCGGCCAGCAGCGCGCTCGCGACGGCCGCCAGCACCAGGGTCGCCGCGCTCGCCGCCAGCAGCCCGAGCGGCCAGTGCACGTCCATGGTCCAGTGGAAGGACTGCGGGTTCACGCGCTCGATCAGCACCAGTCCGATCGCCGCGCCGATCACGCCGCCCCAGGCGACCGCGACGGCGACGGTGATCGCCGACTCGATCGCGAGCTGCGCCATCACCTGGCGCCGCCGCACGCCGAGATGGCGCAGCATGCCGAACTCGCGGGCCCGCACCAGCGCCTCGCCGGCGCAGGAGGCGGCCACGCCGAACAGACCGACCAGGATCGCGATCGCCTCGAGCGCGTAGGTGACCGCGAAGCTGCGGTCGAAGATCCGCAGGCTGAGTGCGCGGATGTCGGCGGCGCTGCGCCACTCGAGCGCGGCGAGCGCGGGGGTGGCCGCGGCGATGGCCGCGATGGTCGCGTCGGGTCGTGCCCCGGGGGCCAGCCACAGCGCGACATCGGACGCACCGGGCGCGCCGCCGAGTGCGCGCCAGTCGTCGGCGGCGATCGCGAGCGCGCCGTGCTGGCGCGCGTAGTCGCGCCAGACGCCCGCGATGAAGAAGCGGGGCGCTGCGCCCGCCACCGGCGTGCCTACTGGCAGCTCGATGCGGTCGCCGGGCCGCATCCGGTACCGGTCGAGCATCGGCTCGGAGATCCAGACGGGGATCGCGCCCGCGGGCGCCGACAGCGCCTCGCCGGTCAGTGGCAGCCGGTGCTGCGGATGGCGCGCGTCGAGGTCGCGCACGAGCAGCGCGACCGGCGGGCGGTCCGCATCGAGGCCGAGCTCGACGGTGCGCAGGAACTCGGCGCGCACCACGCCCGGGGCGGCCGCGATGGCGCGCTGCAGCGCCTGGTCGAGCGGGGCGCCGGCCCCCGACGGGGCCCGCGCGTAGACGTCGGCCGGCAGCACGGAGTCGAGCCAGTCGGCCACCGACACGCGAAAGCTGCTGACCATGATCGCCATCGCCGAGGACAGCGCGAAGCTCGCCACCACGCCGGCGAGCCCGGCGGCGACCGTGCCCGGCGACTGCGCGATCCGCGTGGTCGCGAGCCAGGCCGCGGGCAGCCGCCAGAGCCTGCGGTCGGCGACGCGGGTGAGGAGCCGCCCGAGCGCCTGCGTGATCAGCGGCACGCAGGCGACGCCCGCGACCAGCCACGCGGCGATCGCACCGTAGGCCGGGATCGGCAGGCCGCCGATCGGCGGGAGCGAGAGCAGCGCGGCGCCCGCCAGCGCGAGTCCCAGCGCGAGCCGCCCCCGGGCGAGCCCGGCGAGCGTGTCCTCGGCGCTGCCGCTGCGCAGCGCCCGCGCGGGGGCGGCGCGCGAGGCGGCCCAGGCCGGTGCGAGCGCGCCGAGCAGGCCGACGGCCAGGCCGAGCGCGGCGAAGCCGGTGAGCGCGGCCGGCGGCAGCGCCAGGCGCGGCCGCGAGCCGCTGAAGTAGCCCCCGCCGAGGTCGCCGCCGACTGCGGCCAGCAGCGCGGCCGCGAGACCGATGCCGGCGAGCGTGCCGAGCAGCGCGCCCGCCGCGCCGAGCACCGCGCCCTGTGCGAGGACCGCCCCCAGGCGCGCACGGCGCGAGGCACCGAGCACGCCGAGCAGCGCGAGCTCGCCCTGCTGGCGCACTACCGACAGCGCCATCGTCGCGAACACCAGGAACGCACCGGTGAACAGCGCGACCAGCGCCAGCACGTTCAGGTTCACGCGGTAGGCCCGCGAGACGTTCGACATCCGCTGCTCGGACGCGTCCGGAGTGCTCCAGCCGGCATCGGATCCGAGCCGGGCGGACACCGCGCGCTGCACCGCTGCCGCATCGGCGCCTTCGGCCAGGCCGAGGTCGATCCGCGAGAGCCTGCCGAGCCAGCCGAGCCGCCACTGCGCGCTGCCCAGGTCCATCACCGCAAGCCGCTGGCCGGGTGCGGCGCCCGGGACGGTGCCAGTCACGCGCAGCGCCACGGTGCCCAGGCCCACGCGCAGCACGAGCGTGTCGCCCGGCGCCGCGCCGAACGCTTCCATCGCGGCCAGCGACAGGAACACCGCGTCGGGGTCGAACAGCGGCGAGCCGCTGCCGCCGGCGCCGGACTCGGCCGGCTGGGGCAGCAGGGCGGCGGTGACGCCGGCCGCGGCGAACGGGTCGAGGGCGATCAGGCGCAGGGTCCGCGGGCGCGTCGAAGGTCCCGGTGTGCCCGGCTCGACGCCGGC
>JBIIPQ010000313.1:0-5348 GCA_044342535.1 Burkholderiaceae bacterium
CTCGGCCTTCGGGACCTTCGCGATCTTCAGGCCATAGGCCATGTTGTCGTACACGCTCATGTGCGGATAGAGCGCGTAGTTCTGGAAGACCATCGCGATGTCGCGATCGGAGGGCTCGACGTCGTTGACCACGCGCCCGCCGATCGCGATCTCGCCGCCGCTGATCTCCTCGAGCCCGGCGACCATCCGCAGCAGCGTGCTCTTGCCGCAGCCCGAAGGCCCGACGATCACGATGAACTCGCCGTCGGCGATCTCGGCGTCGACACCGTGGATCACCCGGTTCGCGGTCGCGCCCCGGCCGTACTCCTTGAACACCTTGCGGATCGAGAGCGCGCCCACGTCATTTCTCCGCGTCGACCAGGCCCTTGACGAACCATTTCTGCATGCCGAGGACGATCAGCGCCGGCGGGATCATCGCGAGCATCGCGGTGGCCATCACGACATTCCACTCGGTGCTGGCGTCGCCGCCCGAGATCATGCGCTTGATGCCCATCACGATCGGGTACCTCGATTCGTCGGTGGTGACCAGCAGCGGCCACAGGTACTGGTTCCAGCCGTAGATGAACTGGATCACGAAGAGCGCGGCGATGCTGGTGGCCGACAGCGGCACCAGCACGTCGCGAATGAAGCGGTTGGGTCCTGCGCCGTCGATGCGCGATGCCTCGACCAGCTCGTCGGGCACCGTCAGGAAGAACTGCCGGAAGAGGAAGGTCGCGGTGGCCGAGGCGATCAGCGGTACCGTCAGTCCCGCGTAGGTGTTGAGCATGCCGAGGTTGGAGACCACCTCGTAGGTCGGCCCGATGCGCACCTCCACCGGCAGCATCAGCGTGACGAACACCATCCAGAAGCACAGCGAGCGGCCGGGAAAACGGAAGTAGACGAAGGCGAAGGCCGACAGCAGCGAGATCGCGATCTTGCCGACGGCGATCACCAGCGCCGAGATCAGGCTCACCTTGAGCATCGGCAGCACCGGCGCGATGGCGCTGCCGTAGTTCGACTGCCCGCCGAACAGCGCGACCCGGTAGGTCTCGATGAGGTTGTCGCCCGGCAGCAGCGACATCGGCCGGTTCTGCACGATCTGCTCGGCGGTCTGGGTCGACGCGACGAAGGTCATCCACAGCGGGAAGGCAACGATGGCCACGCCGAGGATGAGGATCAGGTGGGCGAGGAGGTTCAGCCCGGGGCGGCGTTCGACCATGTGTCAGCGCCGCCCGGCCGCCCGAAGGCGCTGACGCGCCCCCTCGGGGGGCAGCGAACGAAGTGAGCGTGGGGGCATCTCAGTACTGCACCTTGCGCTCGACGTAGCGGAACTGGATCGCGGTGAGCGCGACCAGGATCACCATCAGCACGACCGACTGCGCGGCCGAGCCGCCGAGGTCCATCGCCTTGAAGCCGTCGTAGTAGATCTTGTAGACCAGGATCGCGGTGTCCTTGCCCGGGCCGCCCTGCGTGGCCGCGTCGACGATCGCGAAGGTGTCGATGAACACGTAGACGACGTTGATCACCAGCAGGAAGAAGGTGGTCGGCGACAGCAGCGGAAAGACGATCGTCCAGAAGCGCCGCCAGGGCCGCGCGCCGTCGATCGCGGCCGCCTCGATCAGGCTCTTGGGGATCGACTGCAGGCCGGCGAGGAAGAAGAGGAAGTTGTAGGAGATCTGCTTCCAGACCGCCGCCATCACGATCAGCGCCATCGCGTCGCGGCCGTCGAGCAGGTGGTTCCAGTCGAAGCCGACCGCGTTGAGCGCGTGGCTGACGACACCGATCGACGGCGCGAACATGAAGAGCCAGAGCACGCCGGCGATCGCGGGGGCGACCGCATACGGCCAGATCAGCAGCGTGCGGTAGAGGGACGAGCCCTGCATCACCCGGTCGGCCATCACCGCCAGCAGCAGCGCCAGCACCAGGCCGATGACCGCGACCAGCACCGAGAACACCGCCGTCGTGTAGAAGGACGCGAGGTAGGTGGCGTCGCTGAACAGCCGCTGGAAGTTCTCGAGCCCGACGAACTCGATCGACGTGCCGAAGGCATCCTGGGACAGCACGCTCTGCCAGAGCGCCTGCCCGGCGGGCCAGAAGAAGAACACGAGCACGACCGCCATCTGCGGCGCGATCAGCGCGTAGGGCAGCCAGCGGCTCTGGAATCGGACGCGTTTCTCGGTGGCCACGCAGGGGTCCGGCAGGCACGCCGGCGTCGTGCTGCCGGCGGATCGGTGGGGCGGGCGTGATGTGCGCCCGCCGGGTCGTCAGGTCTTGTTCGCCTTCTCGAAGCGCTCGAGCTGCTCGTTGCCGCGCTTGACCGCGGTGTCGAGCGCGTCCTTCGCAGTCTTCTTGCCCGCCCAGACCTGCTCGAGTTCCTCGTCGACGATCGTGCGGATCTGCACGAAGTTGCCCAGACGGATGCCACGCGACTTGTCGGTCGTCTTGCGGATCATCTGGTTGACCGACACGTCGGTGCCCGGGTTCTGCTTGTAGAAGCCGGCCTTCTCGGTCATCTCGAAGGCACCCATCGTGGTCGGGAGGTAGCCGGTCTGCTGGTGGCTCTTGGCCTGCACGTCGGCCTTCGACAGGTGGTCGAAGAACGCGGCCACACCCTTGTACTCCTCGGCCTTCTTGCCCGACATCACCCACAGGCTCGCGCCGCCGATGACGGTGTTCTGCGGCGTGCCGGGCACGTCCGGGTAGTACGGCAGCGTCGAGATGCCGGCGGCGAACTTCGCGTTGCGCTTGATGTTGCCGTAGAGCGCGGACGAGCCGGTCGTCATCGCGCACTCGCCCGAGACGAAGGTGGCGTCGGCGGTGTTGGCACGGCCCTTGTAGACGAACAGGCCCTGCTGCGACAGGTTGGCGAGGTTCTCGATGTGGCGCAGATGCAGCGGCGAGTTGAAGGCCAGGCGCGTGTCGAGACCGTTGAAGCCGTTGCGCTTGGTGGCGAACTCGACGTTGTGCCAGGCCGAGAAGCTTTCCAGCTGCGTCCAGCTGATCCAGCTGCTGGTGAGCGGGCACTTGTGGCCGCTGGCCTTGAGCGTGGCGGCGGCGCGCACCACCTCGGGCCAGGTCTTCGGCGGGTTCTCGGGGTCGAGGCCAGCCGCCTTGAGCGCGTCCTTGTTGTAGTGGAACACCGTCGTCGAGCTGTTGAACGGCAGGCTCATCATCTGGCCGTTCGGCGCGGTGTAGTAGCCCGCGACCGCCGACACGTAGGCGTTCGGGTCGAACTTGAAGCCGGCGTCCGCCATGACCTTGCCCACCGGCACGATCACGCCCTTGCTGGCCATCATCGTGGCGGTGCCGACCTCGAACACCTGCAGCACGTGCGGGGCGTTGCCCGCGCGGTAGGCGGCGACGGCACCGGTGAGCGCCTCGTCGTAGGTGCCCTTGAAGGTCGGCACCACCTTGTAGGCCTTCTGGCTGTCGTTGAAGTCCTTGGCCAGTCCGTTGACCCATTCGCCGAGGGCACCGCCCATGGCGTGCCACCACTGGATCTCGACCTGAGCGTAAGCGGGCGTGGCGGCGGCGGCGAAAGCCGCGGCCGCGATGAGGGACCTGAATGTCATGGTGTCTCCGGTGGGCAGCGTCGGGATGAAGCGGCGCAGTCTGAGCAGCGCTTGTGACAATGACATGTCCGGCGGGGGACGCTGGGCCAATCAGCCCGGCGCGGATGTGCGCTCGGCATAGACGCGACGCCAGGTCTCGGGCAAGCGCCTGACCTCCGCCCCCTCGAGCATGCCGCGCGCGCGCAACAGTGCATGCAGCTCGGGCAGGCGGTAATGCGGCACCGCGGGATACAGGTGGTGCTCGATGTGGTAGCCGACGTGGTGCGGGAAGAGCACCGCGCGCGCCAGCGGCCCGGCGAGGTGGGTGCGCGCGGCGACCAGCGCCGACTCGTAGCCGGCCGGTGCGCCGTGCTCGGCGATCGCGCGCAGGCGCAGCAACGCCTGCAGCACGGTGAGCGCGGGCAGCAGCCACAGCAGCGCGTACTTCGCGAGGCCCGCGGGGCCGCCGAGCACCAGTGCCGCGAGCGGCAGCGCGAGCTGCACCGCGATCACGGTCCGGCGGTCGCGCGCGGCGTCGGCCCGCAGCGAGGCCGGCGTGTCGTCGAGGGGACGCTGCGCGGTCGCGGTCCGGGCGTTGGCCGCCGGCGCGCCGAAGAAGTAGCGATAGGTCTTCCAGGCGGTGCGGCCGGTGAGGTCGGTCGCCAGCTTGCGCAGCAGGTAGGCGCGGCCGCGCGGATAGCCGCCGTGCAGCGCGATGTCCGGGTCGACATCGCTGTAGAGGTGGTTGTGGTGCAGCCGGTGCACCACGCGGTAGGTGCACATCGAGATGCCAGCGAGCGCGCCGAGCGCGCGGCCCACCGCGTCGTTGGCGCGCCGGTCCGACAGCAGCCGGTAGTGGGCGGCCTCGTGGACCAGCACGAACATCGCGTGCTGCAGCGCCGCGATCGCCAGGATGGCGGGGACCACGACCCAGGGGATCCAGACCGCGGCCGCGACCGCAGGCACGGCGACGAGTGCCACCAGGGTCGGCAGCATCGCGCGCAGCGAGCGGCCGTCGTCGAGCGCGGTCAGCGGGGCGAGCAGCTCGGGCGGCAGGCGCTCGCCGGTGCGCCCGACGCCGCCGGCTCGCCGGGCATCGTCGCGAAAGGCGTCGGCCTGGGGGGTCTCCATCCTGGGGGCGGCCCTTCGGTGCGGGCGGTCAACGTGGGGAGCGTCATGATGCCCGAGCTCGGACGCCGCGCAAACCGCGCGACGCGGGCCCTGGACGGGCCTGCCGCGCCTCAGTCGGGCTCGCCGGACCCGACGGTCCGCACGAAGGCGGCGCGCTCGCGGGCGGCCTGCTCGTAGCTGCGCGCGATGCTGCCGCACACCAGGTCGCACAGCTCGTAGATCGACGGATCGGCGATCCGGTACCAGACGCTGGTGCCGCGGCTCTCGCGCGAGACCATCCCGCGCTCGGCGAGCAGCGACAGGTGCCGCGAGACGTTGGCCGCGGTGAAGCCGGTCGCCTGGGCGATGTCGCCGACGTTGCGCTCGCCGTCGCGCAGCAGGTTGAGGATGCGCAGCCGGGTGGGCTCGGACAGTGCCTGGAAGTAGCCAGCCACCTGGTCGAGTGCCTCGGGAGGGAGGTCCTGCATGGTCGGACAGGTCGGGGATCGAGAGATCGACATGATGCCCGCCTCCTTGATCGGCGTGTGAGAAAGCAACTTACTGACTACTTGCGTATTTGCGTGTTTGGTTAAATAATATACCCATGATGCGCCGGACGCCAGCATGGCGGCACCCGGTCTAACGCAGGAGCACGGCGATGGCAGGGCGACGGATCGGCGGATGGGTGGTGGGGGCGGCGCTGGCGAC
>JBIIPQ010000064.1:0-15744 GCA_044342535.1 Burkholderiaceae bacterium
CGTCTCGCGAAACCCGCGGGCCAGATCCGACATCGCGTCGAAGTCGGACTCGAAGCGGCGGTGCACCCAGCGCATCAGTTGCTGGCCGCGGAACGGCTTCTCGCCCCAGTCGCGACAAAGCGCGACCAGTGCGGGACGGTCCAGCCCCAGCAGGTCGATGCGATCGGTGACGCCGGCTTCGGTCATGGTGCCTCCACTGCCCTGCGCTGCGCCCCGGCCGGGGCGCGCGGCGCCCGCCGCTGCCGGCGGGCCGCGATCATCGGCTGTAGACGTTCATCCCCGCGAAGAAGAACCCGATCTCGCCACGCGCGGTGTCGGGACCGTCGGAGCCGTGCACCGCATTCGCGTCGATGCTGTCGGCGAAGTCGGCGCGGATCGTGCCCGAGGCGGCTTTCTTGGGGTCGGTCGCGCCCATCAGGTCGCGGTTCTTCTGGATGGCATTGTCGCCTTCCAGCACCTGGATCATCACCGGTCCGGAGACCATGAAGTCGACCAGATCCTTGAAGAACGGACGCTCTCGGTGGACACCGTAGAACGCCTCGGCCTCGCCGCGCGACAGGTGCGCCATGCGGGCCGCGACGACCTTGAGCCCGGCGCCTTCGAATCGGGCATAGATCTGGCCGACGACGTTCTTGGCGACGGCATCGGGTTTGATGATGGACAACGTCCGCTCTACAGCCATGTGCGCTCCGGGAATATTCTTGAAAATGAGGGGGTTAGCGAGGGTATCTTGACAGAAGTCTAGCCTTCGATTCTAGCATGCCGTGGCTGCGGCACGTCGCCGACCCTTCTGGCGGCCCCCCGGCCGCTGCCTGCGGGCAGCGCGGCGCATGATCGGGCGCTCGACGACCCTGCTGGCGTCCGGGTTGAAATACGCGCCCCGAGCCCCTACAGTAGACGTCACGGGATCCTCACGCGCGAACCCGCGCGCGCCCACCGCTTCCCACGGAGTCCAGATGGCCTACGAATCCCAGTCCAACTCGCCGATGCCCTACGGCGCCGCTGGCGACCTGAGCACCGTCGCGCGCAACCGGGTGCTTCGCAACACCTACCTGCTGCTCGCCCTGTCCATGGTCCCGACGGTGCTCGGTGCATGGATCGGCGTGACCACGGGCTTCTCCTTCTTCGCCGGCAGCCCGCTGATCGGCTTCGCCGTGTTCATGGGTGTCGCCTTCGGGTTCTTCTTCGCGATCGACAAGTTCAAGAACAGCGGCATCGGTGTCGCGCTGCTGCTCGGCTTCACGTTCTTCATGGGCCTGATGCTGTCGCGGATGATCGGCTCGATCCTGGGCTTCTCCAACGGCGCCCAGCTCATCATGACGGCCTTCGGTGGCACCGCGGCGATCTTCGGCGTGATGGCCACGGTCGCGACGGTGTCCAAGCGCGATTTCACCGGCATGAGCCGGTTCCTGTTCATCGGTGCGCTGGTCCTGATCCTCGCGGTGGTCGCCAACATCTTCCTGCAGATGCCGGCGCTGACGCTGACCATCTCGGCCATCGCGATCGTGATCTTCTCGGCGTTCATCCTGGTCGACCTGCAGCGGGTCGTGCAGGGCGGCGAGACGAACTACGTCACCGCGACGCTGTCGGTCTACCTGAGCGTCTACAACGTGTTCTCGAACCTGCTGGCGATGCTCGGCATCTTCGGCGGCGATCGGGACTGACCGGACAGACAGGGGCCGTCCGGCCCCGCCTGCGCAAGCCGCCCTCCAGGGCGGCTTTTTTTCTTGCCCGACCGCGTTCAGTCGGACTCGAACACCGCCATCGACTCGACGTGCGAGGTGTGCGGGAACATGTTCACCACGCCCGCGGCGCCGATCCGCCAGCCGCCCTCGTTGACCAGGACCGACGCGTCCCGGGCGAGCGTCGCCGGGTTGCACGAGACATAGACGATGCGCCGGGGGCGGGGCACGCCCGACACGGCCAGCGCCTGGGCCACCGCGAGCGCGCCCTCGCGCGGCGGATCGACCAGCACCCGGTCGAAGGCACCGAGCGACTGCCAGCGCTCCGGGGTCAGCTCGAACAGGTTGGCGACGTCGAACGCGGCCCGGGCCTCGAGCCCGTTGGCCCGGGCATTGGCCCGCGCCCGCTCGACGAGCGCACGGCTGCCCTCGATGCCCACCACTTCGCGGGCCCGCGTGGCCAGCGGGAGCGTGAAGTTTCCGAGGCCGCAGAACAGGTCCGCCACCCGCTCGTGCGGCTGCGGATCGAGCAGACGCACCGCGCGCCCGACCAGCGTCGCGTTGATTAGGTGGTTGACCTGGGTGAAGTCGGTCGGCCGGAACGGATGAACGACGCCGAACTCCGGCAGCGCGTAGTGCAGCACCGACTCGGCTCCGCCGCCGGGGGTCGACAGCAGCTCGACAGTCTCGGGCCCCTTGGGCTGCAGCCAGATCTCGACCGCATGGCGCGCGCCGAAGGCCCGCAGCAGCGCGACGTCCGGCTCGGTGAGCGGCTCGAGGATCCGGAAGACCAGTGCCAGCACCGTCTCGCCCTGCGCGAGCTCGACCTGAGGCATGCGGTCGCGGATCGACAG
Source organism: Burkholderiaceae bacterium (assembly GCA_044342535.1). Lineage (GTDB taxonomy): Bacteria > Pseudomonadota > Gammaproteobacteria > Burkholderiales > Burkholderiaceae_E > UBA4615. The sequence goes on from JBIIPQ010000064.1 coordinate 2,537, forward strand.
GCCGCCGACCAGCTCGCGCAGCGGCACCAGCAGCGCCGAGACGGTCGGCGGCAGCACGAGGCATTCGCGCATGTCGGCGACGTAGCTCGAGCCGCGCTCGTGGAAGCCCACCAGCACGCCGCCCTTCTTCGGGACGTGCCGCACCGACAGCCGCGCGCGGTAGCGGTAGCCGAAGGCCGGTCCGACGATCGGCGGCAGCATCGTCTCGGCGCGTACGCGGCCGAGGTGCCACAGCGAGTCCTCGAGCGCACGCTGCTTGATCGACACCTGCGCACGGGTCTCGACGTGCTGCATGGTGCAGCCGCCGCAGACGCCGAAGTTGGGGCAGCGCGGCGTCGTGCGCAGGACGCTCGCGCGCTCGATGGTCTCGACCTCCGCGACGTCGAAGCGCGGCTTGCGTCGCACCACGCGCGCGGTCACGGTCTCGCCGGGGAGCGCCCCGCGCACGAAGGTCACCTTGCCTTCGCTGCGCGCGACGCCGTTCGCCTCGAGGTCGAGGGACTCGATCCGGTACCGCTCGCTCACGTCGACCAGGCCGCGAGGAATTCCTGCCAATGGCCGCCCTCGAGCGCGCCGAGCGTCTCGCGCGTGAGGGTCATCTCGGCGTCGTACTCGTCGGCGGTGAGCGCGCCGCGCATCAGCCGGAAGCGGTTGTACAGGAGCCAGGTGTTCGCGACGTCGGTCTCGCAGTAGTCGCGGATCTCGTCCTGCAGGCCCGCCTGCCAGGCGTCGTAGACCTGCGAGCCGTCCATCCCGAGCTTGCCGGGGAAGCCGCACATCTTGGCGAGCTGATCGAGCGGTGCGGCGGCACGGCCGTTGTAGAGCGCGAGAAGGTCCATCAGGTCGGTGTGCCGCGAGTGATAACGCGACACGTAGCTGTTCCACTTGAAGTCACGATCGTCCTCGCCCTGGTCCCAGTAGCGGTGCGCCTGCACCTTGTGGATCAGGCCGCGGTAATGCAGCACCTGCAGGTCGAAGCCCCCGCCGTTCCAGGACACCAGGTTCGGCGTGTACTTCTCGACGGTGCGGAAGAACCCCTGCACCAGCTTGCCCTCGTCTTCCGGTCCGCCGGCCAGCGAGCGTACCCGAAGGCCGTCGGCGTCGCGGAAGAGCATCGAGATGACGATGACCTTGTGCAGGTGCAGCGGCAGGAAGTCGCTCGCGCCGGAGGTCTGCTCGCGGCGGCGCGCGAGTGCGGCGGCGACGACCGCGTCGTCGTCACCGTCCAGGTCCCAGGCCGCACGCAGGCCGGCGGCATCGGGGACGGTCTCGATGTCGAAGACCAGGATCGGGACCATCGGGCGGCCCTCAGCGCTTCGGCAGGAACCGGGCCGGATCGACCGGCTTGCCCTGCTGCCGGATCTCGAAGTGCAGCCGCGGCGAGGTCGTGCCCGAGTCGCCGAGCTCGGCGATCTTCTGGCCGCGCTTGACCGACTGCCCTTCCTTGACCGCCAGCGTGCGGTTGTGCGCGTAGACCGACAGCAGCTCGTTGGCGTGCTTGACGATGACCAGGTTGCCGTAGCCGCGCGGTCCGTTGCCGCTGAAGATCACGCGGCCGTCGGCCGCGGCCACCACCGGATCGCCGACCTTGCCTCCCAGGACCATGCCCTTGTTGCCCGACTCGGAGAACGATTGCATGACCTTGCCCGGGGAGGGCCAGGCCCATTCGCCCTCCCCGTCCGCTGCCGCGGCGACCGCGGGCGGCGCCGCGACGGCCGGCGGGGCCGCGGCGCCCGCGGCTGCAGGGGCCGTAGGCGCCGGAGCGGGCGGCGTGGCAGCGACCGGCGGGGACGCGGGTGCCTGCGCCGCGGCGGGCGGCGCAGCGGCCTCGGCGGCGCGCAGGTCAGCCAGCGCGCTCTCGGAGTACGGCAGCTTGGTGCCGCGCGGCGTGCTGCGGGTGTTCGGCGGCAGCGCGGACACGGACGGTGCGCCAGGGGCGGGCATCACCGCCGGGCCGGGTGCGCCAGCGGGCGGACGCGGCTCGAGCGGGCGCGACTCGATGCCACGCGACTCGACCGAGCCACTGCGGATCGGGGCGGTCTGGACGGTGGCGTCCGGCGGTTGCGGCGCCGGTGCCGGTGTCGGTGCCGGCGCCGCAACGGGCGCGGCAGGCGGCGTCGCAGGCGCGGTGGTGCGGGCGACGACCGGCGCGGGCGGCGCGCTCGCGCAGCCCGCGAGGACGAGCACGAGCGTCGCGGCGAGCAGCGCACGGGCACGGGCGAACGGACGGTGGGCGCGTTGGGGCATGTGGGGGACGGGCGTGATCGCGGCGGCGCTCAGCTGGTGCCGCGGCGCAGCGGGACGAATCGTACCGCGTCGAGCACGGTCAGGGTCCACTCGTCGCGGCCGGGGCGCTCGACGAGGTGCAGTGCCTGGCTGGCGCCGTCGGTGGCCGCGACCGGCGCGATCAGCGTGCCGCCGACCTTCATCTGCATCAGCAGCGGGTCGGGGATGTCCTCGCCCGCCGCCGCGACGATGATCGCATCGTACGGCGCGGCGACCTCGACGCCCTGCCGGCCGTCGCCGAACGTCAGGCGCAGGTTGGGCATGCGCATCGGACGGATGTTCGTGCGGGCGGCCTCGTGCAGCCAGCGCAGGCGCTCGATCGACACGGCCTCGCCGAAGACATGGGCGAGCACGGCGGCCTGGTAGCCGCAGCCCGTGCCGACCTCCAGCACCTTGGCCGTGCGCAGCGACTTCGGGTCACGGTCGCGCACGAGCAGCTCGATCATCTTCGCGACCGTGCTCGGCTTGCTGATCGTCTGGCCCTGGCCGATCGGCAGGGCGACATCCTCGTAGGCGCGGCTGGCCAGGCCCTGGTCGACGAACAGGTGGCGCGGCACCTCGGACATCGCCGCCAGCACCGCCTCGTGCCGGATGCCGAGTCCGCGCAGGCCCTGGACCATGTGCTCGCGAGCCCGGTCCGACGTCAGGCCGCCGGACCCGGGAGCGCGGGCTAGTCGGTCAGCCATCGGCGGTTCGCGTCGGACAGCGCGGTGGCGGTGAGGTCGATGTGCAGCGGCGTGACGGATACCTGCCCGGATGCGACCGCATGGAAGTCCGTGCCCGGCCCGGCGTCCTTCGCCGAGCCGGCCGGACCGATCCAGTAGACGGTCTCGCCGCGCGGGTTGGTCGCACGCGCCACCTCCTCGGCGTGGTGGCGCTTGCCGAGCCGGGTCGGAACGATGCCGCCGATGCGCTCGTAGGGCTGGTTCGGGATGTTCACGTTCAGCAGCACCGGCCCCGCGGACGGATACGGCCGTTCGACGAAGCGGCGCACGACGTCGCGGGCCACGCGCGCCGCGCTGTCGAGGTGCTCGTGCCCCCTGTGCGCCAGCGAGAACGCGATCGCCGGGATTCCCAGCAGGAAGCCCTCCATCGCCGCGGCGACGGTGCCCGAGTAGATCGTGTCGTCGCCCATGTTGGCGCCGTCATTGATGCCCGAGACCACCAGGTCGGGCCGGAAGTCGAGCAGGCCGGTGACCGCCACGTGGACGCAGTCGGTGGGAGTGCCGTTCAGGTACAGGTAGCCGGTGGACGCGGTCCTGACCGACAGCGGCCGATCGAGCGTGAGGGAGTTGGAGGCACCTGACCGGTCGCGCTCGGGTGCGACCACCACGATCTCGGCCATGTCCCGGAGCGATTCGGCCAGCGCCGCGAGGCCCGGGGCGAAGTAGCCGTCGTCGTTGCTGATGAGGATCCGCATTGCGCCGATTCTACCAACCGGCGGACCGCCGCCGCTCGGAACCCCACGGGTCGCGCCGGATCGGGCGTGGCGCGAGGACCTCAGGCGCGATCAACCCTCGGCCGGCCAGTCCCGGATGTAGGCCTTGAGCATCCTGTTCTCGAAGCTCTGCTCCTCGAGGACCGCCTTGGCCACATCGTGGAACGAGATCACGCCGAGCAGCACCTCCCCTTCCATCACCGGCAGGTAGCGCTGATGGTTCTCGAGCATGAGGCGTCGCAGTTCGTTGACGTCCATCGAGGGCGACGCGATGGTCGGAGACGGATTCATCACGTCGCGCACGATGATCTCGGCGACCGGCCGGGTGGGGCCGGTCCGGTGCTCCTGCTGCCGGCGGGCGAGGACACGGATCACCTCGCGGAAGGTCAGCATGCCGGCGAGCCGGCCGCGATCCATCACCACCAGCGAGCCGATGTCGTGCTCGGCCATCACGATGACCGCGTCGGACAGCATCGTGTCGGGCACGACGGTGTACAGCGTGGTGCCCTTGACCTTCAGGATCTCGCTGACTTCCATGGCCCGCCCCCCTGTCTCTTCGGGTCGATGCTATCGGCTCGATGGGGGGCTGGCAAGCCGCCCGCTGCGGCGCTCAGCGTGCGGCGGCGAAGCGCAGCTGCGGTGGGATGCGCTCCGGCGCGCGCACGCGGCCGAGCTGGCGGACGATCGTGCGATGGAGGTCGTCGTACTTGACCGGCTTGGCGAGATAGGCACTGCAGCCCGCGAACGCACCGCGGATCACGGCCAGCGGCGTGCGGCGCTCGCTCAGGACCACGATCGGCAGGTCCCGCCAGTCGGGTTCGCGCCGGATCGTGCGGGCGAGCCGCAGGCCCTCGCCCCCCGGCAGCTCGCCGTCGAGCAGCGCCACATCCGCCGGCCGCATCACCAGCCGCTCGAGCGCCTCGTCGCTGCTGGAGGCAGTGTCCATGTCGACACCCATCCTGCCGAACGCGTGGGCGAGCTGCCGGCGGATCGAATCGTCGCGATCGATCAGGAGCACCCGCGGCCGCTCGCCGCCCTCGCGCTCGTCGCCACCGCCGAATCCGCCACCCGGCCCCCGGTCGATGCGTGTCGCACCGCGGATGCGGCGCGGCCCGCCCGCCAGGCCCTCGAGTTCGACGACCCGGTTCAGGATCGGCAGCAGCTGACGCACGAGCTGGCCGATCTCGATCGCATGCTGCCCGTCACCCGCGCCGTCGGGTCCGATGACCGAGATGGTCGCAGCGGGCCGGCCCCGTGCACGGGCCCGCTCGAGCGCCTCGCGCCCCACCGGATCGCCGATGCCGGCGATCAGCACGTCGGCCGACTCGTGCTCGTCCGCGCCGGCCAGCCGGAAGAGGAACCGGTTGTACTGGATGTGCCGGAAGACGACCTCGATCAGCCGCAGGTGCGGGGCATCGAGGCCTGCGACGGTGACGGTGTAGCTGGGCTTGTCGGTCATGGGCGTCCCGCTGGATGCGGGGAGTCCCGCGGATTGTGGGCCCCGCGCCGCATGCGGTCCAAGTCGCCGTCGGATGCGCGCCACGGCGACGGGCGCCGACCGATGGGCGGAGCTCGGCCGGCCGCGGGCGGCCGGAGGGTCGGCGGCACGGGGCCCGGGCTTGGCGGGAGCGGGCAGGCTGCGGGGCCGGCCTCGCGAGCGCGGTCCGTGCCGGGCTGCGTGATAGCATCGACCGCCCCCTGCGAAGCGGTTCGCCGCGCCCCCGCCATGACCCGTCGCGATCCCCACGGCCTGTCGACGCTGGCCCTGCATGCGGGCGCCGCGCCCGATCCGGCCACCGGCGCACGCGCCACGCCGATCCACCTGACCGCCGCCTACGTGTTCCCCGACTCCGAACAGGCCGCCGGCCTGTTCAACATGGAGCGCTCGGGGCACGTCTACTCCCGGATCAGCAATCCGACGGTCGCGGTCCTGGAGGAGCGCATCGCGGCGCTCGAGCAGGGCGTCGGTGCCATCGGCACGGCGAGCGGCCAGGCGGCGCTGCACCTGGCCGTCGCGACGCTGGCGGGCGCGGGCTCGCACATCGTCGCCTCCCGCGCGCTGTACGGCGGCTCGCACAACCTGCTGCACTACACGATGTCGCGCTTCGGCATCGAGACGAGCTTCGTCGATCCGCGCGACCTCGATGCCTGGCGCGCGGCCCTGCGGCCCGACACGCGCCTGCTGTTCGGCGAGACGCTGGGCAACCCGGGGCTCGACGTCCTCGACATCGAGCGGGTGGCCGAGATCGCGCATGCGCACCGCGTGCCGCTGCTGGTCGACTCGACCTTCACCACCCCCTGGCTGATCCGGCCGTTCGAGCACGGCGCCGACCTCGTCTATCACTCGGCGACCAAGTTCCTGTGCGGCCACGGCACGGTCATCGGTGGGCTGCTGGTCGACTCGGGACGCTTCGACTGGGTCGCCTCGGGGCGCTTCCCGGAGCTGACGGAGCCGTACGAGGGCTTCCACGGCATGGTGTTCGCCGAGGAGTCGACCGTCGCGCCGTTCCTGCTGCGGGCGCGGCGCGAGGGCCTGCGCGACTTCGGCGCCTGCCTGTCGCCGATGAACGCCTTCCAGATCCTGCAGGGCATCGAGACGCTGGGTCTGCGGATGGATCGGCACGTGTCCAATGCGCGGCGGGTCGTCGAATTCCTCGCGTCCCATCCGCAGGTCTCGCGCGTGGCCTGGCCCGAGCTCGAGTCGCATCCGGACCATGCGCTGGCCAGGCGCCTGCTGCCCCGCGGCTGCGGCGCGGTGTTCAGCGTCGACCTGAAGCACGATCGCGCGGGCGGGCGCCGCTTCGTCGAGAACCTGTCGCTGTTCTCGCACCTGGCGAACGTCGGCGACGCGAAGTCGCTGGTGATCCATCCTGCGTCGACCACCCATTTCCGCATGGACGCGGCGGCGCTCGCCGCGGCCGGCATCGGCGAGGCCACGCTGCGCCTGTCGATCGGGCTGGAGGATGTCGACGACCTGATCGACGATCTCAAGCGCGGGTTTCGCGCGGCGGCCAAGGGCTGAGGAGAACGAGCATGCAGTTCGACGTCGACGGCCGCAGCGCCTACGCGTACACCGGCGGCCGGCCCTTCGATGCGGGGCGTCCGGTGGTGGCCTTCGTGCACGGGGCGCAGCACGACCACAGCGTGTGGATCCTGCAGACGCGCCACCTCGCCCACCATGGCTTCTCGGTGCTGGCCTTCGACCTGCCCGGCCACGGCCGCAGCGCCGGCCCGGTGCTGCCCGACGTCGAGTCGATGGCCGGCTGGGTGCTGCACGCGCTGCACGCGGCGGGCGCCACGCAGCCGGCGGTCCTCGTCGGCCACAGCATGGGCTCGCTGATCGCGCTGGAGGTCGCCGGCCAGGCGCCGCAGGCCGTCGGCGGCATCGCGATGGTCGGCACCGCCTTCCCGATGAAGGTATCGGACGTGCTGCTGAACGCCGCGCGCGACGACGAGCCGGCCGCCTTCGACATGATCAACCAGTGGTCGCACGCGCGCCTGGTGCACCGCCCGGGCACCCCGGGCCCGGGGTTCTCGGTCTTCGTGCAGAACCTGCGGCTGATGGAGCGGCAGGCGCCGGGCGTGCTGCTCAACGACTTCACCGCGTGCAACGCGTACGGCCGGGGCCTGGAGCGGGCCGGCGCGCTGCACTGCCCGGCGCTGTTCGTGCTCGGCGAGCGCGACGCGATGACGCCGCCCCGGGCGGCGGCCGGGCTGATCGGCGCGATCCCGGGCGCGCGCGTCGTCCGGGTCGCCGCAAGCGGCCACGCCATCATGACCGAGGCCCCCGACGCGCTGCGCGACGCGCTCGACGGATGGCTGCGCCGCGCCGCGTTCGAACGCACGGCCGCGGCGACCTAGGATCGACTCGAGACCCCGCGGCTCGCGAGGACCTCGCCGATCGGCCGCGACAGCAGCGCCCCGCCCGGGTCGAGCACAGGATCGGTGCCGCCGCGGCCGGCCTGCAGCCGGGCGCGGCGATCGGGGCTGCCGCGCCAGACCCGGTCGAACACCGGGCGCAGCGTCATCCCCGACAGCTCGACCGAAGGCAGCCAGAGCTCGTCCCAGACACCGGCCGCGCCGCCCTCGCCGCTGACCGGCCAGACCCGAACGATGTAGCCCTGTGCGGCGAGCATCGAGGCGATGCGGTCGGCGGCGAGCGGATCGCCGTCGAAGTCGGGGCGAAAGCGCGCCGCCGGGACACGATCGGGTGCGCCGCGCACGACCTCGCTGAGCACCCGCAGCACGCGGTCGAACTCGGCGGCCGGCGTGGACTCGTGCGGCGGGCCGAGGGGCACGCCCCAATGACGCAGGTTCGCCGCGAACAGCGCGCCGACCAGCACGCTCATCCAGATCGCGAACAGCCACACCAGCAGCAGCGGCAGCGCGGCGAACGCACCGTAGACGATGGTGTGGCTGGGGAAACTCGTGATGTAGACGCCGAGGAGCCGCCGCAGCGCCTCCAGCAGGAAGGCGGCCACCAGTGCGCCCGCGAAGGCATGGCTCGACTTCACCCGGGCGTTCGGTGCGAGCCGGTAGACGAGCGTCATGAGGATCACGCCGAGCACCGTGGGCAACGTGCGGGCGATCGCCTCCACCAGGACGCCCCATTCGCCGAGGCGCTCGGCGACGCGGACCTGCAGCCCGAGCGTCGCGCCGAGCAGCACCGGCCCGACGGTGAGCAGGCTCCAGTACAGTGCGAGGCGCTGTGCGAGCGGACGCGGGCGCGACGTGCGCCAGATGCCGTTGAGCGTGCGGTCGATCGTCAGCATCGCAGTCAGCGCGGTGGCGAGGAAGATCAGCGTGCCGATCGCCGAGAGCTGCTCGGCCGCGCCGACGAACGCCTCGATGTACTCGGTCACCGTCTGGCTGAACGACGGCAGGAACAGGTTCTCTGCCACGAAGCGCTGCACGTTCGCGCGCATCGTGCCGAAGGCCGGCAGCGCGGCGAGCACCAGGAGTCCGGCGGCGGCCATCGGCACCACCGCCATCAGGGTCAGCAGCGTGAGGCTGCTGGCCGTCTGCTGCAGGCGCAGCGCGCCGGCCTGCCGCACCATCGACGACAGCATCTGCCGCAGGTTCGTCGAGAAATCGCGCATCGGCGGCATGATACCTTCGAGCGATGGACCCGACCGCCCTGCCCCGCCGCATCGTCGTGGCTGCCGTCGCCGCCCTGGTGGTGCTCGCGCTCGCCTGGGAACTGTGGCTCGCGCCGCTCAAGCCCGGCGGCTCGCTGATGGTGCTCAAGGCGCTGCCGCTGATCGCCGTGTTGCCAGCCCTCGTGCGAGGCCGTGTGCGCGCGTTCCAGTGGTGGTCGATGCTGATCCTGGTCTACCTGTGCGAGGGCATCGTGCGCGGCATGAGCGACCCCGACGCGACCAGCCGCCTGCTCGGGTGGATCGAGACCGCGCTGGCCGGCATCGCCTGGCTCGCGATCCTCGCGACCGTGAAGGCCGCGCGGACGGCGGCCGCGCCGCCTGCCGCTCCGCCTGTAGCGCCGCCTGCCGCCTGACCGAGCGGACCTACGCCGGATCGGCGTCCCGATGGGCCGGCACCGACGGCGCATCGCTCCGGGGCACGTGCCACTCGCCCTCATGGGCCGCAGCCTCGACCTCGCGCATCGCGCGGGCGAGCAGGCCTTCGTCGGCGCCCGCCAGCAGTCGCGCATCCGAGAGCGTGCGGCGCCATGCGCGCGCGCCCGGTCGACCGTGATACAGGCCCAGCATGTGGCGCACGATGGCGCGCAGCGGCACGCCCTGCATGCGCCTGTCCGCCGCGTAGCCGATCATCCGTTCGACGACCTCGGCACGGGTCGGCCCGGGTCCGGACTCGCCGTAGACGCGCGCATCGACGCCGGCGAGCTGCCATGGGTCGTGGTAGGCGGCGCGTCCGAGCATCGTGCCGTCGACGCCGGAGTGCACCGCCAGCGCGTGGTCGAGTGACGCGAGGCCCCCGTTGAGCACCACCGTCGCATCGGGGAAGTCGGCCTTGAGCCGCTGCGCCACGGCGTAACGCAGCGGCGGCACCTCGCGGTTCTCCTTCGGGCTCAGGCCGTCGAGCCACGCGTTGCGGGCGTGCACGACGAACACGCGGCAGCCCGCGTCGTGCAACGCGCCGACGAAGTCGCGCACGAGGTCGTACGACTCGTCCCGCCCGAGGCCGATCCGGTGCTTGACCGTGACCGGCACCGAGACCGCATCGCGCATCGCCTTGACGCAGTCGGCGACCAGCGCCGGCTCGGCCATCAGGCAGGCTCCGAACGCGCCGCGCTGCACGCGCTCGCTCGGGCAGCCGCAGTTGAGGTTGATCTCCGCATAGCCCCGTGCCTCGCCGATCCGTGCCGAACGCGCCAGCGCGTCCGGCTCGCTGCCGCCGAGCTGCAGCGCCACCGGCTGCTCGAGCGGATCGAACCCGAGGAGGCGCTCGAGGTCGCCGTGCAGCACGGCGCCGGTGGTGACCATCTCGGTGTAGAGCCGCGCGCGCCGGGACAGATGCCGATGGAAGACCCGGCAGTGACGGTCCGTCCAGTCCATCATCGGCGCCACGCAGAAGCGCCAGTCGCCCGGGCCACGGGCGGGCTGCGGGGTCTGGCTGGCGGAACGCGTGTCGGACAAGGCGGCGTGCATGGACTCGGGCGTGCGGACTCGGAGCGGAGGGCGTGCGGACCGCGGTGCGGATCGACGTGCGGATCGGCCCGGACTGTCGAGGGCACCGCGCGAAGGGGTCGGCCTCCGGCTGCTGCGGCGCGACATCGTACCCGGATCGGCCGAAAGTCTTAGCCCCGAGGGCGGGACGCCCGTTGACACGTTGGCGGCGCGACCGGGACGATAACCGAAACCACGAACGATGCTGAGAGAGGCCCGGGCATGGCGATGCACCTGCTGATCGTCGACGACCATCCGCTGATCCGCGGCGGCGTGATCGTCCAGCTCCGCGAGGCGACGGATGCGCCCTGCGTCGAGCAGGCCGACTGCCTGGCCGATGGCCTGAGGCTGCTCTCCTCGGCCCCGCGCTTCGACCTGATCCTGCTCGACCTGAACCTGCCGGATACGGTCGGCACCTCCGGCATCGAGACGCTGCGACAGCGCTTCCCCCGCGTACCGGTGATGGTGCTGTCCGGCGCCACCGACCGCGCGACGATCGACCGCTGCCTGCGCGCGGGCGCGAGCGGCTTCCTGCCGAAGACCGCCGACGGCGAGCGGCTGGGCACCGCGGTGCGGGCGATCGCAGGCGGCGGCATCTACGTTCCGCGAGACACCGAGGGTGCGGCACCGCGTGCCTGGGCCACGCAGGGCGCCGCCGCTGCGACCGACATGCGCCAGCTCGGGCTCACCGACCGTCAGAAGGACGTGCTGCGCCTGATCATGCGCGGGCTGCCCAACAAGCTGATCGGCCGGCAGCTTCAGCTCGCCGAAGGGACGGTCAAGGTGCACGTCAGCGCCGTGCTGCGCGCGCTCGGCGCACGCAACCGTACCCAGGCCGTGCTCGCCGCCAGCCGGATGGGCCTGCGGCCGGACTGATTGCCTGATCAGCCCCAGGGGAAGGCCGAGCGCGCCGGCAGCGCGAAACCCTCGCCCAGCGCCTCGCCGATGCGCAGCCCCTCGTTCCACTTGGCCATCCGCTCCGAGCGTGCGAACGACCCGACCTTGAGCTGGCGCACGCCCCAGCCGACCGCGAGGTGCACGATGGTCGTGTCCTCGGTCTCGCCGGAGCGGGCCGACACGATCGCGTCCCAGCCGAGCGCCCGCGAGGCTTCGAGCGCGGCGCGCGACTCGCTCAGGGTGCCGGCCTGGTTCGGCTTGATCAGCGCGGCATTGCCGGCGCCGGCGGCGGCATGGGTACGGATGCGCACCGCGTTCGTGACGACGGCGTCGTCGAGCACGACCTGCACGCGCGGGCCGGCGGCCGCCGTGAAGGCGGCGAGCCCGGCGAGATCGTCCTCGGCGAGCGGGTCCTCGATCGACACCACCGGATAGCGGCGCAGCCAGCCGAGCAGCAGCTCGGCGAGCTCCTCCGAGGCGAGTTCGCGAGGGCGCCCGTCGGCGCGCGCCATCCGGTAGCGCCCGCCGCGGCCGAAATTGCTCGCCGCGATGTCGAGCGAGATCGCCACGTCCTCGCCCGGTCGCAGGCCGGCGGACTCGATCGCGCGGGTCAGCATCACGAGGGCCTGCTCGTTGTCGTCGAAGGCGGGCCAGAAGCCGCCCTCGTCGGCCACGCCCTGCAGACGCCCCGCATCGGCGAGCAGCCGCCCCGCCGCACGGTAGACCTCGGCGGTCCAGTCGAGTGCGGTGCGCCAGTCCTCGGCGCCGACCGCCACGACCATGAAGTCCTGCAGGTCGAGTCGGCCGCCGGCGTGCGCCCCGCCGCCGAAGACCTGGATCTCGGGCAGCGGCAGCATCGCGGGCGCGTCGCCCGCCAGCCAGGCCCAGAGCGGTTGCCCGGCGGCGGCCGCCGCAGCGTGCGCGAGCGCCATCGAGGTCGCGACCAGCGCGTTGCCGCCCAGGCGCGAGCGGTCGTGCGTGCCGTCGAGCGCGACCAGCATCGCGTCGAGCGCGGCCTGCCCGGTGACGTCGCGGCCGATCAGCGCCGGGGCGATCTCGGCCTCGATGCCGGCGAGCGCCCGCTGCACGTCGAGTCCGCCGAACGCGACGCCGCCGTCGCGCAGGTCGACCGCCTCGCCGCTGCCGGTGGACGCGCCGGCCGGCGCGATCGCGCGCCCACGTGCACCGGCCGCGGTCGCGACCTCGACCTCGACCGTCGGCCGGCCGCGCGAATCCCAGACTCGGCGGGCATGGACGGCTGCGATCCGACGGGTGGGCGGAACGGTCGGCAGGGCGTCGGTCACGGGCGGATCTCCGGAATGAAGGGGGGCATCGGGCGGGTGATCCGCCGCGGTTCAGCGGGCGGCGAGCGCGGCCCGCCAGGCGTGGGCGATCGCCGAGGGCGTGACGGGCGGCGCGAGCACCAGCGGCGCGGCGACGCGACGCACGAACCCGCGGTCACGCTCGTCGACCAGGTACTCGACCGGCGACTTGCCGTCGATGCGCGCGAGCAGCAGCGCCGGCAGCAGCGCGGCGACCCGCGCGGCGAGCCCGGCGCTCGGCTCCCAGCGTGCGCCGGCCAGCCAGGCTGCGGCGAATGCGTCGAAGCACTCGAGCAGCGCCCCGGCCGCTGCCGGGTTCCACAGGCACTTGAGCAAGAGGTGGTTCAGGCAGAACGCCGCGTCGAATGCCGGGTCGCCGTACCAGGCGCACTCGGCGTCCAGCAGCATCGGCCCGGCGGGCCCGGCGAGGATGTTCTTCGGGCTCGCGTCGCCGTGGACGAGCGCCACGCGCGTGGCGGCGGTCGACTCGGCGAGCGCGTGCAGCCGAGGCGCGAGCGCGGGATGGCGCGCGGCGGTCGCGATCAGATAGGGCTCCAGGCGCAGCGCGTGGAACAGCGGGCCGGTGTCGAAGCGCGCGGCGATTCCGGCATCGCCGGCGGT
>JBIIPQ010000314.1:0-5344 GCA_044342535.1 Burkholderiaceae bacterium
GTCCCGCGCGATCGCCGCCTGCAGCTCGGCCACGAAGCCGCCGAGGTCGCGGTCGGCGACGTTGATGCCGACCACCACGCGGCGCTTGCCGAGCTCGCGGCTGATCTGCGCCGGGCCGTCGGCGACTTCGATCTTCGCCAGCCGGGCGAGCGGGATCTGCGCGCCGTTGCGGCCGGTGACCGACAGCGTGCGGATCGCCTCGATGTCGTCGCGATAGGCCTCGGGCAGGCGCACCGCCGCCGAGAACCGGCGCTCGCCCTCGTAGATCTCGGTGGCGACCTTGCCGCCGATCGCCATCTCGATCACGTCGTGCAGGTCGCTGACGTTGAGCCCCGCCCGTGCGATCGCCTGGCGGTCGATCGAGATCTGCAGGTACTGCTGCCCGGTGATCCGCTCGACCCGCAGGTCCTGGGCCCCGCGGATCGCACCGGCCACCCGCGCGATCTCGTCGGCGGTCGCCTTCAGCGTCTGCAGGTCGTCGCCGAAGATCTTCACCGCGATGTCCGCGCGCACCCCGGTCACCATCTCGTCGACCCGGTCGGAGATGGGCTGCGCCATCACGATCTGCACACCGGGCAGCACCGAGAGCTTCTTCCTCATCTCGTCGGCGATGGTGTCCTGCGTCCAGCCCTCGGGCCAGGTGTCTCGCGGCGCGAGCGAGACGATCGGCGTCGACTCGTTCTGCGCCTGCGGATCGGCCGGCGACTCGCCGCGACCGAGCCCCGATACCGCCGACTTCACGCCCGGGATGGTCATCACGAGGCGCATCGCCTCCATCTCCATCCGGATCGACTCCTCCAGCGAGATGTTCGGCACCCGGTTGATGCCGGGCACCAGCGAGCCCTCCTTCATCTCGGGGATGAAGGCGGTGCCCAGCAGCGGCAGCAGCGACAGCGAGGCGGCGAGCGCCACCGTCGAGGCCAGGATCGTCGTGCGCGCGTTGGCCACCGCAAGCCGCAGCAGCGCGAGGTACGGCTTCTTGAGCATGCGGATCAGCCAGGTGTCGTGGGCCTCCTCGTCGTGCGCGGCGCCGTGGGCGTTCCCATGAGCGTCGCCGTGAGCGTCGGCCGGCGGCTCGGTGCCGGTGACCGCGACGGCGCCCTTCGCCGCCTTGGGCGGCTTGGGCGGCTTGACCTTCAGCAGGTACGAGGACAGCACCGGCGTGAGCGTCAGCGACAGCACCAGCGAGATGGCGAGCGCGATGGCAATGGTGAACGCCAGGGGCGCGAACATCTTGCCCTCCATGCCGGTCAGCGTCATCAGCGGCAGGAAGACCAGGATGATCACGCCCACGCCGAAGATCACCGGCGTAGCCACCTCCTTCACCGCATCGAAGATGATCCGGATCCGCGACTCGCCCGACCCCGCCCTGCGGGCCAGGTGCGCGAAGGCGTTCTCCACCACCACCACCGAGCCGTCGACCATCAGGCCGATGGCGATCGCCAGGCCTCCGAGCGACATCAGGTTGGCGGACAGCCCGATCTGGTTCATCGCGAGGAAGGTCAGCAGCGGCGTGAGCACCAGCGTGGCGACCACCACCAGCGAGGAGCGGATGTCGCCGAGGAACAGCAGCAGCACGACCACCACCAGCACCACGCCCTCGAGCAGCACCTTGACGACGGTGGCGAGCGCGGAATCGACCAGCTCTGACCGGTCGTAGTACGGCACGACCTTCAGGCCGGCGGGCAGCATGCCCTTGCTGTTGATCTCCTCGACGCGCTCCTTGATGCGGGCGACCACCTCCTTCGCGTTGCCCGCGCGGATCATCATCACCACGCCGCCGACCGACTCGGTCACGCCGTTCTTGATGACCGATCCGACCCGCACCGCGGTGCCCACTCGAATCTCGGCGACGTCGCGGATGTACACCGGGGTGCCCTGGAACTCGCGCAGCACGATGCTCTCGATGTCACCGACGTCCTGCACCAGGCCGATGCCGCGGATCAGGTACTGCTCGGCGAAGCGCGGCAGCACGCCGCCGCCCGAGTTCGCGTTGTTGCTGGCCAGCGCGTGGAAGACCTGCTGGATCGTGATGCCGTAGTAGCGCAGCTTCTCGGGCGAGACCAGCACCTGGTACTGCTTCTCGTAGCCGCCCTGCGAGTTGATCTCGGCCGCCCCGGGGATCGAGCGCAGCAGCGGTCGCAGCACCCAGTCCTGCACGGTCCGGCGCTCGGTGAGCTCCTCGACCGTCAGCTCGCGATCGCCGTCGTCGGGGCGCTCCAGCGTGTACTGGTAGACCTCGCCGAGACCGGTCGAGACGGGCCCCAGCACCGGCACGATACCCTGCGGCAGGCGCGGCGTGATCTCGAGCAGGCGCTCCATCACCAGCTGGCGCGCGAAGAACACGTCGGTCTGCTCGGTGAACACCAGCGTGATCAGCGACAGGCCGGCGCGATTGAGCGAGCGCAGCTCCACCAGCCCGGGCAGGCCGGTCATGCCGATCTCGATCGGCACCGTGGCGAAGCGCTCCACCTCCTCCGGCGAGCGCCCGGGCGCCTCGGTGGCGATCTGCACCTGGACGTTGGTGACGTCGGGGAAGGCGTCGAGCGAGAGCTTGCGTGCGGCGTCCAGCCCGAAGGCGAGGAAGACGACCGAGAGGACGACGACGATCAGGCGCTGCGCGAGCGCCCCACGGACGAGGGACTCGATCACGACCCCTCCAGCTCGGCGCGCTTGCGCTCGTTGTTCAGGTGGAAGCCGCCCTCGGCGACGATCTCCTCGCCGCCCTTGAGGCCGGACTCGACGACGCGCTGGCCGCCGGTCTCGTCGGCGAGCGTGACGCGCGTGAGGCGGAAGCGCCCGTCGGCGGTCCGCACGAAGACGTGGTCGAGGTTGTTCTCGCGGATCACCGCCCCGGCCGGCACGACGAGCCGCTCGACCGGCGCCGGCTCGATGCTCACGTTGGCGAGCATCGCGGGCTTGAGCGTGCGGTTCGCGTTGTCGACCTCGGTGCGCACGGTGACCGTGCGGGTCTCGGGGTTCACGGTGTCGGCGACCCAGGCGACGCGACCGCGCAGCGGCTCGGGCTGGCTGGTCACCTCGATGGTGACCGCCTGCCCGGGGCGAACCCGCCCGATCTCCGACTCGGGCACCTGGGCGATCACCCAGACCCGCGAGAGATCGGCGACGACGAACAGCGAGTCGGCGGGCTGTACCACCTGCCCCTTGTTGACCTTGCGCTCGACGATCACGCCGTTGACGGTGCTGACCACCGAGGAGGTCGAGGTGATGCTGCCGGTGCGGATGGTCTGCTCGATCGCGGCCGGCTTCATCCCCATCACGCGGAGCTGGTCGGCGGCCGCTCGGCGCTCGACGACTGCGACCTGCAGCTCGTTCTCGCGGCGCTGCAGCTCGGCGGACCCGATCACATCGGCGGCGAGCAGCAGGCGGGCACGTTCGACCGCCTTGGTCGCCAGATCCTGCTGCGCGTTGGCCTTCAGGTAGGCGAGCTGGGCGCCGCCCAGCTCGGTGCTGTGCAGTTGCGCGAGCACCTGCCCGGCCCGCACCGTCTGCCCGAGTGCGCCGGCCAGGTCGGTGATGCGCCCGGTGACGCTGGCACCGATCCGCGCGACCGACTGCTCGTCGAAGTCGATGCGCCCGACGACCGACAGCGGCTCGCTCACCGGACGGCGTTCGACACGCTGCACCTCGAGGCGCTCGGCGAGCGCCTTGGGCGCCGCGACGAGGTTGGGATCGGCGGGCGGCGCCGCCGCCTTGGCGGCCGCCGCAGCGGCGCTGGCCTGTGCGGCCGGCTTGTCGCCGCAGCCGGCGAGCGCGCCGGCGAGCAGCACACACGCCAGCAGGGCGGCCTGCCGAGCCGACGCAGGCGCGCGGCCCGCAGGGGACGGGGCGCGGAGGATCGTGAGGAGGGTCGTGGCGGTCATGGTCATCACTCGCTTTCGGCCCGCAGGCGCTCGAGCTCGACGAGCGCGGCGCGCAGGTCGTATCGGGTGGTGTTGAGTTCGTTGCGGAGGGTCCGGAACGTGCGTTGTGCATCGAGAAAGTCGAGGATCCCGCGCTCGCCGAAGCGGTACGCGGCCTCCGCGACGCGCAGCGCGGCCTCGGCCTCGCGCAGCAGCCCGGACTCGTAGGCGGCGACCTGGCCGAGCGCGATCTGGTAGCGCTGCCAGGCGACTTCCAGGGCCTGTCCGCGCTGCAGCGCGCGGTCGGCGAGCTCGAGCCGGCTGCGCTCGGCATCGGCCGTGGCTTCGGCGATCGGACCCTGGCGCCGGTCGAAGATCGGCACCTGCACCACCAGGCCGATCCGGGCATCGGTCACCTCGGGCACGCGCTCGACGCCGGCACGCACCGCGAAGGTCGGCCGCGCCCGCTCGCGCTCCAGCGCGAGCCGCGCCTCGGCGTTGCGCACCGCCGCGCGCGCGGCGGCGAGCTCGGGGTGGCGCGCGCGCAGCGAGCTCCGCAGCGACTCGAGCGTCGGCGGCGCGGACACCGCGTCCTCGATGCTGCCGACGACCGCGAAGTCGGCCGGCAGCGACGAGCCGACCAGCCGACGCAGTTCGGCGCGGGCGACGTCGATGCGTGCGGCGGCTGCCTGCGACGCGCGCTGCGCGTTCAGGCGCTCGGCATCGGCGCGGATCAGCTCGAAGCGCGGCGCCTCGCCGGTGCCGACACGGACCTGCACGCGACTGCGGATCTGCTCGGCGATCGACAGGTCCTGTTCGGCGAGGCGCGCTGCGGACTGCAGCCGCAGCACGTCCAGGTAGCGCAGCGTCAGGTCGGCGATCCGGTCGCGCTCGAACACCGAGGCCTCGGCGCGCGCGCCTTCGATGAAGGTGTTCGCGACGCCGAGGCGCGCCTCGCGCAGCGAGGTCCGGTCGATTGGCTGGAGCACACCGAATCCGCCGGTCGCGCCCGGGAGCGAGCCGCCCGATGCGGACTGCCGACCGGCCTGCAGGTCGAATTCGGGGTTCGGGCGGGTGCCCGCCGTGACCAGCCCGGCCTCGGCGCCGACGATGCGTGCGCGGACGGCGGCGAAGGCCGGCCCCTGCGTGCGCGCGATCTCGATCAGGCGCTCGAGCGTGAAGGCCGGCGGGAGGATCGTTGCCGAGGCCGAGCCGGACGTCGGCGAGGACGTCATCGGGGCGGACGGGACCGCCGCGGGCGGCGGTGGCCCCGCCTGGGCGAACGCCGGCAGCGGAATGAATGCGGCGAGCGACAGGCCGGCAGCACTGGCCAGCAGGGTCGCCGCGCGGGAACGCGGTCGGGTCATCGGAGGAGCGGTCTCGGAACGGAACACGCGGCACACGGTGGCCGCGGAGGACCTCCTCAGCCCGCTGCCGTGGCGGTCACGGCAGCGGGCGGGGGGGTCTCGACTGCGCGCGGG
>JBIIPQ010000003.1:0-42706 GCA_044342535.1 Burkholderiaceae bacterium
CCAGCCCTCCGCCCGCGGCGGCGCCCGCGCGCAGCAGCGCGCGGCGCTCAGCGCGCCACGCGTGACCAGTCTTCATGGAAGTAATGCACCAGTCGCTGCGTGTTCAGCCAGTTCGGCTCGACCTCGCGCGGGCCCATGTCGGGCGGGAACGAGAACATCAGCGCGGTGGTGCTCGCGTCCAGGAAGCGGGTCGGCACTCGGTAGCTCGCCGGCGGCCGAAACCCGGGCGACAGCGACGCGGCGACGAACCCCCACTCGCCGAAGGACGGCACGTGCGCGTGGTACGGCGTTGTCGCGTAGCCCGCCTCCTTCAGCGTTGCGACGATCGACCAGTAGGCCTGCGGCGCGAACCACGGCGAGGCGGCCTGGATCGCGACCTGCGAGTGCGGCGTCAGCACCCGCCGGAGCATCGCGTAGAACGGCACCGAGTAGAGCTTGCCGAGACTGTGGTTGGTCGGGTCGGGCAGATCGACGATGACGACGTCGTAGGGCACCTCGTCGGTGGCCTCGAGCCAGCCGAAGGCATCGCGGTTGTGCACCTGCACGCGCGGATCGACGAGGGCACCGCGGTTGAGCGCGACCAGGTCGGGTGCGCTCGAGAACAGTTCGGTCATCGCTGCGTCGAGGTCGACCAGCGTGATCCGCTCCACCGACGGATAGCGCAGCACTTCGCGCGCGGCGAGCCCGTCGCCGCCGCCCAGGATCAGCACGCGGCGCGGCTCGGGGTGGTTCTCCATCGCCGGCAGCACCAGCGCCTCGTGGTAGCGGTGCTCGTCGCGCGAGGAGAACTGCAGGTTGCCGTTCAGGTACAGGCGCAGCTCGTCCTTCCAGCGGGTGACCACCATCCGCTGGTAGACCGAGCTGCGCGCATGCACGATCTCGTCGCCGAACAGCCCACGCTCGGCCCAGCCGATCAGCCGCTCCGAGCCCGACATGCCGAGCGCCAGCACCGCGATCACCCCCATGCCCTTGAGCGCGAGCGTGCGGTGCTGCGGCAGCTCGTGGCGGAAGCGGTGCGTGACCCAGAGCGCGACCGCCGCGTTGAGCATGCCGAACAGCAGCGCGGTGCGCGCCAGCCCGAGCCGCGGCGCCAGAACCAGCGGGAACAGCACCGACACCGCGAGCGCGCCGAGGTAGTCGAAGGTCAGCACCCGCGAGACGATGTCGGCGAAGGCGGTGCGGCGCTGGTCGAGCACCCGCATCACCAGCGGGATCTCCATGCCGACCAGGGTGCCGATGATCAGCACGAGCGCGTAGAGCGACACGCGGAACGGGCTGCCCGCCCAGGCGAAGACCACGAACAGCACCGCCGCCGAGACGCCGCCCACCAGGGCGACCAGCAGCTCGATCTCGACGAAGCGCCCGAGCACGTCCTCGTCGCGCACGTAGCGCGACAGATGCGCGCCGATGCCCATCGCGAACAGATAGGCGCCGATGATGGTGGAGAACTGCAGCACCGAGTCGCCCAGCAGATAGCTGGCCAGCGCGCCCGCCACCAGCTCGTAGGCCAGCCCGCAGGAAGCGACGACGAAGACGGAGAGGATCAGGAGCCGGTCGGAGGTCATGGCGGTGGGGTGATCCGATCCATTATGATCGGTGCGCACCGCGCCGGCATCCGGCCCGTTGCCTCGCGACCCACGGAGCCCTCGACATGGACGAAGCCCTGCTGTCCCAGCTGGTGATCGGCTACATCGCCTACCTGCTGACCGGACTGGCGCTGCTGGCGCTGTTCTTCGTGGTCTACACCCGGCTCACGCCCCACGAGGAGCGCCGCCAGGTCCGCGAGGGCAACGTCGCGGTCGCGATCTTCTTTGCCGGCGCGATGCTCGGGTTCACCGCGACGATCGCCTCCGGCATCCTCACCCATGTGAACTACGCGAGCTTCGTCGGCTGGAGCGTCAGTGCGCTCGTCGTGCAGCTGCTCGTCTACGCAGTGCTGGACCGGACGTTCACGAACCTGCGGGCCGCGCTCGAAGGCGGCAACGTCGCGGTCGGCACGCTCGGCGGCGCAGCCGCGCTGTGCGCTGGCCTGATCAACGCGGCCTGCGTGTTCTGAGTCGCGGCCCCCTCGCGGTCCCGACGTCCCACCTTCCTCCACGACCCCCCTGAGGAGCCCGGCATGAGCCTCGGCGATTTCATCAAGAAGCAGTTCATCGACATCCTGCAGTGGACCGACCAGTCCGACGGGGTGCTGATGTGGCGCTATCCGATGACCGACCAGGAGATCCAGTACGGCGGCTCGCTGACGGTGCGCGAGGCGCAGTCCGCGGTCTTCGTCAACGAGGGCACCGTGGCCGACGTCTTCGGACCCGGCAAGCACACGCTGACCACCCAGACGCTGCCGGTGCTGACCTACCTGAAGAACTGGGACAAGCTGTTCGAGTCGCCGTTCAAGTCGGATGTCTACTTCTTCTCGACGCGCCAGCAGATCGGGCGCCGCTGGGGCACGCCGCAGGCGATCTCGGTGCGCGACAAGGACTTCGGCATGGTGCGGATGCGCGCCTTCGGCCTGTACGCGTTCCGGGTCGCAGATCCGCGCAAGTTCTACACCGAGATCGCGGGCAACCGCGCGCAGGTTACCGTCGACGAGCTCGACGAGCAGCTCGACGGCACCGTGCTCGCCAGCCTCGCGGCCGCGATCGGCAACTCGGGCGTGCCCTTTCTCGACATGGCCGCCAACCAGACGCTGCTCGCGCAGGCGATCGCCAAGGAGATCGGCCCGGCGTTCGATGCGATGGGCCTGGCGCTCGAGAGCTTCATGATCCAGTCGGTCAGCCTGCCCGAGCCGCTGCAGGAGGCGCTCGACAAGCGGATCGCGATGGGCATGGCGGGCAACCTCGACGCCTACGCGAAGTTCCAGACCGCGAACGCGATCCCCATCGCCGCGGGCAACGAGGGCGGGCTCGGCGGGCTCGGTGCGCAGCTCGGGGCGGGGGCCGCGATCGGTGCGGCCATGGGGCAGGCGCTCGGCGCGGGGCAGGCCGCCGTGGGGGCGGCAGCAGGCGCCGCGGCCGGGGCCGCCGCCGCGCCTGCCGCCTCCGATTCGCCCGAGGACCGTCTCGGCAAGCTCAAGGGCCTGCTCGATCGCGGGCTGATCACCCAGACCGACTTCGACTCGACCAAGGCCGAGATCCTGAGGAAGCTCGCCGGCTGATCCGGCGCACGCGCCGATGTTCACCGCCGAGTGCCCGTCCTGCGGCGCGAAGGTCTCGCTGCGCGCGAGCGCCTCGACCACGGCCGTGTGCGCCTTCTGCAAGAGCACGCTGGTGCGCCGCGCCGAGGCGCTCGAGCGGATCGGCGTGCAGGGCGAGCTGCTCGAGGACTACTCGCGCGTGCAGATCGGCACCGGCGGACGCTTCGAGGGCCGCGGCTTCTCGGTGGTCGGACGCATCCAGCTTCGCGACGACGCCGGCGCCTGGAACGAGTGGCACGTGCTGTTCGACGACGGCGCCACCGGCTGGCTGAGCGAGGCGAGCGGGCAGTACGCGGTGACCTTCGATCGCGGCAAGGCACCGGCCGCAGGGACCTTCGAGGCGCTCGTGCCGGGCAGCCCGGTCATGATCAAGGGCGAGCGCTGGTCGGTCAGCGATCGGCGCAGCGCGCGCTGCACCGCGGCCGAGGGCGAGCTGCCGTTCCCGGTCGACAGCCGCTGGGAGGCCCGGGTCGCCGACCTGCGCGCAGGCGACCGGCTGGTGACGCTCGACTGGTCCGACGGGGACCCGCCCACGCTGTACGTCGGTCGGGCGGTGACGCTGGATGCGCTCCAGCCCACGCTGCTGCGCGCCGTGGCGGCAGTCGAGGAGACCGCGGGCGCGCTCGAGGGCGGCCTGCAGAACCTCGCCTGCCCGTCCTGCGGCGCATCGGTGCGCTTCGTGCCGAAGCTGGCCGCGAACGTCACCTGCCGCCAGTGCAAGAGCGAGCTCGCCGGCCGCGCCGAGGGCCTGGTCGTCGAGGTCGAGCGCGCCGACCGCGCCGAGCGGCCGACCTGGCTCGCGCTGGGCGATGCCTGCGAGCGCGACGGCGACCGATGGACGGTCATCGGCATCCTGGCCCGGCGCGCGGCCGAGGACCCGCAGGAATGGACCGAGTACCTGCTGTACTCGCCCAAGGGCGGCTTCCGGTGGATCGTCCACGCATCGGGCCGTTTCCAGTGGGTGGAGGTGCTCAACGAGGCGCCGGCGGTGGTGGGCGAGCGCGCCACGCTGCGCGGCGAGGCGTATACCCGCTCGGACGCCTACGACTCGATCACCACCTGGGTGGCGGGCAGCTTCAATTGGCGCCCGAAGGTGGACGACCGGGCGCATGTGGTCGAGTTCGTCCGCGGCGCCGTCGGGGCCGGCCGGCGCACGCTGACCGAGGAGCGTACCGACACCGAGGCGACCTGGTCGCTCGCGACCGAGGCCGACGCCGACGCGCTCTCCAAGGCGTTCGGCAAGGCCGACGCGCCGAAGCCGCCGCTGTCGACCTTCGTGCCCGACGGCGGCAAGCGCGGCGTTCGCGACCTCGCGGTGATCTTCTCGATCGTGCTGGCGGTGGTATCGCTGCCGGCCTGGCTGTTCGGCGACGATGACTTCTTCGGATCGGCGATCATCGCGGCGATCGCGCTGTGGGCGCCGCTGCGTGTGCTGCGCGACGAGGACGACTGATCCGATGCGGCGCGTCCTCTACGTGATCTACGCCTGCGTGGTGATCGGCACGTACACCGTGGTCATCTATTCGAACGACGGCACGCAGCGGGTCGGCGGCACGGGCTATCGCAGCGGCGGCGGGAGCTGGGGCGGTGGTGGCTGGGGGGGCGGTGGCGGCAGCGGGCACAAGTAGCGGGCCGCACGCGACCCACGTGCTGGTCGACCTCTGGGGCATCGAGGCCGCGGTGCTGCGCGACGTCGTGCGCATCGAGGCGCTGATGCACGAGGCCGCCGCCGCGGCGCAGGCCCGCGTGCTGGCCGCCCATTTCCACCGGTTCGGCGGCGAAGGCGGCGTGACCGGCGTGCTGCTGCTGGCCGAGTCGCACCTGTCGATCCACACCTGGCCCGAGGTCGGGCTGGCCGCGGTCGATGCATTCATGTGCGGCGAGGCCCGCGCCGAGGTCGCCATCGAGTGGCTGCGCGCCGCGCTCGGCGGCGAGCCGCGCTCGCACACCGCGGTGCGCCGCGGCGCTCAGTAGGCGTCCTCCCACGGCCGCGACAGGCGCAACGCGCACTGGATCAGTCCGACCATCGTGTAGGTCTGGGGGTAGTTGCCCCAGAGCTCGCCGGTGGCGGGGTCGACATCCTCCGACAGCAGGCCGAGCGGACTGCGGATCGCCAGCAGCTTCTCGAAGATCGCGCGCGCCCGGTCGGTCTCGCCCAGCGCGGCAAGCGCCAGCACCCACCACTGCGTGCAGACGAGGAAGGCGGTCTCCGGATAGCCGAAGTCGTCCTCCTCGTCGTAGCGCAGCAGGAAGTCGCCGCGCCGCAGCCGCTGCTCGATGGCGCGTACCGTCGAGGCGAAGCGCGGGTCGGTGGCCGGCAGGAACTGCAATTCGGCCAGCAGCAGCAGGCTCGCGTCCAGGCGGTCCCCGCCGAAGGTCGACGCGAAGGCCTGCAGACTCGGGTTCCACGCGCGCTCGCAGATCGTCGCGTGGATGCGCGTCGCGTGGCCGCTCCAGTGCGCGCGGCGCTCGGCGAGACCGAGCTGCGCGGCGATCCGTGCCAGCCGGTCGCAGGCCGCCCAGCACATCAGGCTCGAGAAGGTGTGGATGCGCTTGCTGCCGCGCAGCTCCCAGAGGCCCGCGTCCGGATCCTGGTGGTGCGCGACCGCGCGTTCGCCGAGCGTCTCGAGCTCGGCGAAGATCCGCGCGTCGGCGGTGTGCTCGAGGCGCTGGTCGAAGAAGGCGTGGGCACCGGCGAGCACCGCCTCGCCGTAGACGTCGTGCTGGACCTGGAAGTAGGCCGCGTTGCCGATCCGCACCGGACCCATGCCGCGGTAGCCGGGCAGGGCGCCGGCGACCGACTCCTGGAGCGCGGCCTCGCCGCTGATGCCGTAGACCGGCTGCAGCGCGCCGCTGCCGGCGTCGGCGACCACGTTGAGGATGTAGTTCAGGTAGCGCTGCATGGTGCCGGTCGCGCCGAGCCGGTTCAGCACGTTGACGACGAAGTAGGCGTCGCGCAGCCAGCAGTAGCGGTAGTCCCAGTTGCGCCCGCTCGCCGGCGCCTCGGGGATCGAGGTCGTCACGGCCGCGACGATCGCCCCCGAGTCGTCGAAGGCGTTGAGCTTGAGGGTGATCGCCGCGCGGATCACCACCTCCTGCCATTCGAAGGGCACCGCGAGGTTGCGCACCCAGCGCAGCCAGTAGCCGCGCGTCTCCTCGAGAAAGCTGCGGCCGACCTCGGCGGGCGCGCCGCCCAGCGTCTCGTCGTTGCCGAACAGCAGCGTCACCGATCGGCTCACGAAGAACGCGCGCTCCTCGACGACCTGGGTGATCGGCACGTCGGTCGTCAGCCGGATCGCGCCGTCGCGCTGCAGGAACCGGATGTGGTGGGTGCCGACGACGCGCTCGGCGAGCCGCTCGCCGTAGCCGGCGCCCAGACGCGCGCGCACGATCACCCGCGGGCGCCCGGAAACGCGCGTCACGATCCGCACCAGCATCGACGGGTTGAACATCCGCCCGAACTGGTAGAAGCGCGGCGCGAAGTCCAGGACCTCGACCGTGCTGCCGTCCGCATCGACGAGGGTCGTGCACAGGATCGGGGTGTTGGTCAGGTAGTGCTGCTCGGCCGAGACCTGGCGCTCCAGGCGCACGTCGAAGTAGCCGTGCTCGGGCCGGGCCTCGCCGGACAGCAGCGCGCTGCAGACCGGGTCGCCGTCGAGCCTCGGATGGCACCACCAGACGACGCCGCCCTGTGCGTCGACCAGCGCGCCGGTGCGCGAGTTCCCGATCAGGCCGAGTTCGAGCGAGGAGCCGTGGCGCGGCGGAGTCGGGTCGGTCGGTGTCATCGGCGCCTGGGGGGGGGTGGAACGGAGGAAGGGTGGAACCGTGGAACGGTGGAACGACGGCCGTGCGCTCGCGCGCCTCAGCCGCGATAGGCGACGGCGGCGCCGCGCAGGGCGGCGAACGGCGAGGCGAGGACGCCGACGGGTACGGTCTCCAGCCAGCTCGAGAAGCGGCCCTTCGCCTCGAAGCGCGTACGCAGTCCGTCGAGCGGCAGCACCGCTGCGATCCGCGGCACGATGCCCCCGCCGATCACGACGCCGCCGGTCGCGTCGAACAGCAGCGCGAGGTCGCCGGCGAAGGCGCCGAGCAGCTCGACGAAGCACCGCGCCGCGCGCAGCGCGGGCTCGTCGCCGCGCGTGCAGCCCTCGAGCGTCGCGGCGGCGCCGCCGGCGGGTGCCGCCACGCTGGCCTGCAGGCAGGCGGCCTCGTGCAGCAGCGCCAGTCCGGGGCCGGAGAGCAGCCGCTCCCAGGAGGTGCGCCCGAAGCGGGCCGCGGCGAGTGCGACCGCGGCCTGCTCGAGCGCGGTCTCGGGCGCCGCGCTCGCATGGCCACCCTCGGTCGCGAGCGGCTGCCAGCCCTGCGCGGTGCGCAGCAGCGCGGCCACGCCGAGCCCGCTGCCCGGACCGAGCACCACGCGATGCCCGCCTGGGTCGGCGAGCGGCGCGCCGCGCCCGGCTCGGGCTGCGCCGCCGCCGGGCACTGGCAGCAGCTCGTCGGCGGCCAGCGAGGGGAGCGACCAGGCGAGGGCGCCGAAGTCGTTGAGCACCAGGACGCGGCGCTCGCGCAGGCCGAGTTCGGCGGCGAGCGTGGCCGGGTCCACCGACCAGTCGGCGTTGGTCATCGCGATGCGGCCGCCCTGCACGCGGCCAGCCGCGGCGATGGCGGCCCCGTCGATGCGCAGCCCGCCGCTGTGCTCGGAGAGGTGCGCGCGGCAGGCGGTGGCGAGGTCGGCGAAGGCCGCGCGCTCGGCGCGCTGCGGAGCGTCGAGCAGGCGGCCGTTGCGAGCGAGCGCGAAGCGGGCGTAGGTGCCGCCGACGTCGCCGACCAGGATGACGTGGTCGGCCCGGTCCTCGCGCGGCAGGGCCTCAGGCATGGGTGCGCGCCCTCAGGACTTCGCCGATGCGCAGCGAATCGGCGCCGGCCTCGAGCGCGTCCCGCAGCTCGCGCAGCAGCGCGAGGCTCTCGTCGGGGGTGTCGAGCTGCAGGTCGCCGCTGCCGGCGATCCGCAGTCCCACCGAGACCGAGGTGCCCGCGTGCCGCCGGATCGCCTCGAACATGTCGAGGTCGGTGACGTCGTCGCCGAAGGCGATCGGCATGCTGCCGAGGAAGGGGGCTTCGGCCATCAGCGTGTCGACCCCGAGCGCCTTGGTCGCGTCGCCGGGCTTGACCTCGAGCACGCGGCGCCCGCGCATCACGGTCCAGCGCGGCGCGAGCTGCTCGCAGGCCTCGCGCAGCGCCTGGCGCAGCGCCTGCATCGCGGGCGCCGGCAGCCGGTGGTGGACCGCGATCGCCGCGCCCTTGTCCTCGACCAGGGTCGCACCGTGCCGGGCCGCGATACCCTCGATCGCCTCGCGAAGCGGGGCGGGGACCGGGTCGGCGGGCAGGCGTCCGGGGGGCTCGTCGGGGTCCCGACGGACCTCGAGCCCGTGCAGGCCGACGGCGACGCCGCGAAAGGGCGCGAACAGACGATCGAGCGAGTCGATCGAGCGGCCGCTCACCAGAGCGAGCGAGCCGCGGCTCGCCCGGTGCAGGTCACCCAGGAGCTCGACCAGGGGCTGGCCGACGCAGACCGCGTCGGGGTGCGATGCGTAGTCGAGCAGGGTGCCGTCGACGTCCAGGAACAGCGATATCGGGCGCGCGATGGTCGGACTCCGCAAGGTGTCCGACCGATTGTACGTGCGCCCTGCTGTCAGTCGGTGCGCCGACGTGGGCCGCCGCTGGCCGGCCGGCGCGCGCCGGTGCCCACACCGCCGTCACGGCGGGGGGCGCCGGTGCCGGCACCCATGCCCGAACCGATGCCCGTGCCCGAACGCGGCGCCCCGAAGGACGAGGTCCGGTTCTGCGGGCGCGAGCCCGGCGCGAATCGGGGGGGGCCACGGCGCTCGCCGCCCGGCGCGCGTCGCGGCGGCGAGGTGCGCGGCTCGAGGCCGGGCACGACCGACTCGGGGATGCGGGTCTGCAGCAGCCGCTCGATCGCCGCCAGCTGGCGGCGGTCACGGGCGGCCACCAGGGTGATGGACGTGCCCGCGCGACCGGCGCGCCCGGTGCGCCCGATGCGGTGGACGTAGTCCTCGGGCTTCATCGGCAGGTCGAAGTTGACCACGTGGCTGATCGTCGGCACGTCGATGCCGCGCGCGGCGACGTCGGTGGCCACCAGCACGCCGATGCGGCCCTGGCGCAGATTGCGCACGACGCGGTCGCGGGCGACCTGCGGCATGTCGCCGTGCAGCGCGGCCGCGGACTTGCCGGCCTCGCGCAGGCGCTGCGCGAGCTCGTCGGCGGCGATCTTGGTCGAGGCGAACACGATGGCCTGGGCGACGTCCGGGCCGGCGAGGATGGCGTCGAGCAGCGCGAGCTTGTGGCGCAGGTCGTCGACGTGGTGCACCACCTGGGTCAGGGTGCTGGCGTCGACGTGGACGCCGACCTCGACCCGGCGCGCGTTGCGCGTGACGCGCTGCGCGACGCTGCCGATCTTGCCGTCGAGCGTCGCCGAGAACAGCACGGTCTGACGGGTCGCCGGCAGGCGCGCGGCGATCGCCTCGATCTCGTCGACGAAGCCCATGTCGAGCATGCGATCGGCTTCGTCGAGCACCAGCAGGCCGATGGCCGACAGGTCGACACGGCCGCGCTCGAGGTGGTCGGCGAGCCGGCCCGGGGTGGCGACGACGATGTCGACGCCCTCGCCGAGCGCGCGCAGCTGCGGGCCGAAGGGCGCGCCGCCGATCAGGCAGACGGTGCGAAGTCGTTTCTGCCAGCGGCCATAGCGCACGGCTGCCTGCTCGACCTGCAGCGCGAGCTCGCGGGTCGGGGCGAGCACCAGCACGCGGGGCGCGCCGCGCGGGCCGGTCGAGGCCTGCGAGAGGCGCTCGAGCGCAGGCAGCAGGAAGGCGGCGGTCTTGCCGCTGCCGGTCTGCGCCGACACCAGCAGGTCATGGCCTTCCATCAGCGCGGGGATGGTGGCTTCCTGGACCGGCGTGGGCTGGTCGTGGCCGAGCTGCTGCAGCGTCTTGAGCGCGGCGGCCGACAGGCCGAGCGACAGGAAGCGCGACGGCTCGACGACGGCCGGGGCAGCGTCGGCCGTCACGGCGGTGTCGAGGCCTTCGGAGACCGCGGTCGAGCCGGCGGCGGGAATCGAAGCGTCTAGGGCGAGAACGGGCTCGCCGATCGGATCACGGAACATGGGCGCAAGAATCCTGATACACCCGAAGCGTTCGGGCGGTTGGCGTGCATCGGCGCCAACCGCGACCCTCGCTCGGGGGGCGCGCCCACCGCGGACGGCCCGGTGAAACCGGGCCGCGGATTCGCGGCGATGTCGGAGGCGATGAGGTAAACGGGTCGGCAGTCAGTCCCATGCGGACCGAGGCGACACCGAGCTCGCCAGTTTACCCGATTCCCGGTCGCGCGCATCATGTGGTTCATGCGAATCGAATACGAACCGAAGCTGGACTTCAAGGACGTGCTCCTGCGTCCGAAGCGATCGACCCTCGGCAGCCGGGCCAACGTGGACCTCGTCCGCGAGTACCGGTTCCGCCATGCGCCGCTTCGCAGGCCGTCCGTGCCGATCATCGCGGCCAACATGGACACCGTCGGGACCTTCGAGATGGCGCGTGCCCTCGCCCGCCACAAGATCCATTGTGCGTTGCACAAACACCACGGTCTGGCCGAGCTGGTTGCCCATTTCTCGCCCGAGAACCGCGAGCAGAACGCCTACACCTTCTATTCGCTCGGCATCCTCGAGGCCGACCTCGCCAAGTTCGAGAAGGTCTGGTCGAAGACGGGCGGCGCCGTCGAATGGGTCTGCATCGACGTGGCCAACGGCTACACCGAGGCCTTCGTCGAGTTCGTCAGGCGCTTCCGCGAGCGCTACCCGTCGGTCGTCCTGATGGCGGGGAACGTGGTGACCTCCGACATGACCGAGGCGCTGATCCTCGCCGGGGTCGACATCGTCAAGGTCGGCATCGGCCCGGGCTCGGTCTGCACCACGCGCAAGATGACCGGCGTCGGCTACCCGCAGCTGTCGGCGATCATCGAATGCGCGGACGCGGCCCACGGGCTCGGCGGCCAGATCTGCGGGGACGGCGGCTGCACGGTGCCGGGCGACGTGGTCAAGGCCTTCGGCGGCGGCGCCGATTTCGTGATGCTCGGCGGCATGCTCGCCGCGCACGACGAGTCGGGTGGCGAGATCGAGGAGCGCGACGGCCGTGTCTGGCGCCGCTTCTACGGAATGAGCTCGGCCGAGGCGATGGAGAAGTACGCCGGCGGCGTCGCGCGCTACCGTGCCTCCGAGGGCAAGTCGGTGGTGCTCGAGGCCCGAGGTCCGGTCGAGGACACCGTGCAGGAGATCCTCGGCGGGCTGCGCTCGGCGTGCACCTACGTCGGCGCCCGCAAGCTCAAGGACCTGTCGCGCTGCACGACCTTCGTGCGGGTCGGCCAGCAGATCAACGAGGTCTACGGCCGCTCCTAGGCCTCGGGTCGCGGGTCGCCGTCCAGGCCGCCGGAGGGCCGCGGTGGCTGAAGCCGCGCGCCGGTGTTCAGCGTGCGTCGATCGCGCGCTCGTCCAGCGTCGAGCCGGCCTCGCCCGGCGTCAGGTGCACGCGCCGCCGGTGGAACGCGGCGACCGAGTCGACGTGCGCGATGCTGACGACCGCGCTGTCGGGCAGGCGCTCGAGCAGCAGCGCATAGAGCGCGGTACCGGTCGCCTCGTCGAGCGCGGCGGTCGCCTCGTCGAGGAACAGCCAGCGCGGCGCGTTGAGCAGCGCGCGGGCGAACGCGAGGCGCTGCTGCTCGCCGGGCGAGAGCCTGCGGTCCCAGGCGGCCTCCTCGTCGAGCCGGTCGGCCAGGCTCGGCAGGCGCGCGTCGCGCAGCGCCTGCGCGATCGACGCGTCGTCGAACGCGTCGGCCGCGGCCGGATAGCTGACCGTCGCACGCAGGGTGCCGATCGGCAGATAGGGGCGCTGCGGCAGGAACAGCACGCCCGAAGCCGGCTGATCGACGCGCCCCTCGCCGTACGGCCAGATCCCGGCGAGCGCGCGGAACAGCGTGCTCTTGCCGCTGCCCGACGGGCCGGTCACCAGCAGCCGGTCGCCGGGTGCGACCGCGATGGTGGCGCGGGCGACGATCGGCGCGCCGAGCGGCGTGTCCAGCCGCACGCCGTGCAGCGCCGGCGCGTCGGCGGCGCTCGCGTGCAGCAGCCGGTCCTGCGAGTCGCGCAGCTCGGCGAGCGCGTCGTCGAAGGTCAGCAGCCGGTCGGCGGTCGCCTTCCAGGTCGCCAGGCTCGCGTAGGCCGACACGAACCAGGACAGCGCGCCCTGGACCATGCCGAAGGCGTTCGAGATCTGCATCACGTCGCCGAGCTTGAGCGGACCGTTGAAGTAGCGGGGCGCGGCGACCACGAACGGGAAGATCACCGCGAGCTGGCCGTAGAAGCTCTGTGCCCAGATCAGTTGCTTCTGCGCGCGGACCAGCGCCCAGTAGTTCGACACCACCCGCCCGAAGCGACCGATCACCGTCGCGCGCTCGGCCGGTTCGCCGCGGTACAGCGCGACGCTCTCGGCATGTTCGCGCACGCGCACCAGCCCGTAGCGGAAGTCCGCCTCGAAGCGCTGCTGCGCGAAGTTCAGCGGGATCAGCCGCCGGCCGATCAGGTGCGAGATCACGCTGCCGACGAGCGCATAGAGGAGGGCGACCCACACCATGTAGCCGGGAATCGTGTACTCGCTGCCGCCGAGCGTGACGCTCAGCGGCCCGGACACCACCCACAGGATCGCGACGAACGAGCCGAGCGTGACCACCGCGTTGAGCAGGCCCATCGACAGCGACACCGTGTACTCGGTGAACAGCCGGATGTCCTCGGCGATCCGCTGATCCGGATTGTCGGTCGAGCTGCCGCCGAGCTCGAGCCGGTAGTACGCGCGCGCCGACAGCCAGCCGTCGACGTAACGCTCGGTGAGCCAGGTCCGCCAGCGCAGCTCGAAGAGCTGGGTGAGGTAGAACTTGTAGACCGCCACCACGATGAAGGCGAACGCCAGCCCCGTGAAGCGCCACAGCTGCCGCGTGAACTCGGCGTAGTCCTTGCTCTCGAGGGCGTTGTAGAAGTCGCGCTGGAAGTCGTTGATCAGCACGTCGACGTAGACGGTGACCAGGTTCAGCGCGACCACCGCAGCGAGCAGGCCGATCGCCTGCCAGCGGCGCTCGCTGGTGAAGTACGGCTGGACCAGCCCCCAGGCGCGTCGTGCGAAGCGGCCCTGCGGGCGTTGGGCGGGCGCGACGTCGTCGTCGCGGGCGATCGCGGTCATCGTGGAGGGGTCCTGGCGAAGCGGGTCGTGCGCCGGGGGAGGTTAACGCATCGCGAGCATCGCGACGGTGGCATCGCCCCGACGCGTGTTGTCCGCGCCGGGGGCAGCCGATATGCTCGCCCGACTCGAACGAACGTGGATCCGACCGGGTCCCGACAGACAGGAGATCCCCGATGAACCGCCGCCACTTCACTGCTGCAGCGCTGGGCGCGCTCGCGACCTCCATGCTGCCCCAGAGCGCGTCGGCGCAGGGCGTCGCGACCCTCAAGATGCTCATCCCCGCGAACCCCGGCGGCGGCTGGGACCAGACCGGGCGCGCGCTCGCCGCGGCGATGCAGGCGGCCAGATCGGTGCAGAACGTGCAGTTCGACAACAAGGGCGGCGCCGCCGGCACGATCGGCCTCGCGCAGTTCGTCAACGCCGCCAAGGGCGATCCGAACACGCTGATGATGAGCGGCATGGTGATGGTCGGCGGCATCGCGCTGAACAAGCCACCGGTCGACCTGACCATGGTCACGCCGATCGCGCGACTGACCACGGAGTACGAGGTCGTCGTGGTGCCGGCGAACTCGCCCCACAAGACGATCGGCGATCTGGTGAAGGCGTTCAAGGCCGAGCCCGGCAAGGTGTCCTGGGGCGGCGGCTCGGCCGGCGGCACCGACCACATCCTGGTCGGCCTGATCGCCAAGGCCGTCGGCGCCGACCCGTCGAAGATCAACTACGTCCCCTTCAAGGGTGGTGGCGAGGCGATCACCTCGATCATCGGCGGGCACGTGGCGGCCGGCGTGTCGGGCCTCGGCGAGTTCGCCGAGCAGATCAAGGCGGGCCGCATGCGCGCGCTGGCGGTCTCGAGCCCCAAGGCGCTCGACGGCATCCCCTCCCTCAAGGAGCAGGGCATCGACGTGGAGCTCGGCAACTGGCGCGGCGTCTTCGCGGCGCCGGGCATCACGCCGGCGCAGCGCGACACGCTGATCGCCGCGGTGAAGGCCGGCACCGAATCGCCGATGTGGAAGGAGTCGCTGACCAAGTTCGGCTGGGATGCGGCCTACCTGCCGGGCGACGACTACAAGAAGTTCCTCGACGAGGACATCAAGCGGGTCACCGCGATCATCGATTCGCTCGGCCTGCGCAAGTAAGCCTGTCGAGGTGGCCGGCCCCCGCGGCGTCAAGCGCGCCGAACTCGTCGTGTCGCTGGGCGTGCTCGCGCTCGGCGTCGGTGCCTCGGCGATCGCGCTGTCGCTGCCAGAAGGGGGCGGCTACTCGCGCATCGGCCCCGACTTCGTGCCGAAGGGGGTGGCCGGCGGGGTCGTGCTGCTCGGCCTGTGGCTGCTGTGGGAGGCATTCACCGGCGGCTGGCGCGTCGCGGTGCCCGACGATCCCGAGGCGCGCGGCGATCATGCCTTCGTGCCGTCCGCGTTCCTGTGGGTGGTCGCGGGCCTGGTCGCGCAGATGGTGCTGATCCACACCGCGGGCTTCCCGCTCGCGGCGATGGCGCTGTTCGTGTGCGTTGCGCGCGGCTTCGGCAGCACGCGCTGGCTGCGCGATGCCGCGGTCGGCCTCGCGATCGGCATCCTGGTGTTCCTGTTCTTCGTGCGCTTCCTCAACGTGAACCTGCCCGCCGGCTGGCTGCTGCCGGTGCTGGGTACGGCGGGGCTGTGACCGAGACCTTCTCCGCCCTCATGCAGGGCTTCTCGGTCGCGCTGCAGCCGCTCAACCTGCTGTGGGGACTGGTGGGCGTGACGCTGGGCACGGCGGTCGGCGTGCTGCCGGGCGTCGGGCCCGCGCTCACCGTCGCGATGCTGCTGCCGCTGACGGTGAAGCTCGAGCCGACCGGCGCGCTGATCATGTTCGCCGGCATCTACTACGGCGCGATGTACGGCGGCTCCACCACGACCATCCTGCTGAACACCCCCGGCGAGTCGGCCTCGATCGCCACCGCGCTCGAGGGCAACAGGATGGCGCGCAAGGGGCGGGCGGGGCCGGCGCTCGCGACTGCCGCGATCGGCTCGTTCGTCGCCGGATCGATCGCGACGGTGCTGCTCACGCTGCTCGCGCCGCTGGTGGTCGAGGTGGCACTGAAGTTCGGGCCCACCGAGTACTTCGCGCTGATGGTCTTCGCCTTCGTCACGGTGGCCGCGGTGCTCGGCAGCTCGACGGTGCGGGGCCTGACGACGCTGTTCGTCGGGCTGCTGCTCGGGCTGGCCGGCATCGACGAGGCCACGGGGCAGATGCGCTTCACCTTCGGCGTGCCCGAGCTGCTCGACGGCATCGACGTGGTGGTGCTGGCGGTGGGCCTGTTCGCGGTCGGCGAGACGCTGTACGTCGCCGCCTACCAGAGCCGCCAGCAGGACCGCATGGAGCGGATCTCCGGCTCGCTCTGGATGAGCCGCGACGACTGGAAGCGCTCCTGGCCCGCATGGCTGCGTGCCACCGGCATCGGCTTTCCGTTCGGCACCATCCCGGCCGGCGGCGCCGAGATCCCGACCTTCCTGTCGTACGCCCTCGAGAAGAAGCTCTCGAAGCATCCGGAGGAGTTCGGTCACGGCGCGATCGAGGGCGTGGCGGGTCCCGAGGCGGCGAACAACGCATCGTCGACCGGGGTGCTGGCGCCGCTGCTCACGCTCGGCATCCCGACCTCGGCCACCGCCGCGATCCTGCTGGCGGCCTTCCAGAACTACGGGCTGCAGCCCGGCCCGCTGCTGTTCCACACGCAGGGTCCGCTGGTCTGGGGCCTGATCGCCAGCCTCTACGTCGGCAACGTGCTGCTGCTGGTGCTGAACCTGCCGCTGATCGGGCTGTGGGTGAAGGTGCTGGCGATCCCCAAGCCCGGCCTGTATGCCGGCATCCTGGTGTTCGCGACGCTCGGTGCCTACAGCCTGCACCAGTCGGTGGTCGACCTGATCACGCTGCTGGTCTTCGGCCTGCTGGGCTTCACGATGCGCCGCTTCGGCTTCCCGGTGGCGCCGGCGGTGATCGGGCTGATCCTCGGTCCGCTGGCCGAG
The DNA here is from genome assembly GCA_044342535.1 of Burkholderiaceae bacterium. Taxonomy (GTDB): domain Bacteria; phylum Pseudomonadota; class Gammaproteobacteria; order Burkholderiales; family Burkholderiaceae_E; genus UBA4615. The sequence goes on from JBIIPQ010000003.1 coordinate 16,494, forward strand.
GCGCAGTTCCGGCGCGCGCTGTCGATCAGCCAGGGCGACTTGTCGGTGTTCGTGACGCAGCCAATCTCGGCGTCGCTGCTGGCGCTGACGGCGCTGCTGATCGTGGGGCCGTACCTGTGGCGCAAGCTGCGCGGCGGCGGCGCTGCCTGAGTTCCGCCCCCTGAGTCGGGTCGACTGAGTCGGGTCGACGAACCGACTCGCGAACGCCTCGACCGTTCGAGGGCCGGATATCGTTACCGCCGCCTGACCGGTCCGGCTGGTGAGCCGGGCTGTTACCATCCGAAGTCCAGGCTCGCGACCCCTTCTTCTTCGATGCCCGCTTTCTGTCCGTGGTTGCTGTGCGTGGTGCTGGCGCTGCTCTGCAGCCCCACCGTCCGCGCCGCGGAGCTCGGCCCGCTGACGGTCTCGTCGGACTTCGGGCAGCCGATGCGGGCCTTGATCGAAGTCGGCGATCTGTCGCCGAACGATGCGCAGGGCGCCGTGGCGATGATCGCGTCACCGGACACCTACCGGGAGCTCGGCGTTCCGTATCCGAGCTCGCTGCAGGGGGCGTCCGCGAAGCTTGTTCCCGCCGCCGATGAGCGCTGGGCGATCCGGATCGAAGGGCGTGCGGCCGTCGTGGAGCCCGACTTCAACATGGTGGTCTCACTGATCACGATTCAGGGTCGGCAGCTGCGCAACTACCGGCTCATGCAGTCGCATGCACCGTCGGCCGGCGACCAGGCGGCGGCAGCGCCCGAGGCGGCGCGCGCTGTGCCGGTTCGCGAGCCGATGGTGGCGGCCGGGCCGCCCATCGCGGCGCCCCCCGTCGCGGCGCCCCCCGTCGCGGCGGAGCCCCGCCTGCCTGCCGTGCGACCTCTGCAGCCGAATGCGGTCACTGTCAGCGTCGCGGCCGGCGACACTGCGACCCTGATCGCGCGGCGATTCAAGCCGGACGATGTGACCGACGCAAAGGCGGCGATGGCGCTCTTCCGGGCGAACGAATCGCGTTTCCAGGGCAGTGCCCACAGGTTGCCCGCGGGCGCGGTGCTGCGGGTGCCCGAGCCCGAGGCCTGGCGCGCGCTGTCGCCGCCCCAAGCGGTTGCCGCGCTGCGTGCGCAGGCGCCACTGCCCGGGATCGTCGCGACGTCCGCGGCGGCCGGTGACCGGCTCGTCCTGGGCGGCGGGAGCGGCCGGGCACGCGGTGCGGACGGCGCCGGCGGAACCGGCCGGGCGGTGCGCGCGGTGGCGCACGAAGTCGCGATGGCCGAAGCGACGTCGCGGATCCGAGAGCTCGAATCGATCGTGGAGAAGCTGCGGCGGCTGGTCGACGCGACCGACGCGCGAATCAGGACGATGCAGCAGGAGCTCGAGCGGAGTCGACAGGGCCTCGTGGGGGTGCCTACGGCCGCGCCGGCCGCGCCGCCGACTGTGCCCCGCACGGTCGAGGCGTCTGTCGAGTCCGGCGCGGAGGGTCAGTCGGTCCTCGTGCTGGCGCTCGCGGGCGCGGTGCTAGGCCTGCTCGGGCTCGGGGGGGGGCGTGCTGTACCGCTCGCACCGCCGGGCCGGGCGCCACGCGGATCGCCGCGCGGACCGAAGCGACGACTCCCCGATGCCTGAGGGGCTCGACGACCCGCGGCCGGTGACCGAGCGCGCGCGCTGAGACCGATCAGCCGGCGCGTGCGATGGTCTGCATGCCCTGGCTGATGGAGTTGAGCACCGTGGAGTTCATCGTCGCGAGCAATTGGAACTGCTGGGCCGAGGCGGTCAGCATGGTCTGCAGCGTCTGCTGGATGTTGCCGCACTCCGTCGCAGCTGCTTCCCCGGCGGTGTACGTGCCGTCGGCATTCTGCGTCCAGCCGTTGCCCTTGAATTCCAGGCCGCAGTCGGCGGCGTTCTTGCAGAACGCCAGGTACTCCTCCTTGGAGACGACGCAGCCCGCCTTGACGCCGTTGCAGAAGTTGACGGCCTTGTACAGCGCGCTGATCTTGTCGACCTGACGGGACAGGTTGCCACCGAGCGCGGCGGCCAGCGCCTCGAGCCAGCTGAAGCAGGTGGTCTGGACACACTTCTCCGCGATCTGTTCCCGCTGGCAGTCCGACAGCGGCGGGTGGGTGCCGCCGGGTTGGGTCGCCTTGCTGAGTTCCATGGCGGCCGCCTTGTTCGCGGCGGAGGCCGAGATGACCTCCAGCGTGCCCTTGCCGAGATCGGCCGTCCATTTGCCGTCGACGGCCTCGTAGGCGGTCAGCCCGCCGTCCCAGACCTTGGCATCGAGCTCGCAGCCGCTCATGCCCTTGGTGATCTTCAGGTCGCCCAGCTTAGTGCCGCCCGGCGTGCTCGCCTGCCCGAGGCCGCTGATCACCAGCGACTTGTCCCCTTTGGTCACCACGACGCTGTCGGAAATCTTCGCCGTGCCTGCGTCGTTCCACTTCTCGGTGTCGATCGTTATCTTGGTGCCGTCGAGCAGCTTGAAGCTCGTGGTGCCCAGGAAGTTCCAGTCCGTGGTGTTGGTGCCGGCCACCGCGTTCTCGTCGACGTGCGGATCACCCCAGATCGACGTGCGACGGCCGCACTCGTCGACGATCGTGATGCGGGACGAATTCTCGTTGAGCTCGAGCGTGTAGCCGTTGTCGAGCTTGATCGTCGCCACGCCGTTGACGACCGCGCTGACGCTCCAGTTGTTCACCAGCGAGCCCGACACGGGGCCACCGCCGGTGCGGAACAGGTTGTAGGCACTGAGGTCGTGGCAGACCGAATTTACCGGAAGGCAGGACATGGTCGACTCCGTCGTTGAGAACCGCGTTTGCGGTGTTGGGCGGGGTTGACCATCGGCACTGACCCCGAGAAAGCTGGGGCGTGCGATAGCTGGGGTGAACCCTTGTGCGCTCCGGCAGCCGGTTGGTCGCGGCGTCGCGTCCGGTGCGTGGCGACGCTTCCGTGCAAAGAGCGGTCGCGAGGCGCGACAATTGTCGATCTTCGTGAATTTGTTCGCCTAAGGAGGTCGCAGCGGACCGGCGGTCGATTGCGATGGTCGAACGGTTGTGGAACACTCGGCTCGCAGCGTCACGGCCTCTGACCGGACCTCGCGTCCCGCAGCCGCGGCCCACCCTCCTGGAGCCCAGAGATGAGCAACGCCACTTCCCCGGTCAATGCCAGCCTACTCATGCAGCGCGCCGCTTCCGCCGGCGCCGGCGCTTCGGACTCGAGCCGCAAGTCATGGTTTCAGGCGCTCGCCGAAGCCTGGGGCAGCACGCTCGACTCACAGGCCAAAAAGATCACCGATCTGTCCAGCCAGCTGGCCCCGGGCACCCAGAACAACGAGGACCCATCGCTGCTCACCATGCTCACCACTGAGTCGATGCGGATGCAGTTCCTCGCGAACAGCGCGTCGACCTCGCTGAACGCGTCGGGCCAAGCGCTCGAGACGACCGCTCGCAAGCAATGAGCATGGCACCCATCGGGGCGGTCTCGGCCGTCTCGCTCTCGCCGTCGGCGGCACCGGTCTCCGGTGTCTCGGCTTCCGGTGGCGGGGCCGGGGCGTCGGTCTCCCAGGTCACCGGCTTCGAGGCCGCCCTGGGCCGGGCGGTCGGGACCAAGGCGGGCGCGTCCGCGGCCGACTCGAGCATGCTCCGGTCGGTGATGAAGCCGCTGGACCAGCTCGACGATCGCGCCGCGAGCATCGCGAGCAAGGCCACGCAATTCGTCTCCGGCGCCGAGATGACGCCGGGCGACATGATCATGATGACGGTTCGCTGCCAGGAATTCATGTTCCAGTGTCAGCTGACGTCCAACGTCGCGAACCGCACCTCCGACGGCCTCCAGCAGCTGTTCCGCCAGCAGGGCTGAAGCCTGCTCAGCGCGGACCCTCTGGCGGCATCGGCGGCCGGCGGGGTCGCTCCGGCCGGGCGGGCGGCGCGTCCACCTGGGGTGAATGGGTCGGCTGCGCCGCAGACGGTCCGAGAGCCTCGGGCGACGCGGTCCTGTCGGCGATCCCAGCCCCCTTCGCATCGCCGTCCGCTGTGCCGTCCGTGTCGCCGTCCCCGTCTTCCTCGGGCTCACGTAGGGCCTGGGCCCAGACGATCGCCTGGGCCACCGCGTCGAACAGGTCTTCCGGCACCACCTCGCCCGTCTCCCCCCGTTGCAGCAGGGCCCGTGCCAGCGTGACGTCGCGCAGCACCGGCACCTCGGCGGCCTCCGCCACCGCGCGCATCCTCAGCGCCAGCCGATCCTCGCCCTTGGCCGAGACGACCGGCACCGGCTCGCGCTCGGGATGCCAGTCGAGCGCGATGGCGACGTGGGTGGGATTCACGACCAGCATGTGCGCCGTCTCCGCGGCGGCCAACTCGCTGCGCTGGGCCCATTCGCGCTGCAGCGCGCGGCGCTGCTGGCGAATCAGCGGATCCCCGGTGTCCTCGCGGTTCTCCCGCCTGACCTCGTCGTGCGTCATCCGCATCCGCTTCAGGAACGAGTGACGTTGGTACAGCGCATCGAGCACCGTCACCACCGAGAACACCGCCACCGTCCAGCCGAACAGTTGCAGCGTGCCGACGCGCATCGCCTCGCCGAACGCCGCTGGGTTGCCGCGATGCAGCGCGCCCAGACGCGGCATCAGCTCGGTCGACACGAGCACCGCGATCAGCAGCAGCGTCGCTGTCTTCGCGACTGATTTGATCAGTTCGATCCAGCTGTCGGCCTTTACCATGCGCTTCAGGCCCGCGATCGGGTCCAAGCGGGACAGGTCCGGCGTCATGGGATGCGAGGAGAACACCGGACCGACGTGCAGGAACTCGGCGACGATCGCGACGACCGCGACCGGGAGCGCGACGGTCAGCGTGACCGACACCAGCGTCCAGGCTGCCGCCTGCGCCATCGCGGCCAGCGCTCGGTCGAACGGCCGGCCGATCGAGTCGATCCCCAGCTGGAGCAGCGCTGCGAACTGTGCCCCCGCGTCGCCGGCGTAGAGCGCGACGAGCGCGGTCGTCACCAGCAGCACCGCGGTCGGCGCCACGTCGCGGCTGCGGCTCACCTCGCCGCGATTCCTCGCGTCGCGCAGGCGCCGCGGCGTCGCTTCGTGGGTGCGGTCGGAGGCGTCCTGCTGGTCAGCCACGACGCGTCACAGAGATTTTTGGAAGCGCGAACAGAAAGCTTTCCACTGTAGATCAACGCCTTACGACCGTGACTTTGTTCCCGTCCGGATGGACGCGCGTCTCTATAATCGGCCTCGCCATGTTCGAACGTGATTGCGATCCGAAACAACGCGCGTCCGTCCGACGGTCGGTGACCAGCCGCCCTGCGGCGGTCGCGGTACTGATCGGCAGCGCTTCGATCCTGGCCGCCTGCTCGGCCCCGCCGGGCTTCGACGCGCCGGCAGCCCCCGAATGCGCCGCGATCGGCGCGCGTGTCGACATCGAGCAGGCCGCCCGGGTCCGCGTGCGCAGCCCGATGGCCTTCGACGGCTGCGCGATCGGCCCGCTCGAGGCGGGCGCACCGTCCTCGACGTCGCCGGTGCCGACGATCCGAATCGACCGCGTCGCGCCGCCCCCGATGCCGGAACCTTCCCCGCCTCGTCCCGCGGCGGCGTCGCCGGCGGCGGGCCTCGCCGCCTCCAACGGACTGTCCGAGCGGATGCGGCGTCTCGATCGCAGCGTGCGCGAGGTTGCGCGCCGCAACGATCTCGATCCGCTGCTTCTGCATGCGCTGATCCACGTGGAGAGCCGGCACCGCAGCGACGCGGTCTCGCCCGCCGGTGCGCGGGGCGCGATGCAGCTCATGCCCGCCACCGCCGAACGTTTCGGTGTCGGCAACACCCGGCAGTTGCACGACGACGCCTTCAACCTCGCGGCCGGCGCCGCGCACCTCAAGGCCCTCAGCGGCGAGTTCGGCGACGACCTCGAGCTGGTGCTCGCCGCCTACAACGCGGGAGAAGGCGCGGTCCGCCGCTATGGCCGCAAGGTGCCGCCGTTCCCCGAGACGCAGGCGTACGTGCGTGACGTGCTCGGCACATACCGCCGTCTGCAGTCCCTCGCGTCGCTCGACGCGGCGCAGCCGCCCGACGTCGCGGTGGCCGACCGATGAGCGCGGCGGCTGCCGCATCGCGCGCGCCCGGCCGGGGCGGATGGATCGCGCGCCATAGCGACCTGATCCTGGCCGCCGGTGTGATCGCGATCGTCGCGATGATGATCGTGACCCTGCCGCCGCTGCTGATCGACACGCTGGTGGTGATCGGGCTGCTGGGCGGCGTGACGCTGGTGCTGCTCGCGCTCTACATCCGGACGCCGATCGAGTTCTCGGCCTTCCCGAGCGTGCTGCTGCTGTCGACGCTGTTCCGGCTCGCGCTCGGTGTGGCGACGACGCGGGCCATCCTGCTCGACGGGCACGCCGGCCAGGTCATCGAGACCTTCGGCCATACGGTCGCGGGCGGCAACCTCGTGGTAGGACTGGTCACGTTCACGATCATCACCGTCGTACAGTTCATCGTGATCGCCAAGGGCGCCGAGCGGATCGCCGAGGTGTCCGCGCGCTTCACGCTCGACGCGATGCCCGGCAAGCAGATGTCGATCGACTCGGACCTGCGCTCCGGGCTGATCGAGAAGGCCGAGGCGCGCCGGCGGCGCGAGACTCTCGAGCTCGAGAGCGCGCTGCACGGCAACCTCGACGGCGCGATGAAGTTCGTCAAGGGCGACGCCATCGCGGGGATCGTGATCATCCTCGTGAACCTGGTGGGCGGCCTCGCGGTGGGCATCGCGCAGAAGGGCATGGACGTCACGACCGCGCTCCACCGCTATTCGATCCTCACGATCGGCGACGGGCTGGCGGCGCAGATTCCCGCGCTGCTCGGTGCGATGGCGGCGGCGCTGATCGTCACCCGCACGCAGTCCGACGAGAGCGACCGGCACCTGGGCGACTCGATCCGCAAGCAGATCGGTGCGAAGCCGCGGGTGCTGCTCGTCGCCGGCGGGATTTGCACGCTGCTCGCCGCGGTGCCCGGCTTCCCGCCGCTCGTCTTCCTGGGACTGGGCGGCCTGGTCCTGCTTTGCGGCGTGATGCTAACGCCCGAGCTCGACCGCGCGATGCGCCGGCTGCTGCGCGGCGGGAACGAGCCGGTCCGCGTCGAGCAGATGCCCGTCTCGGGACTGATCGACCTGCCTGTCGACCCGGTAGCCGTAGCACCGATGCAGCCGCTGCTGCTCGAGCTGCACGGTTCCGAGGCGGCCCGCCTCCAGATGGACGTGCTCGCCGCGCGGCTGGAGGACGTGCAGCGCGAATTCCAGACCCGCCTCGGGCTGGTGCTGCCCAGGATCGCGGTTCATGTCGCGCCGCAGGCGGATCCGCAGGGCTGGCGGCTGCTCGCCTGGGAGGTGCCGATCGCCGCATCCGGATTGTCGCCGCCGGACCCCGAAGGCATTGCGACCGCGGTCCACGACGCGCTCCGACGCAACGGAATGCTCTTCGTGGGCACCCAGGAGGTAGCAGCGCTGTTCGCCAAGGCCGCCGAGCACTGGCCCGACCTCGTGCGCGACGCGCAGCGCTCCGTACCGCTGAACAAGGCGACCGAGGTGATCCGGCGGCTGGTCGAGGAGGAGGTGGGGGTCCGCAACCTGCGCGCCCTGCTCGAGACCTTCGTCGAGCCCGACTCGCGCGAGGCCGACGTCCACACGCTCACTGAGCAGGGACGTGTCGCGCTGCGTCGGCAGATCCTCCATCGGCACGCGCCCGACGGCGTCCTCAAGGCACTGCTGGTCGACCCGGGCATCGAGGGCTTCATGCGCCAGGCAATCCGCACCGTGGGCAATGCGCAGCACCTCGCTCTCGATCCGCCGGTCGCGATCGAGATCGTCAAGGGCGTGGCGGCCGCCGTCCAAGGTACCGGGGTCTCGATCGTGCTCATCCCTCTCGACCTGCGCCGACACCTTCGAAAACTGATCGAGACCGATCAGTTCGACGTGACCGTGCTCAGCTACCACGAGCTGCTGCCCTCGCTGAAGCTCGAGATCGTGGGCAGGGTGGAAGTCGGTGCGCCCAAGCCCGGGCAGATTCCAGGCGGGCCGTCCGCATGAGCGTGACCGGACGCTTCCCGTGGCGACGCCTGCTCGTGATCGCGGGAGCGGTCGCGTCCGCGTTGGCCGTCGTTCCCGCGGCTGCCGGCGAGCCGCCCGGGGCGGGTCGCCGCGTCGCCCTTGTCGCGCGCGAGCAGCCGCTCGCCGCCTTCCTCCAGGAACTCTTCTCGAACGCCGACGCGCCGGTGTCGGTCAGCCCTGCGGCGCAGGGCGTCGTCAACGGCCGCTTCGACGGCACCGTGCAGTCGGTGTTCCGCGATGTCGCCCGGAGCTTCTCGCTGTCGGCGTACTACGACGGCGCGGCGGTGCACGTTTACCCGGCTTCGGAGGTCGGGACGCGCACCTACGCGACCGATCCGGCGCAGGCGGCGCGCATCCAGTCCGCGGCGAAGGAGCTCGGCCTGACCGACGCGCGCAACTCGCTGCGGATCGTCCAGGCGGGCACGCTGGTCGCGGTCGGCGGGCCGCGCTTCCTGCAGCAGATGGACGACCTGGTCCGTGCCGACGGCACGCGGGTCGCGGCGACGCCGGCCCCCCGTCCGCCGCTGCCCGGCAGCGTCGCGGCGTCGCCGCCGATCGGCTTCCGGGTCTTCTTTCTGCGGCATGCCTGGGCCCAGGACACGCGGCTCGCCTTCGGCGGACGGCAGGTCGTGGTGCCGGGCGTGGCGAGCGTGCTGCGCAACGTGACCGCTGGTCTCGGCCAGACGGTCGCGCAGGCGCTGCCGCCAGGGGCGTCGCTGGCGGGGCTCGATCAGTCCGCAGCGCCCGCGCAGGCGGTCGACCGGCTCCTGCCACCTACCCAGCCGAAACTCAAGGGCTCGGGTCTGGGCGACACCGGTCGCGGCGGCGCCGCCGGCGGCGAGGGCACGGAGGTGGGGATCGCTTCCCGCAGCGCCGGTCCGATGTCCGCTGCGGGCATCGGCTCCGACGGCTCGTTGCTGATTCCGCAGCGATTTGTCGTCAACACCATCGGCGGTGCCCGCATCGAGGCCGACCCGCGCTCGAACGCGGTGATCGTCCGGGACCTGACCGAGCGCCTGCCGATGTACGAGACGCTGATCGCCGCCCTCGACGTCGCGCCGCAGATGGTCGAGGTGGAGGCGACGATCGTCGACGTGAACGTCAGCCGGCTCGAACAACTCGGCATCAACTGGCGGTGGGTGAACGGCCGCAACGAGGTGCTCTTCGGCAACGGCACCGCGAGCGACGCGCTGCTGCGCGCCGGCCAGGTGATCACGCCCGCGGGGCAGGGGATGTTCGTCTCGACGGTGCTGGGCAACGGCGCGAACTTCATCTCGCGGATCAACGCGCTCGCCTCGGACGGCAACGCGCGGGTCGTCTCGCGGCCCCAACTGGTGACGCTGTCGAACGTCGAGGCGCAGTTCGACAGCAACCAGACCTTCTACGTGAGGGTCGCCGGCCGCGAGGAGGTGGATCTGTTCAACGTGTCGGCCGGCACGTCGCTGCGTGTCACGCCGAACGTGTTCCGCGACGGTGACCGCTGGCGAATCAAGATGATGGTGGGCGTCGAGGACGGGCAGGTCACCGAACAGACCGTGGACGCGATCCCGATCGTGGACCGCTCGACGATCAACACGCAGGCGCTGATCCTCGAGGGCGAGAGCCTGCTGATCGGCGGCATGACCCGCGAGTCCCGCGACCGCAAGGTCGACAAGGTGCCGCTGCTGGGCGACCTGCCGGGCGTGGGCGCGCTGTTCCGCAGCCGGACCGACACGACCCAGCGGATCGAACGGCTCATCCTGATCAGCCCTCGGCTGATCGCGGCCGATCGGGGGCTGGCCACCGTCGTCCCGCGGACCGAGCCGGCTGCGCCGGCGATGCCGCCGCTGCCCCGCTCGCCGCTTTCCGCGCCGATGCCCGCTCCGCTCACCGCGCTGCCGCAGGCGGTGCCCGCCTCGGTGTCCGCGACGCCGCCGACCACTGTCACGGCGCCCTCCGTCCAGACGTGGACTGGCGCGCGTCGCGTCTTCGCGCCCTCCTGCGGCGGGCTCGCGGAGCCGCAATGCTGAGGCAGCATTCACCGCAGCCCGGCCCCGACGACGGCAAGGAGGCGCTGTTCATCGAGATCGTCCACGGCCCGCGGGCCGGCGCGAGGGTCGCGCTCGACGCCGATCGTCCGCTGCGGATCGGGCACGCCTACGATAACGACATCGTGCTGCGGCATCCGTCCGGCCAGGGTGTCCGGGCCATCCTGCACCGCGTGTCGCCCGGCGTGCGGATCGATATCGAGGAGGGCGCGATCGGCCTGTTCGGCGAGCGGCTCGATGGCCGCCGTTCGGTCGCCGTGCCCCGCTGGGTGCCGTTCTCGGTCGGCGAGTCGATGCTCGCGATCGGGCCCGATCACCCCGGTGCATGGCGCGCCTGCAGACGTCTCGCGCAGGAGACGGCATCGGCCCGGAGACTGCCGGCGCCCGTTCCCGCCGGCGGGAACGGGCTGGCCGGTCCGACGGCGGCGGGTGGAGGGGCGGCGCCGTGGTCTGCCTGGCCCGCCTGGTCCGCCTGGCCCGCCTGGATCGCGCTCGCGGCGGTGCCGCTCCTGGCCGCCGCGTGGTGGCTCGCGCAGCCTCCCGCCGCCGTCCGCGCAGCGGGCGCACGGGGCGTCGCAGCCGAGCCGCTGCGTGCCTGGTTGAGCGCGGAAGGCTTCGGGCAGCTGCGCGTCCGGATCGACGGGTCCGGTCCGCCGGTTGTCGACGGCCTCGTCGATCACGATTCCGATCGCGCCCGGATCGCCGCGGGCCTCGCAGCGGCCGGGCTGGCCGCCACGCTCGACCTGGGCTCCGGCGAGCAGATGGCTCGGCAGGTGGCGGACGTGCTGCGCCTGAACGGCGCCCGCGCCGAGGTGCGTCACATCGGGCGCGGCACGGTACACGCGCGGATCCACGAGTCCGATGCGGCGGTGCGGCAGCGCGCGGAAGCGGCCGTACGCCGGGACGTCCGCGGCCTCGCGGGCCTCACGGTCGAGGTCGTCGCAGGCAGCGCTGCACCGGTGGCCGCGACCGCCGCGACCGCCGACGCCGGCAAGCGCGTCGTCACGGTGGTCTACGGGCGTGGCGGCTACGTCGTCACTGCCGACGGCGCCCGCTACTTCGAGGGCGCGCTGCTGCCCAGCGGGCACCGGATCGCCCGCATCCAGGAACGAGAGGTCGAAGTCGAGCGGGACGGCCGGCTCAGCCGGCTGGCGCTCTGAGCCCGCCACAGACCATGACACCATCGATGAAACCGACTCCAGCGACCCGCCGCGTCCGACCCGGGGCGGGGCCTCGTGCCGCCCGGCTCCTCGGCAGCCTGCTGCTCGCGATGGCGCTGGCCGGCTGCAACGAGACGGAACTCTTCAGCCGGCTGAGCGAGCGGCAGGCCAACGAGCTGGTCGCAGCGCTTCAGTCCGCCGGCATCAGGTCCGAGAAGCGCACCCGGGACACCACCACCTGGGCGGTCGACGTCTCGCGCGACGACTTCGCGCGTGCCGTCGACACGCTGCGCGCGGCCGGACTGCCACGCGAGGAGTTCGAGACGCTCGGGCAGGTGTTCCGCAAGGAGGGCTTCGTGTCCTCGCCGCTCGAGGAGCGGGCGCGGCTGATCTACGGGCTGTCGCAGGAGCTGTCGAATACGCTGTCGACGATCGACGGCGTGCTCGTCGCGCGGGTCCACCTCGCGGTGCCGGAGCGCGACGCGCTCTCCGACAAGCCGCGACCCGCGTCAGCCTCGGTCATGGTCAAGCATCGCCCGGGCGTCGACATGGGTCAGCACGTCGGCCAGATCAAGGCCATGGTGGTGAACAGCGTCGAAGGGCTGTCGTACGACAACGTGACGGTGACGCTGTTCCCCGCGCAGGACGGACCGGTGGGCGCGGCGCGCTCTGCCCCGGCGCCGGCGCCGATGGGCGTGACGTCGCAGCGCGTCGGCTGGGTCGCCGCTGGCCTCGCCGTCGTGCTGCTGGGCGCCGCCGCGTTCGGGGTACTCCGCACCCGACGGGGCCGCGCGCAGCATCGGCTGGTCGTGAAATGAGCATCGCCCCCTCCGCGGCGGTCCTATCCGGCGCGGCCGCGCGGCGCCGCTGGTGCCTCGAGGCCCGCGTGCTCGCCTCTGCGGACCCGAGCGCCGTGCCGCGTCTTGGGCTGTCCGACGCGGCGTGCATCGGACGGCTGCCCGATTGGGTCGCCGCCGAGCCGTCGGCCCGGACCGAGCTCGCGCTGCTCGTCGGGGCCGTGCTCTGCGCGTCGGCGCTGCGTCGGACTGTCGACGGGCGGGTGCTCGGCCCGGTGTCAGCCGCCCTCGGCGCCGACCGGTTGACGGCCCTCGCCGCGCTTCGTCCTCCGGCGGCGCCCAAGGTCGGCTGGATCTGGACCGATGATCCGGTCGGCGCGCTGACCGCGCTCGGCGGCGAGGGGCTGGTCCGCGTCGCCGCCCGGCCGGACGCGGTCGCCCGGCGCCTGGCGGCGTGCTTCGGGCCGTCCGACGCGCTCGGTGACGCGGACCTCGCCGCCCTCGGGCGGGCGGTCGAGGCGGCCCGCATGATGTGGCGGCCCGCGGTGACCCCGGGCGAGGTGCGTACGTGACCCGCCTCGTGCTCGCCCGCGCCGCCGGTCTGGCGATCGAAACCGAGGAGCTCGCGATCGACGCCGACTCGCTGCCCGTCGTGGGACGCGCGGTCGACACGCTGCGCCACCTCGAGACGCTGCGCGGCGAGCTGCTGCGGCGCGGCCGGCAGCGGCTCGAGCGGGCCCGCCGCGACGGGCTCGAGCAGGGGCGCGAGCAGGCCGAGCGCGAGGCCGCGGCGAAGCTCGCCGCCTCGCTCGTCGCAATGGACGCGGCACTGCTGCGGGATCGCGCTGAGCGCGAGGCGCGGATGGTCGAGCTCGTGCTCGCGGTCGTCCGGCGGGTCGCTGGCGAGCTTGGCGATGCGGCGGTGATCGCTGCGCTCGCGCGTCGCTCGCTGATCGATCTCGACCCGGACATGCCGGTGCGCGTCCGGGTACACCCTTCTGTCGCACAGGCCGTGGCGGCCGGGTTCGGGGACGGTGCGGGGCCGGTGGTCCTGGAGGTGCTCGGCGACCCCGCGATGGAGGTGCTCGACTGCGAGATCGAGACCGAGGAAGGCATCGTCGAGGCCGGGCTCGAGGTGCAGCTCGACGGCGTGCGTGCCGCGCTGTCGGGTCGGCCGGGAGGCGAGGCATGAGCGCGGGCGGGCCGTCGAACGCGCCGCTGCTGCGCCTGCTCGCCGGCGCCGAGACGACGCGCCGGCGCGGGCGCGTGCTGGAGACGGTCGGAGCGACCCTGCGGGTCGGCGGCCTCGACGTTCGGATCGGGCAGCAGTGCGAGGTGGTCGACCGCGAGGTCGGGCTGCGGATTCCGGCGGAGGTGATCGGCGTATCGCGCGGCGTGGCCGTGCTGGCCCCGCTCGCGCCGCTGCACGGGGTGTCCACGTCGGCAGAGGTCGTGCCGGGGCCGCGGATGCCGCAGGTGCCGGTGGGCGATGCGCTCCTCGGACGGGTGCTGGACGCCAACGGGGTGCCGATCGACGGCGGGCCGCCGCTGACCGGCCCGCTCGCGCTCGCGCCGGTGTTTGCGCCCGCGCCCGATCCGCTTCGCAGGCGGCGGGTGTCCGAGACCTTCACCACCGGCGTTCGCGCGATCGACGCACTGGTCACCGTGGGCGTGGGGCAGCGGGTCGGCGTGTTCGCGCCTGCTGGCGTCGGCAAGAGCACACTGCTCGGCATGCTGGCGCGGCACGGCCGCAGCGAGATCAACGTGATCGCGCTGATCGGGGAGCGGGGCCGCGAGGTGCGCGAGTTCATCGAGGATGCGCTCGGCGAGGAGGGCCTGCGGCGCTCGGTGATCGTCGTCTCGACGTCCGAGCGGCCGGCGATGGAGCGCGTGCGGGCCGCCCATGCCGCGACCGCGATCGCCGAGGGATTCAGGTCGCGCGGCGCACGCGTGCTGCTGATGATGGATTCGGTGACCCGCTTCGCGCGCGCGCTTCGCGAGATCGGCCTGGCGGCGGGGGAGCCGGCGGTGCGGCGCGGCTTCCCGCCGTCGGTGTTCGCCGAGCTGCCGCGGCTGTTCGAACGGACCGGCAACGACGACAAGGGATCCATCACCGCCTTCTACTCGGTACTGCTCGAGGACGAGGATTCGTCGGACCCGGTGGGTGAAGAGGTTCGCTCCATCCTGGACGGCCACGTGATCCTGTCGCGAGCGCTGTCCAAGCAGGGGCAGTTCCCCGCGATCGACGTGCTCGCGAGCCTGAGCCGTGTGTTCCCGCGGGTCGCCGATTCGTTACACCGGGAACGCGCCGAGCGGGTGCGATCCCTGATGGCCCGTCATGCCGAGGTGGAGTTCCTGCTCCAGGTCGGCGAGTACAAGGCGGGCGTCGACCCGCTCGCCGACGTCGCGATCGCGCGGATGCCGGCCATCCGCGCGCTGATCGGCCAGCGCCCCGAGGAGGGCGCCGAGTTCCACGAGACGCTGCGCGCGTTGGCGGCCATCGCATCGTGAACCCGTCGATGCGTCGCCTCGTCAGGGTGCTGCAGTTGCGGCGCCTGCGCGCCCACCAGGCCGAGCAGGGGTTGCGGCGCAGCCTCGAGGCCCTAGAAGGCGGGCGGGCCGAGCACGAGAAGGCGCTCGCCATCGAGGCTGCCTGGCAGCGCTCGGGCAGCGATCTCGACGCATGGCTGTCAGCCGCCGAGCCGGGGCAGCGGGTCCGATGGAGCGCCATCGCCGAGGCGCGCCGGATCGATGTGCTGCGCTCGATCCGCGAGGCGCACGACTATGCGATCTGGTGCAACGGCGAGCTCGACCAGCTGCGTCAGGCGTCCGACCGGGCACGGGTCGCCTGGCGCCGCGAGCAGTCCCGTCTCGATGCGCTGGAACGGCGGCGCGACGCCGAGCGCCGCACCGCGGCCGACCTCGAAGAGGAGCGGACCTTCCAGGAACGTGCGGACGCAAGCGCGACGTCAAGCGCACCCGTGGGGCTGCGGTGAGCCGTATCGACGCCGGCGGGTCCGCTGCACCCCTGAGATCAGGCTCCCCGGACCGTTCGCCGGCGCCGGACGACCTGCGTCGGCGCTTCGAGTCGCGGCTCGGGGATGCGCGCGACCGGTGCGCCGATGCGCATCGCTCCACGTGCTCGGACGAGCTCAAGCCACGCTGCGGATCGCGGGACGCCGTCCCGGCTGACCGGCCCCCGCGCGACCTGCCGGAGGGCACCCCGGCCGGGGTTGCCGGCGGCACCTCGGCGTCGGACGAGGACGACGGGCTGACGGCGTCTTCGGACGCCGCGGCACCGCCGGCGCCCGAGCCCACCTCCTTGACGGTCACCGCACAGGTGTCGTGTGCACCGGCCCCGCCCATGCCGGATGCGGGCGGCGCCGGACCGAGCGCAGTCGGCGCAGCGGCCGGCACCGAACAACGGGCACCGGGCGAAGCGAATGCCGCGGCCGTGGTCGCCGGACCCCCGTGGCTCGGCGCGGCGACGGTGTACATCGCCCCGGTCGATGCGCGGCCGGCCGTCGACACCACCGCGCTCGCGCAGTGGATGATCGACCAGATGCCTCTGTCGGATCTGTCCGACCGGACTGTCACGCTGACGTTTCCCGCGGCCGCTGTGCCGGTCGCGCGCATCGTGTTCATCCGCGAGGGCGGGTCGCTGTACTTGGCGGTCACGCCGAAGGCCGAGGGCCTCGAGTCGGTACGTGCCGCGCTCGGCAAGCTCGACGAGCGGCTGCGCGCCCGGGGTCTGCGCGTCGCGGCGTTGACCCTCGCCTGAGCCTCGCCCGCTGCGGCTCAGTGGCCCGCGGCGAGCGCGGCGGCCAGGGCGCGCCTGACCACCCGGTCCGGTGGATCGCCGGCCCGCCAGTACGCGGCCAGTGCGCCCAGGGTCGCCCGGGTGCGCAGACTCAGCGTGCCTTCCATTGGATCGTCGGCACTGGACTGCAGCCGCGCCGCATAGAGCCCGGCCGCACGCGGCGACGCGTTGAGCAGCGCCAGCAGCCGCCGCAGCGCGAATTCCGCGTCGGCGCTGCCCGCTGCGGGCGAGATGCCGGGCTGCAGCAGCGCAGCGCAGACGAACTCGATGGGCCCGAGCTGCCGACCGCCGCCGCCCGGCACGCCGCCGAAACGATCCGGGGCGATCGCGGGGCCCGGACGCGGCGCCCCCCAGGCCGGCACGCTGCCCGACGGCATCCGCCCGCTCGCGACCGCGCCGGCGATCGCGTCCGCGACGAGCGCCCGGGCGCTCGCGTCGCCGAACTGATCGACGGCGCACAGCAGCTGGACGAAGCTCAGGTAGTGACCCTGACCGAACCGCGTCGCGATGCGCTCGAGCAGGCGGCTGCGGGAAGGGTTGTCGGACTGGGCGGCCAGCGCAGAGACCAGCCGCTGCGCGGCGGCCTCCCACCGCGGTGACGGGGAGGGGACGAGGGCCACGGGCGCCGGTCAGCGCGCCGGAGCGCTCAGCCCTGCTCGAACAGCAGCCCGGCGATCGCGTCGGCGACGGCCCGGGGGTCGCTTGCGTCCCCGGGATACGGCCGATCGCCGCGGACGACCGGCTCGCCGGGAGATTCCGGCCATCCTGCGAACGCGAGTCCGGCCGGCGCAGCGGCCCGCGCGGGGGCGTCGGCCGGAGCCTCGACCCTGGTTCCGGCCGACGGGTGCGCCGGCGCGAAGCCCGGCGCCAGGAGCTCGGGCGCCTGCAGGCCGGAAAGCGCCGGGGGAAGGGAGGCTGGAAGGCGGATGGACATGACGTGTATAACCGGTTGGATACGAGGGTACCGCGTTCCTGCCCGGGGGGCGATCTGGGGCGGACCCCAGCCTGTTCGAGGGGGCGCCGCCGGACCGGGTCAGCGCGGCAGCAGCCGTGAGGCCCGCTCGAGCAGCCCGGTGTCCATCGCGACGAACTCGCGCACCAGCAGGTCCACCGTGGTGCCCATCAGCATCGCCACCAGCACGGTCGCGATCAGCGACTTGAGCGGTGGCGCCTGCGCCAGCAGGTTCAGCGAGGGTGCGTACTTGCCGATCAGCCCGAGTGCGGCCTCCAGCACGAACAGGATCACGATGATCGGTGCGGCGATCATCGTCGCGAGCAGCATCAGCCGCCCGAACTCCGCTTCGAAGCCGCCGACCGACGCGAGGCTCGGCGCCGGCAGGACCCTCGCGACCGGCCAGACCGCGTAGCTCTCGACCAGCGCGCCCACCATGAACATGAAGCCGCCCGAGGCCATGAAGACGAACGTCGACAGGCGCGCCAGCAGCATCCCGGTGTTCGAGCTGGCCTGGCCGTTGATCGGATCGACGATCTGGCCCATCTGCGTGCCAGCCTTCGTGTCGATCAGCGTGCCTGCGATCTCCACTGCCCAGAGCACCGTGCTCGCGAGCAGACCGAACACCAGGCCGATGAGGACCTCCTTGCCGAACAGGACGAGCCAGCCCGCGACATCGACCGCGACGGGACCGGCGGGTGGCTGCAGCGCGATCGCCGTCACTGCCAGCGACACGAACAGGCTGTTGCGCACGAGCGCCGGCATGGCCTCCTGGGTGAACATCGGCAGCATGAGGAACGCGACCGCGAGCCGGGTCAGCGACAGCCCCAGCAACAGCGCGAAGTCGGCGATGGCGATGGGGCCCTCCATGCTGGGTGCCCGGATCAGCGCCGCGGCAGCGTCGGGATGTCGGAGAACACCCGGTCGGCGTAGGCCTGCAGGTTTCCGCTCAGCAGCGACGCGGTCGCGAACAGCGCCAGCACCAGCACGATGAACTTCGCGACGAACTGGATGGTCTGTTCCTGGACCTGCGTGGCCGCCTGCACCAGGGCGACGATCAGCCCGATGGCCGCCACCGCGAGCACCGGGGGGGCGGACAGTTGGACGACCAGCCACAGGGCCTCGTAGGTGAGACGGATCGCCTCGGTCTGGTTCATCGGCGCGGGTGACCTCAGTGGTAGGACAGCACTAGGCCGTGGACGAGCTTCACCCAGCCATCGATCAGCACGAACAGGAGCAGCTTGAAGGGCAGCGAGACGGTGACCGGCGACATCATCATCATGCCCATCGCGAGCAGTACGTTGCTGACCACCAGGTCGATGACCAGGAATGGCAGGAAGATCAGGAAGCCGATCTGGAACGCCGAGCTGAGCTCGCTCACCGTGAAGGCCGGCACGAGTACGATGAAGTCGGTCTCGATGATCCGCGTGGCCCGTTCGGGGCCGACGATGCGTTGCGCGGTCTTGTGGAAAAACGCCCGCTCGCGCGGCGCGGCGTGCTTGACGAGGAACTCGCGCAGGGGCTCCTTGACCGCGTCGACCGCGGCCAGCAGTCGCTGGGTGTCGCGCGTCGCGCCCGCCGCGGTCTGGCCGGTGGCGTTCCAGCGGGCCTCGATGTCCAGGCCCACCGGCAGCATCACGTAGATCGTCAGGATCAGCGCTAGTCCGTTGACGACCACGTTCGGCGGCGTCTGCGGCAGCCCGAGCGCGTTGCGCAGCAAGCTGAGGACCACGACGATCTTGGTGAAAGACGTGACCATCACCGCGACGAAGGGCGCGAGCGCCAGCAGGACGACGGTGACCAGCGCACTCGCAGGGGTGAAGGCGGTGAGATCCATCGCGGCGGCTCTGTCCGTCAGCGCAGCCTGTCGAGCGGCACAACCAGACGGATCCCGAGCCCGTCGCCGACTGCGATCAGCTCGCCGCGGCCGACGGCTCGCCCGCCGTTGTGGATCGTCACCTCGAGGGTCGCCAGATCGGGCGCCACCGCGATGACCGCGCCCGGTTGCATGCCCGCGAGCACGGCCAGCGGAACGCTGACCCGCGGCAGCTCGAACGCGAGCTCGATGGGCAGGCGGGTCCAGTCGGGGGCGCCGTCGGTGGGGGCGGCGTCGGGCACGGGATCGTTGGGCATGGAGGGCTCGGAGGACGGAGGCGGTCCAAACCGGATCGTCCGGGCGGAGGCGTCGAAGAGGGCGCTCGCCCGCCCGCCATCGGGGGCGACGAGCACGATCGTCGGCGTGCGGGAGAACGCGTCGTGGGGCAGCACGACATCGCCCGCGCAAAGTCCGGCCGCGGCTGCGTGCGACAGCCGGGTCGAGCCGAGCATCACGCGGCACGCGAGCGCATAGCGGAGCACGTCGAGCGGCGGCTCGCGCCATGCGGGGTCGGGCAGCCGCCCCAGCACGGCGGCCGGCAAGTCGAGGCGGGCGGACGCGCCATCGGCGAGCGCGAAATCGATCTCGACCCGGTCGCCGGGCGGCTGCGGCGCCATCGCCACGGGCGACACGGCGGTACCGAGCGCCGACTCGAGCGCGAGCAGCGTCGGCTCGGCCGCCTCGAGCGCGTCGGCGGCGCGGCTCAGGTCGGGCGTCCCCTCGGGGCTGCACAGGGATGCCGACGGAGCGCCGTCGCGCATCGGCACGAAGCCGATGCGCCCATAGCGCGTGTCGAGCTCGAAGCGCAGCGCAGGCCAGGGCGCGACCGGCCGCTCGGCGGCGGGCGCTAGGCCGCGGGCCTCGATCCGTGCACGGGCCAGCAGGGCGAGCAGCCGCGTCCGGCCGCCGGCGCGGGCCGCGGACTCGCGCGGCAGGCGGTGCAGGGGGCCCTGCACGGGCGCGGCGGCACTCGGCTCGGCGTGCGCGTTCAAGGCGCGCCTCCGGGCGCCGTCAGCACGCGACGCATCAGCTCGGTGATCGAGCGGGCGCCGACCTTGCGCATCATGTTCGAACGGTGCAGCTCGACTGTCTTGATGCTGATGCCGAGTCGGTCGGCGATGGTCTTGTTGAGGCAGCCCTCGATGACCAGCCCCAGCACCTGGCCTTCGCGTTCGGTCAGCCGCGCGGCAGCCGCGGCGGTGCGCAGCGACGCCTCGGGCGAGAGGCTCGCGCCCGGCGTCGCCGTCCCGGTGGGCGGTGTCGGCAGCGCGGCGCGGTCCGCGAGTCGGGCGCGCGCGGACGCCGCCTCGAACGCCTCCTCGAGCGCCTCCTCGAGCGCCGACTCCCTGAACGGTTTCTCGAGGAAGCTGCATGCGCCCTTGCGCATCGCCGCGACCGCGAGTGGTACGTCCCCGTGACCGGTCATGTAGATCACCGGCCAGTGCGACCCCCTTGCGATCAGCGCATCGTGCAGGCGCAGGCCGTCGGTGCCCGGCATGCGAACGTCCGTCAGCACGCAACTCGCGTGCGGCGCAGCCGCGAGCGCGTCCGCCTCGGCGAGCAGCGCGTCGGCCGAAGCGAACTCCCGGATCTCGTAACCCATCCCGCCCAGCAGCCAGGCCGTCGAGCTGCGGAACGCATCGTTGTCGTCGACGAGCAGCACCGTACGTGTCATACGGCCTCGCCTTCGCCCGCCGGCGGCAGCGCGACGCAGACGGTGCAGCCGCGTTCGCCCGCCGGCTCGAACCACAGCCGACCCCCGTGAAGCTCGACGATCGAGCGGCACACGTGCAGGCCGAGCCCCGTGCCGTCGGGCTTCGTCGTGAAGAAGGGCGTGAACAGGCGCTGCGCGGTCTCGGCGTCGAGACCGTGGCCGCGGTCCTCGATCCTAAACACCACACTGTCGTCCTCGAGCGCGGTGACCGCGCGCAGCCTGCGTTCGTCGGCCGGCACGGCTCGCATCGCCTCGATCGCGTTGCGGGCGAGATTGACGATCACCTGCTGCAGCATCACCGGGTCGCCGAGCACCCGTGGAGCGGGCGTGCCGATCGCGTCGTGAAGCTCGACGGCGACGCCGTCGCGGGCGATCTCCCAGTCCAGCAGCGCGATCGCCGAGGCGACAAGCGCGGGCAGCCGGAGGGACTCGCGCCGAGGGCGGCGAGGCTGCACGTACTCGCGCACGCGGGTCAGGATCCCGGCCGCGTAGACCGCCTGCTCGATGCCCTGCTCCACGGCTCCCGACAGCTGCCGCGGATCGGTGATGCCGCGCTCCATCCGCTTGGATAGGCCGCGCAGCAGGTTGACGATCGAGCCGATCGGCTGGTTCAGTTCGTGGGCGAGCGTGGATGCCATCTCGCCCACCGACAGCGACCGCGACAGGAACAACAGCCGCTCGCGGTCGCCGAGGTGGCGCGCCGCGGCTTCCGCATCGGCCGCTGGGTCGGCGAGCAGCAGCACGATCGCGTCGGGCTCGACGCTGCGCAGCGTCAGCGCGAGCGACAGGCCGTCGCGGCCGGTCAGCGCATGCGGCGAGGCGACTCCCGCCCGATGCGCGGCCAGTGCGCCCGTCAGCCCGGGAAAGTCCGCCTCGAGCTCGGCGATCGGCCGACCCGCTCGCCATCCCGGGATGTGGCGCGACAGTGCTCCGGTGCACCAGGCGACGCGCTCGCCGCCACGATCCAGCTGGGCGATCCACAACCCGAGCGTTTCGACCGCGCATGCGGCGGCGCGGATCTGATCGGCGGCAGGAGGCGCGGTGGTGGGGGGTTCGGTTTGCGTCGTCATCGGTTCGGCATGACGTCAGGAAGCGTCACGCCGGATCGCATCGTTGCTCAATCGCCCACGCGGTCGTGTGCAGAAAGTCGCATTGTCACGGTTCGGGGTGACGCGCCCGCAGTTCCGTTTCCTCGATGGTGCGCGACTCATGGAAGATAACTCCATCATTCGGCACCGTCGGCTCGGAGATGACGTCGGGGGTCTCCCCACGGGCCGCATCCCGAGGGTATTCGGGCCGGCCGGCCCCGTCCGGCCTCAGGGCTCGTCGACCGCCACCGGCTGCGGATCGGGCAGCCGCGCCACCAGCATCTTGTCGACGCGGTTGCGGTCCATGTCGACGACCTCGAAGCGGTAGCCCGATGCCTCGAAGTGATCGGCGACCGTCGGGATGCGGCCCAGGCTGTGCATCGCGAAGCCGCCCACCGTGTGGAAGCCCCGCTCGTCCTGCTCGGGCAGCTCGTCGATCTCGAGCACCTGCTTCAGGCGCTCCAGGCCCACCGAGCCGTCGACCAGCCAGGAGCCGTCCTCGCGCCGCACCAGGTCGGTGTCGGTCGGGTCGTCCTGCTCGGGCAGGTCGCCGACGATCGAGGTCAGCACGTCGGTCAGCGACACCAGGCCCTGCAGGTCGCCGTACTCGTCGACGATCAGGCCGAACTGCACGCGCTCGCGCCGGAAGCTCTCGAGCAGCTGGGTGGTGCTGATGGTCTCGGGCAGGAAGAGCGGCGGCTTCAGGTGGTGTTCGACGTCGAGCGGCTCGCCCTCCAGCGCCGGCTTGAGCAGGTCGGCGATCCGCAGCACGCCGAGGATGTGCTCGAGGCCGCCGCGGCACACAACCACCCGCGAATGCGCACTCTCGGCGATGCAGCCCCGCACGACCGTGTCTTCCTCGTCGAGATCGATCGCGAAGATGTCCATGCGCGGCGTCATGATCGCGCCGATCCGCTGGTCGTCCAGGCGCAGCACGTTCGAGACGATCGCCTGCTCGCTCTGATGGAAGACGCCGGCCTCGGCGCCCTGTTCCATCAGCACCTTGATCTCGTCGTCGGTCACCGGCGGCTCGTCGGTGCGCTTCGCGCCGATCAGGCGCAGCAGCAGGTTGCTCGAGCCCGACAGGCCGATCACCAGCGGCCGCGCGATGCCCGCGAACCAGACCATCGGGCGCGCGACCACCGAGGCGATGCGCTCGGGCGCGAGCAGCGCGAGGCGCTTGGGCACGAGTTCGCCGATGACCACCGACAGGTAGGTGATGATCAGGACGACGAGCGCGACCGAGAAGCCCTTGGCGTACGGGGCGAGCACCTCGTACTGCGACAGCCAGGCCGCGATGGGCGCGGCGATCAGGCCCTCTCCGACCACGCCGCTCAGGATCCCGATGGTGGTGATGCCGACCTGGATGGTCGACAGGAACGCCGACGGCTCCTCGTTCAGCAAGACGGCGGACTTCGCACCGGGGAAGCCGTCATCGGCCATCCGTTGCAGTCGCGCCTTCCGGGACGAGACCACGGCCATCTCCGACATCGCGAACACCGCGTTCAGCAGGATGAGGAGCAGCAGCAGGAGAACGTCCATCGAGGGTGGGAACGAGTCGGGATCGCCGCAGGATAGCACCGCGGCCCGCGGTGGGGCCGGCGCTTGATCTGGCTCAAAGCCCGCCCGGCCGGGGCGTGACACGCTCGGGTCAACGCTGGAAACGGGGGTTCGAGCCTCCGGGAGACCCGATGCACGTCCACCTGGATCGACCGCTTCCCGCGGTCGCCGAGCCGCTCGACGCCGGACTGCCCGGCGAGCCGCCGGCGCGGCGCGCCGCCCGCCTGCTGCGTGGTCTGCCGCTGTTCGACGGGGTGCCCGAGGCGACGTTCGAGGCGCCGCTGGCCGGGGCGAGCGTGCTGTCGGCGCCGGTCGGCACGGTGCTGTTCCGGGCGGGCGAACCGGCCGAGGTGCTCTACGTGGTGATCGATGGCCGGGTGCGGCTGACCCTCGGCCGCCCGCCCACCGCCCGCGTGCTTGCCACGTTGGGCCGGGGCGACACGATCGGCCTGGCTGCGCTCCTGCGCAGCGACGTCTATCCGGTCAATGCCGGCGTCGTCGAGGCGGCGCTGCTGGTCGGGCTGCCGGCCGGGACGATCCGGCACGCGATCGATGCGCAGCCGCTGTTCGCCGCCCGCCTGATCGGCGACATGGGGGCCAAGCTGGCCCGCTTCGTGCGCGACATCGGCGGCTTCACGCAGCGCACGGCGCGCTCTCGGGTCGCCCGGCTGCTGTGCGACCTGCATCGCGAGGCCCCGCAGGGCTGTACCGAGATCGTCTTCGACGAGCCCAAGCGGCTGATCGCGTCACGGCTGGCGATGACGCCCGAGACGCTGTCGCGCGAGCTGCACACGCTCGCCGCACAGGGGCTGATCGACTCGCGGCGGACCCGGTTCAAGGTGCTCGACGCGGCCGCGCTCGCCGAGGCCGCCGAGGACGCCGTGTCCGTGGCGGGGACGGCATGAGCGCCGTACCGCGCAGCTGCGTCGCCTGAGGCGCGGCTTCGCCATCAGCGCACCGGCGCTCATCGGGCGCGCGCGCAGTCCTGCGGGCAGTCGCCGCCGGTCTCGACCTGCAGCGTGACGTGGCCGATGCCGAACCCGCGCTCGAGCGCGTGGCGCGCGTCGGCGAGAAAGCCGTCGCCGGGATGCCCCGCCGGCATCTCGAGGTGCGCGCTGAGTGCCACGCCGGCACTGCCCAGCGGCCAGACGTGCAGGTCGTGCAGGCCGGTCACGCCCGGCAGCGCGCGCAGCAGCCGTTCGACCTCGGCCGGGTCGATCGCATCGGGGACGGCATCCATCGACAGCGCGAGCGACTGGCGCGCGAACGACACCGTGCTCCAGCCGACCAGTGCCGCGATGCCCAGGCTGATCGCCGGATCGAGCCGCAGCCAGCCCGTGGCCGCGACGACCAGGCCGCCGACCACGACGCCGGCCGACACCGCGGCGTCGGCGACCATGTGGAGGAACGCGCCGCGCATGTTGACGTCGGCATGCCGGCCGCGCGACAGCAGCCATGCGGTGAGGCCGTTGACCACGATGCCGGCCGTGGCCACGCCCACGACGATGCCGGTGTCAACCGGTGCGGGGTCGCCCAGCCGGTGCACCGCCTCCCAGGCGATCGCGATGACGGCGACGGCGAGCAGCGCGGCGTTGAGCAGCGCGGCGAGCAGCGCGCCGCGGCGCCAGCCCCAGGTGTAGCGCGCGCTGGTCGGACGCTGCGCGGCCCAGGCGCCCAGCCAGGCGAGCGCCAGCCCCAGCACGTCCCCGAGGTTGTGGCCGGCGTCGGACAGCAGCGCGAGCGACCCCGAGTACCACCCGGCCCAGGCCTCGAGGCCGACGAAGGCTGCGTTGATCGCGATGCCGAAGGCGAAGATGCGGCGCTGGCCTTCGGGGGGCAGGGGGGCGTGGACGTGGCCGGGGCCGTGGGCGTGGCGCTCGGCATGGCCGTGACCGTGGGCGTGCTCGTGCTCGTGCCGATGCCCGTGATCGTGATCGTGATCGTGATCGTGATCGTGCCGGTGGTCGGGGTCGTGAGGCGCAGCCATCGCGAGAGTATCGCCCTGCGACGGCTGCCCCGGCCGGGAGACCGGGATGGCGTGGCGGTCGGATCGCAATCGCTTAGACTGCCGACGCGATGCGACTCCACGTCCTGTTGCCCCTGCTGGCCCATCTCGCGGTATTCGTCGCGGTGACGCTGCGCGTGCTCTCGCGCCGCAACGCGCCGGGCGTCGCGATGGCATGGATCCTGATGGTGCTGCTGGTGCCGATCGGCGGCCTGGTGCTCTACGTGATGATCGGCGAGCGCCGGCTCGGGCGCCGCTGGATCGAACGGGCCGAGGCCGAGCGGGCCTCGCTGGCCCGCCGGTTCGCGTCGCTCGCAGCGGAGGCGGTGCTCGATCCGGCGGACACCGGTCCGGTGGGCGAGCCGGTGGCGCGCCTCGCGCAGTCGCTCGGCGCGATCCCGGTGAGGCGCGGCCACCGGATCGAGCTGCACGCCGACAGCGACCGGATCCTCGAGGCCCTGATCGCCGACATCGACGCGTGCCGCGAGCGCTGCTCGCTCGAGTTCTACATCTGGCACGAAGGCGGCCGCGTCGACGAGCTCATCGAGGCGCTGGTGCGCGCGGCGTCGCGCGGCGTCGCGGTGACCGCGCTGATGGACGGGCTGGGCAGCCGCCCGTTCGTGCAGCGCGGCGTCCCCGAGCGGATGCGCGCGGCGGGCATCGAGGTGGTCGTGGTGCTGCCGGCGAGCGCGCTGCGCATGGCGGTCGCGCGGGCCGACCTGCGCAACCACCGCAAGATCGCGGTCTTCGACGATCGCATCGCCTGGACGGGCAGCTCCAACCTCGCGGACCCCCGCCACTTCAAGCGCGACGCGGGCGTCGGTCAGTGGATCGACGCGATGGTGCGCATCCAGGGACCGACCGCGGCCGTGCTCGGCGCGGTTTCCAACGCGATGGCGGTGCTGCAGGCCGGCCCGCGCCTGCGCGACGAGCGGCCCGCCGACTACGGCCCGGTGTCCGGCCCGGTCTCGCTGCAGGCCTATCCGTCGGGCCCGGGCTTCGCGTTCCAGCACGTCGAGTCGGTGATCCTCACCGCGATCTACGCGGCCCGCCGCGAGCTGATCCTCACCACGCCGTACTTCGCGCCCGGCGAGTCGGTGGTGGTCGCGCTGCGCTCGGCGGCGCGCCGCGGCGTCGACGTGGTGCTGCTGCTGCCG
>JBIIPQ010000315.1:0-5328 GCA_044342535.1 Burkholderiaceae bacterium
GCCGGGCGACGCGGGCCCGCGGCGGAACGGCCCGCACAGACGACGGCTCCGATGCCCACTCGCTCGCCTCCGAAGGCACCCCGGCCGGTCACGGCGGCCCCGCCCCCCGCGCGGGCGAGCGGCATCGCCCTGCACCGCCAGCTCTACCTCGTCCTGCGCGACCGCATCGTGCGCGGCGTCTGGGGCGCCGGCGCCGTGCTGCCGACCGAGGAGGTGCTCTGCGAGCAGTTCGGCGTCTCGCGGATCACCGTGCGCCGCGCGCTCTCCGACCTGCAGGCGCAGCGCCTGGTCGAGCGCCGGCACGGGCTCGGCACCTTCGTGTCGGCCGACGTGCCGGCGGCCGTACCGCGGGCGACGCTGTCCTTCATCGACGCGCTGCGCAAGGAGGCCGACGACACCCAGGTGCGGGTGGTCAGCTTCGAGCGCACACCGGCGCCGCCGGACATCGCCGCTGCGCTCGAGCTCGCCGACGACGAGGCCGCGGTGCACGCGGTGCGCCTGCGCAGCATCGAGGACACCGTCGTGATGCTGACCGACGTATGGGTGCCGGAGCGGCTCGGCAAGCGCATCACGGCCGCCTCGCTCGCCCAGCGCCCGCTCTACGAGCTGCTGATGTCGCAGGGCGTGGAGTTCGGCCGGGTGGTGCAGGAGATCGGCGCACAGGCGGCCGATCCGCGCCAGGCCGGGCTGCTGGGCACCGAGGTCGGCGCCCCGCTGCTGCGCCTCGTGCGGATGATCCACGATCCGCGGGGCCGTCCCGTCCAGCACCTGACCGCGCTCATGCCGCCCGAGCACGGCAGCGTGCTGATGGAGATCACCGGCGCCCAGATCAACACGCTGTCGGCGGGCTTCATCGTGCACACGCGGTAGGCGTCGATGCCGGGCGCTGCGGCCGCGCCGGGCCGGCTACCAGCCCCGGAACCGCGCCCACCATTCGCTGCCCTCGCCCTGTGCCCCGAGCGCGTGGTAGCCGTCGAACTGCGCCGCGGTCGCGCAGGCATGGTTCGGCAGGATCCGCAGCAGCGTGCCGACCGGCAGCTCGGGCATCGGTCCGGGCGCGCCGTCGCGCCGGCCGACGATGCCGTGCTCCTGGTTGGCCGCGCGCAGCAGCAGCCCGGGCAGCTCTCGGCCCTCGGCGTCGCACACCAGCCCGTAGCCCTGGTCGAGCGGCTGGCTCGCCGTGCCGCGGTCGCGCGACATCGCCATCCAGCCGGCATCGACGATCGCCCAGCCCTTGTCGCGCTGGTGACCGATCACCGTCGTCAGCACCGACAGCGCGAGCTCGTCGGTGCGGCACACGCCGATGCCCGCCATCACAAGGTCGAAGAACACGAACACGCCGGCGCGCACCTCGGTGACGCCTGCAAGGTCCTCGGCGAACAGCACGGTCGGCGTCGAGCCGACGCTGACGGTGCGCGCCGGATGGCCGGCCGCGCGCAGGCGCGTCGCGGCGCGCACGGCGGCGGCGCGCTCCTGCTCGGCCATCGCGCGCAGCGCGTCGTCGCTGCGGCACGCGTAAGACTCGCCCGCGTGCGTCATCACGCCGTCGACGACGACCTGCGGCGAGCGCAGCGCAGCAGCGACCTCGAGCAGCGCGTCCGAGTCGGGCGCAAGGCCGGAACGGTGCCCGTCGCAGTCGATCTCCAGCAGCACCCGCAGCGTCACGCCCGCCGCATCCGCGGCCGCGGCGACGGCGCGCGCGACCTCGGCATCGTCGAGCACGAGCACGAGGTCCGTGCCCAGGCGACGCATCGCGATGGCCTGCGGCAGCTTCGAGGGCACGATGCCGACCGCGTAGAGGATGTCGGTGTAGCCGAGGGCGGCGAATTCGGCCGCCTCCTTGAGCGTCGACACGGTGATCGGGCCGGGGGCGCCGCCGTGGATGCGGCGCGCGACGCGGTCGGACTTGCAGGTCTTGACGTGCGGGCGCAGCGGCACGCCGAGACGCGCGAGCCGCGCGCGCATGCGGGCCACGTTGCGGTCCATCCGCGGCACGTCGAGCAGCAGCGAGGGCGTGGGGAGCGCCGCCAGGGTGGGGGGCGAGGGAAACGTCGGATCGGTCGGTCGCATGGTGGTCGCGATGCTCGGTCCGCCCTCCTCGTCCGTCAAGCCAGCGCGGCGCTCGACGCCGTTCGCGGAACGCGCGGTCGGGCCGCGCCCCGCGACGCCGTAAGCTGATCGCCCCGCGCGCGTCGCCCCATCGAGGTGTCCCGATGAAACCGAGCCGATCCGAGTTCCTGCCCGTCCGGGGCACCGAGTCCCACTGCCGGGTCTGGGGTGCGCGTGGCGCCCCGCGGCTGTTCCTGCTGCACGGCTCGCAGGACGTGTCGGCGTCGTGGCAGTTCACCGTCGACGCGTTCGCCCGCGAGTGGGAGGTGATCGCCCCCGACTGGCGCGGCAACGGCCTGTCGGGCTGGAGCGGCGCCGACGCGTACTGGTTCCCGGACTACGTCGGCGACCTCGACGCCCTGCTCGAGCACTGGTCGCCCGAACGTCCGGCGATCGTCGTGGGCCACAGCCTGGGCGCGCAGATCGGCGCCCTGTACGCGGGGCTGCGCCCCGATCGGGTCGCGGCCTTCGTGAACGTCGACGGCTGGGGCCCGCCCGGCGGGCGCCAGGACGCGGCCCCGCGCCGGCTCGCGAAGTGGCTCGCGCAGCTGCGGGACGACACCGCGCAGCGGCCCTACGAGCACTTCGAGGAATTCGCGCTGCGCATGCGCTCGGAGAACCCGCGCCTGACCGAGGCGCGCGCCGAGTTCCTCGTCCGGCACTGGGGCCGCGAGGAGGCCGACGGCACGGTCGTGCGGCGCGCTGACCCGGCACTCAAGCGGATCAACCCGCTGCCGCTGCCGCAGTCCGACGTGATCGACTGCTGGCGCGCGACGCAGGCCCGCGTGCTCTGGATCGACGGCGCGCAGTCGGGCCTGTGGGCGCGGATGGCGGGCGACCCGATGGACTTCGACGCGCGCATGGGGGCGTACCCGGACCTGCAGATCGAGCATGTCGAAGAGGCCGGCCACAACGTGCATCACGACCAGCCGGAGCGGCTGGCGGCACTGATCGAGGCGTTCGCGACCGTGGGCTGAACGCGGGCGCGGCGCGGCAAGACCGCGGGCGGGCAGGCGGACGCGGCAGGGATTCAGGCGGACGCGCGGTGGCCGCGAGGCCACCCTGCCACGCGTCACGCCGGCGGCAGCGCGAGGAGATCGAGGTGCCCCACCTCGAGCGCGAGGCGAGCGTCGCGCGCCTGGGCCGAGCGGGCCGCCGCCCAGGCCTCGAAGACCGCGCGCTGCCCGGGCTCGGCCTCGCAGGCGGCCTGCGCCGCTTCGGCGGCGAGGCGCTCCAGAAGCGGCCGGCGCGATGCGTCGATGCGCCAGTCGCTGCGCGCGGTGGCCACCTCGAAGCCGAGCGCCGACAGGCACGCCGTCAGGTGGGCGACGGCACCGATGCCGAGCGACGCGCCGAAACCCTTGTCGCCGCCCTGGTGCAGGCGGAACGCACGATCGATCGCCGCATCGCCGGGCAGCGGCGGACACCAGTCGCGCCGGCCATCGACGCTCAGCGTCGCGAGCAGCGGCAGTCGTGCCGCCGCCAGCCAGGCGGCGAAACGCTCCAGCCAGTGCGCGGAGACCAGATCGAGGAAGGCGGTGGTGACGACCGCGTCGAACGCACCGCCGTCCAGCGCCTCGAGCGAGGCCGCGAGGTCGAGCGCGCGCCCCCGGGCCTGCCAAGACGCCGTGCCGCTGCGGACCGTCATGCCGTCGTCGGCGCGCTCGCAGGCCCAGCCCCGCGCGCTCGCCCAGCGCGCGAGCGCCACCGGCTGCGCGGCGAGCAGCGCGGGGTCGAGGTCGACCAGGGTCCAGTGCTGATCGCCGCCCAGGCCCGGCGCGAGCGCGCGCAGGTTGGCGCCGGTGCCGGCCGCGAGGTCGACGACGCGCAGCCCGTCCGAGGATCGGGCCCGGCGCGCCTGCAGCACTCCGGCAAAGCGCGCGGCGAGCGCCTCGTCACGCGCCGCCGCGTCGAGCGGCTCGCGCAGCCGCAGCCAGTCGGCGTCGAAGCCGCTCATGCCGCGAGCCGGTCCACGGCGCCGGCCCAGCGATCCACCGCCGTCGGCCAGTCGGGCAGCGCGGCCCCGGCGCGCCGCGCGCCCGCCGCGAGCCGCTCGCGCAGCGCGGCGTCGCCGAGCAGGCTGCGCAGCGCCTCGCGCAGCGCGCCGACGTCGCCCGGCGGCACCTGCAGCGACGCGTCCGCGGGCACGGTCTCGGGCAGCGCGCCGGCGCGGGTCGCGACGATCGGCAGGCCGCCCACCAGCGCCTCGGCGAAGGCCATGCCGTAGCCCTCGTGCAGCGACGCCAGCACGAAGGCATCGGCCCGGCGCCACGCGGCATCGAGGCCGGCCGCCGGCAGCTCGCCGAGCAGCGCGATGCGCCCGCCGAGCCGGTGCGCGGCGATCGCGCGGCGCACGGCGGCCGCGCAGTGCGGATCGCGCTCGAGGCTGCCCACGCAGTCGAGCCGCCAGTCGAGGTCGTGCAGGTCCGCGAGCGCCTCGACCAGCGCGAGATGTCCCTTGCGCGGCGTGACGGTGCCGACCGCGAGCAGGCGGACCCCGGGGTGGCGGTCTTCGACGGTCGACGGCTGCACAGCCGATCGCGCCCCTTCGAGCGCAGCCGCCCGCGCAGTGCCGGGCGGCGCGACGGCGACCCGATCGGGGGCGATGCCGGCCGCGATCACTTCGCGCGCGGTATACGCGCTCGGGCAGACGATGCCGCGCAGCAGCGGCCACAGCCTGGCCTCGAGCGCCGCGTGGCGCGCCAGGCTCGTCGGCGCCGCACCGGCCTCCGACGACAGCGGGTGATGCACGAAGCCGACCAGCCGCAGCCGGCGCGCATGCACCGCCAGACAGGTCTCGAAGCCCGGCAGCGCGAGGCCGTCGATCACCACCAGCGCATCATCGGGGAACGCGGCGAGCGCGGCTCGCGCGGCCTCGCGGGCGGTATCGTCCGAATCGGGAAACGCGCCGTCGAGCTCGATCACCGACACGGCGCGCCCGCGGTCACGCAATCCGTCGACCAGGTGCCGGTCGAACAGGTAGCCGCCGGTCAGCTGGTCCAGCCGTCCGGGGACGACGAACCCCAGGGGCCTCAAGCCAGCGCGCCCTCGAAGGCCGCCCAGGCGACCGGCGACTCGCGCAGCACCACCCGCATCGACGCGAGCGCGCCGGCGGTCCCGGGACCGACCGCGCCCTGCGCGACGCGCGCGGCCATCCGCCGGAAGATCTCGCCGGCGAGGAACTCGGTGGTGGTGTTGACGCCGCGGAACTCGGGCAGC
>JBIIPQ010000316.1:0-5319 GCA_044342535.1 Burkholderiaceae bacterium
CGACGAAGGCCCGCGTCAGCTCGGGATGGCGCTAGAGCGCCATCGACACGCCGAAGACCGTCAGCGGCAGGCCGCGCCGCTCGAACTCGCGCAGGATCCGCCAGACGCCGGCGCGCGAGCCGTACTCGTAGATCGACTCCATCGACAGGTGCCGATCGGGATAGGCGGCGGCGCCGACGATCTCGGACAGGAACTGCTCGGATCCGGCATCGCCGTGGAGCACGCTGTTCTCGCCGCCCTCCTCGTAGTTGAGGACGAACTGGACGGCGACGCGCGCGTTGCCGGGCCAGCGGGCATGGGGCGGGGTGCGGCCGTAGCCGACGAGGTCACGGGGGTAGTCGGTCATCGCGCGCAGCGGGAGCGGTCGGGCATTCGGGAGATCCGCGCATCGAAGGCGCGGCACGGCGATCGAGTGTAGCGTACGGCCGCGGGCAGGCGGCACGCCCGGAGAACGCGCGGCGGCGGCCCGATGCACTGCTTGCTTGCCGCCCGCACGACCCGGGTCGTGACCCTGTACCCGTCCAGGCACGAGGCCTCTCGACCCAACCGTCGTATGCGGACCCAGACAGTCGCGGTCGGCGCTACACGGATGAGGCGGCGTTCCGGAGCGCGGATCCGGACTTGAATGCGGGCACGCCTTGGGGGAGGGCAGCCATGCCGGGCATCTCGATTCACGTGGTCGACGTCGGCCGCGGTACCCCCGCGTGCGGGATGTCGGTCGAGGTCTTCTTCAACGGCGCCGACGGCGCGCGCCGCTGCGTCGGCGGCGGACGAGTCGGCGAGGCCGGGCTGGTCGACGGCGTCGCGCTGAGGCGCGGCGACGGCGTCGATTCCGGCACCTACGAGATCGAGCTCGCCGCGGGCCCCTGGTTCCGGGCCACAGGCCTCGAGGTGGGCACGCCCGCCTTCCAGGAGCGGATCGTCTACCGGTTCGAGCTCACCGACCCGACGCCACACCTGCACCTGCACCTGCCGTTCAAGCTGACACCCTGGGGGGTGTCGGTATGGCGCGGCATCTGAGGCCGCACCGCACTCTGCCAGGAGCGCAGGAGCGCGAAGGGAGACGCTGATCGCCTCCTGGAGCCTCTCACGCGCGACGGCATGGTGACGGCGGGCGCTGCGCGACGGCATGGTGACGGCGGGCGCTGCGCGACGGCATGGTGACGGCGGGCGCTGCGCGACGCTGCGACCCCTGAACACCGGCAAACGAACCCTGCCCCTCGTGCTGCATCGGCCAAGGGACGCCGGATCGACCGCGCGGCCGCCGCCGGGGCGGGGCTGACACACCCTTCGACCCGCCTTGTAACCGGAGGTCAGGGAGCGAACGCTTCGTGTCGGAACGCCATGTCTGCGCGTTGCGCGGCTAAGCTGACGCGACGCCAACCCGGAATTGCGACATCGAACGAGGGCAGCCTCCATGCGTCACCGTCTTGCCCTGCCGCTGCTGTGTTTCGCCACCCTCCTGAGCAGCGCCTGCGGCGGTGGTGGCGACAGCCCTGCAGCCGTGGCGGTCGCTCCTCCCGCCGCCGTTCCAGCGCCTGGTCCTGGTCCTGGTCCTGATCCTGATCCTGATCCTGATCCCGGTCCCGCCCCCTTGCCGACCTCGTCCGGGGAGGGTCGCGACGACAACTCTGCGCCTGAACCGTCCGCATGGGCCGAAGTCGAGCGCAAGTCGGCCGCCGCCTACGAGCGCAGCGGCGTGTCGGGCATGACAGTGGCGGTATTCGATCGCAACGACGTCAAGATCTTCGAGCGAAGCTACGGCGACTTCTCGCCCACGAAGCGCGTTGCGGTCGCCTCGGCCTCCAAACTGGCAGCCGGTACCGTCATCTTCGGCGTGATCGGACAGGGGCTCCTGTCGCTCGACAGCACCACCGCGCAGGTGCTGGGTTGGACCGGCGCACGCGGCGGCATCACCCTGCGCCAGCTGCTGTCGTTCACCTCGGGCCTGCTGCCCGATGCACCCTGCATCGACTCGCCACTGACCACGCTCGCCGCATGTGTGGACCAGGTGCGCAGCGACCCGGCCGCACTCGTCGCCCTGCCCGGCACCCGATTCGACTACGGCGGCACCCACCTGCAGGTGGCCGCCCGCATGGCCGAGGTGGCGACCGGGAAGACCTGGAACACGCTCTACGCCGAACACCTGCGTGCACCACTCGGACTGGGAACCGAATCCACCTTCTATACGCTGCCGGTTCAGCGCATCGGCACGTTCAACCCACGGGCAGGAGGCGGCCTGACCGCATCCTTGGACGAGTACGCACGGATCCTGGCCGTGTCCTTCCATCGCGGCACCTACCAGGGGCGCACCGTTGCACCGGCAGCGCTCTTCGACGAACAGGCCGTCGCGCCCTACCCCGATGCGACCATCGGCGTGTCGCCCTTCGCCAACCTCGGCCTCGACTTCCGATACGGGCTGGCCGCCTGGCTCGAGTGCAGCACGCCACGTACCGGCTGCAGCACGCTGTCGTCGCCCGGCGCGTTCGGCTGGACGCCGTGGTTCGACCGGCAGGCCGGCTACTACGCGGTGATCGGATTGCAGCAGGTCAGCGTCGACAGCAGCGGCGTGGTCGCCTTCAGCGTCAACCTGGCGCAGTCGCTCAAGCAGGACATCGTCCACGCGCTCGGCGCCCGGTGACGGTCAGTGGCGCCGCCGCACCCCCAGCGCCGGATTCGACCTGGGTCGTGGTGCGGCGGTCATGCCGTGCACAGGCTCGTCCCTGTCAGCCCGCTGCCAGCGCCACCACGGACGCGCGCTGCCTGCGCGTCAGGTCCCTGACGTCGACGGTCGCGAGCCGGCCCTCGTCGACGACGACCCGTCCGCCGACCACGGTGAAGCGCGCCCGCACCGGCGAGGCGAACAGCAGGCCGGCGACCGCGTCGTGCACGCCGGCATGCTCGAGGCCGCCGGTGTCGAACACTGCCAGGTCGGCCACCATGCCGGGCGCGAGCGCGCCGATGTCGTCGCGGCCCAGGACTGCCGCGCCGCCCAGCGTCGCCATCTCCAGCGCGTCGCGCGCCCGCAGGGCCGCGGGGCCGTGCCCCACGCGCGCCAGGAGCATCGCCTGCCGCGCCTCGCCGAGCAGGTGGGCCCCGTCGTTGGAGGCCGATCCGTCGACGCCCAGGCCGACCCGCAGCCCTGCGCGGCGCCAGGCCGGCGTCGGCGCGATGCCCGAGGCCAGCCGCATGTTCGAGCACGGGCAGTGCGCGATGCCGGTCCGGGTCGCGCCGAAGCGCGCGATGCCGGGCGCATCGAGCTTGACGCAGTGTGCATGCCAGACGTCGTCGCCCAGCCAGCCGACCGACTCGGCGTACTCCGCCGGCGTCATGCCGAACTTCTCGCGGCTGTACGCGACGTCGTCGTCGTTCTCGGCGAGATGCGTGTGCAGCCGTACGCCGAGCCGACGCGCCATCGTGGCGGCCTCGCGCATCAGCCGCGTGCTCACCGAGAACGGCGAGCACGGCGCGAGCGCGACGCGGGTCATGGCCCCGTGCGACGGGTCGTGCCAACGACGCACGACACGCTCGCTGTCCTCCAGGATGGCGTCCTCGTCCTCGACGACCGAGTCGGGCGGCAGCCCGCCGGCGCGCTCGCCGACGCTCATCGCGCCGCGGCACGCATGGAAGCGCAGGCCGATGCGGCGGGCGACCTCGATCGTCTCATCGAGGCGCGCGCCGTTCGGGAACAGGTACTGGTGGTCGCTGGAGGTGGTGCAGCCCGATACCAGGAGCTCGGCCATCGCGACCTCGGCCGCGGTCGCGAACATCTCGGGGGTGTAGCGGGCCCAGATCGGGTAGAGCGTGCGCAGCCAGCCGAAGAGGTCCGCGTCCTGGGCAGCGGGCACAGCGCGGGTCAGCGACTGGTACATGTGGTGATGGGTGTTCACCAGACCGGGCGTCACGACGCAGCCCGAGGCGTCGATGCGCCGCAGGCGCGCGCCGACGCGTCCCGACGCACGGGCGGCAGCGAGCGCGGCCTCGACCTCGGCGCGGGGCCCGACGGCCTCGATGCGGCCGTCTACGGCGAGCACGGAGGCGTCGCGCAGCTCGCGACGGGAGGCGTCCATGGTGACGACGACGTCGGCACGTTCGACGAGGAGGGCGGCGCGGGGAGCGGTCGTGTCCATCGGGGCATTATCCGCGAGCGGCGGCGGCACGGCACGGTTCCGGGGTTCGTGATGCATCCGTGGCGCCGGCCCGCGTCGCCGGGCATGATCGGCCGATGCGCACCCTCGTCGCCACGGTCGTCGCGATGCTCGCCTTCGCGGGCAACTCGCTGCTGTGCCGCGTGGCACTGCGCGACACCGCGATCGATCCGGTGAGCTTCACGACGCTGCGGATCGCGGCCGGGGCGCTGGCGCTGTGGGCGATCGTGCGCTGGCGCGACGGGCGCATGCCGGTGGCGGGCAGCTGGGGATCGGGGGCGGCGCTCTTCGCCTACGCGGTCCTGTTCTCGCTCGCCTACGTGTCGCTCGGCGCCGCCACCGGCGCGCTCCTGCTGTTCGGCGCGGTGCAGGCGACGATGATCGGCACGGGCCTGGCGCGCGGCGATCGCCTGCGGCCGCTGCAGTGGGCCGGATTCGCCTGCGCGCTCGGCGGCCTGCTCGCGCTGCTCGCCCCCGGTCTCGAGGCGCCGTCGCTGCCGGCCGCCGCCGCGATGCTCGGCGCCGGCGCCGCCTGGGGCGTGTATTCCCTGCGCGCACGCCGCGGCGAGGATCCGACCGCGGCGACCGCGGGCAACTTCGCGCGCGCACTGCCGCTGGCGCTCGTCGCCGGCTGCCTCGCCCTGCCGTGGGCGTCGATCGACCCCGCGGGCGCCGGCTGGGCGATCGCCTCCGGCGCGCTGACCTCGGGCCTGGGGTATTCGGTCTGGTACGCCGCCCTGCGCGGGCTGTCGCCGACGGTCGCGGCCACGGTCCAGCTGAGCGTGCCCGCGATCGCCGCGGCCGGCGGCGTCGCCTGGCTCGGCGAGGCAGCGAGCCTGCGGCTGGTCGGCGCGTCGGCCGCGGTGCTGGGCGGCATCGCGGTGGTGGTGCTGGCGCGTGCGCAGGTTCGGAGCTCATGACGCGCGGTGCGCTGCGCTCGGGCGTGCCGCACGGTATCCTCGACGCCCTCCTCCTCTCTCGCTCGGGATCCGCCATGCGCCTCGGCACGCCCCTCCACCGCGTCGCGCGAGCCGCCACCGCCCTCGCAGCGGCCGCGCTCGTCGCCGCCGGCCCCGCCGCCGCACAGCCCGCCGCGCCCTTCCCCGGCGACCGACCCGTCACGATCGTGATGACCTTCCCGGCCGGCTCGGGCGTCGACGTGGTCGGCCGG
>JBIIPQ010000317.1:0-5302 GCA_044342535.1 Burkholderiaceae bacterium
CCGTCGTAGGTCGACTGCGTGATCGTCATCACCTGCGGCCGCGCGGTCTTGTCCTTGACCAGCGGGTTCGCCTCGATCTTGCGCCGGATGCTCTCGGGCGAGAACTCCTCCTGGGGGATCGGGCCGATGATGCCGAGGTGATTGCGCGTCGGCTGCAGGAAGATCGGCACGGTGCCGGTCATCATGATCGCGTGCAGCACGCTCTTGTGGCAGTTGCGGTCGACCAGCACGATGTCGTCGGTGGCGACCGTGGAGTGCCAGACGATCTTGTTAGAGGTCGAGGTGCCGTTGGTCACGAAGAACAGGTGATCGGCGCTGAAGATCCGCGCCGCGTTGCGTTCGCTCGCAGCCACAGGTCCGGTGTGGTCGAGCAGCTGCCCGAGCTCGTCGACCGCGTTGCAGACGTCGGCACGCAGCATGTTCTCGCCGAAGAACTGGTGGAACATCTGTCCCACCGGGCTCTTGAGGAACGCCACACCGCCCGAATGGCCCGGACAGTGCCACGAGTACGAGCCGTCATTGGCGTAGTGCACCAGCGCCTTGAAGAACGGCGGCGCGAGCGAGCCCATGTAATTGTTCGCCTCGCGGATGATGTAGCGCGCGACAAAGTCCGGCGTGTCCTCGAACATGTGAATGAAGCCGTGCAGCTCCTTCAGGATCTCGTTCGGGATGTGCTGGGAGGTGCGCGTCTCGCCGAACAGGAAGATCGGGATGTCGGCATTGCGGTTGCGGGTCTCGCGGATGAAGCGGCGCAGGTCCTCGATCGCCTTGCTCTCGGGGCCCTCCTCGTTGATCTCCTCGTCGTCGATCGAGACGATGAAGGCCGAGGCGCGCGCGGCCTGGTTGGCGACCATCGAGACGTCGACGTAGGTGAACCCGCCGACCACCTCGATGCCCTGCTCTTCGATCGCCTTGGCCAGCGCGCGGATGCCGAGGCCACTGGCCGACTCGGACTTCCAGTCTTCGTCGATGATGATGACGGGAAAGCGGAACTTCATCGCGAGGAATCTCCGGAAGCGCGGCCGCAGCGGCGGCGCGAGGCGAGGGATAAGGATCGGGCGAGAGTAAAGCACACTTCGGGACGGGCCTGTCGCACCCACGGCCATTAGAATCCGTTCGACCCGTCCGTTTCCGCCCAGGTCTCCCGCCGCCATGCCGATCTCCCTGCAGGACAAGCTGGTCGTCGCGATCTCCTCGCGCGCGCTGTTCGACTTCGAGGAAGAGAACCGCGCCTTCGAGGCGGCCGACGACCGCGCCTACACCGCCCTGCAGCTCGAGCGCCTCGACGTGCCGGCGGCGGCCGGCTGCGCGCTGCCGCTGGTGCGCAAGCTGCTCGCCTTCAACCGCGGCGGGCGGCACCGCGTCGAGGTGGTGATCCTCTCGCGCAACGATCCGGCCAGCGGGCTGCGGGTGTTCCGTTCGGCGCAGCACCATGCGCTGCCGATCGAGCGCGGCGTCTTCACGCGCGGGCGCGCCGCCTGGGGCTACCTGAACGCGCTGGGCGCGCACCTCTTCCTGTCGGCCAACGAGGACGACGTGCGGGGCGCGCTGGCGGCGGGATTCCCGGCGGCGCGGGTCTACCCGGACTCGGCGCGGGCGGCGGGCTCCCACCCGGACGAAGTCCGGATCGCGTTCGACGGCGATGCGGTGCTGTTCTCGGACGAGGCCGAGCGCGTGTTCCAGGGCGAGGGGCTGGTGGCGTTCCAGCGGCACGAGCACTCGAACGCCTCGACCCCGCTGATGCCGGGCCCCTTCGAGCCGCTGCTGCGTGCGCTGCACGCGCTGCGCACGCATGCCGACGAAGGCGTGCGCATCCGGACCGCCCTGGTGACGGCACGCAGCTCGCCGGCCCACGAGCGGGCGGTGCGCACGCTGATGTCCTGGCAGGTGGAGGTCGACGAGGCGATGTTCCTCGGCGGGCTGGACAAGGGCCCCTTCCTCCGGGCCTTCGAGCCGGACTTCTTCTTCGACGACCAGACCCGGCACTGCGAGTCGGCCGCCGGGGTCGGGCCGACCGGCCATGTGGTCCACGGGGTCTCGAACCCGACGAGGGCGGGCGGCGGCTGAGGGGCGCGAGGACGCCTGCGGCCGATCAACGCTTCTTGAGCGACGCGAAGGCGGCCTGCATCGCGCTCGGCAGTTGCGGGCCGCGCGGAGCGGTCGTGCCCGTGCCGCGGCCGGCACCCTGCCCCGCCCCCCCAGGGCCGCGCGCCGCGCCGGCCCCGCCGGGACCGCGTCCTGCCCCGGCCCCGCCGCCGGCGCGTCCGGCGCCCGGCGCAGGCGCTCCGGCGCGGCCCGCGTCGCGGGCGCCCCGGGTGCCGTGCGGCGTGCTGCGCTCGGCGCGGCCAGGCTCGTCGTCGAGGCGCATCGTCAGTGCGATCCGCTGGCGCTGCAGGTCGACCTCGAGCACCTTGACGCGGACCAGCTGCCCGGCCTTGACCACGTCGCGCGCTTCTCGCACGAACTTCGACGACAGCGCCGAGACATGCACCAGCCCGTCCTGATGGACACCGATGTCGACGAACGCGCCGAAGTTGGCGACGTTGGTCACCACGCCTTCGAGGACCATTCCGGGCTGCAGGTCGGACACCTTCTCGATACCCTCGCGAAAGCTCGCGGTGACGAAGTCGCCGCGCGGGTCGCGTCCGGGCTTCTCCAGCTCGACGAAGATGTCGCGCACCGTCGGCAGGCCGAAGCGATCGTCGACGAAGGTCTCGGCCGACAGGCCGCGCAGCGCGTCCCGGCGTCCGATCACCTCGGTGGCGGGATGCCCCAGCGCACCGAGGATCCGCTGCACGACGGCATAGGCCTCGGGATGCACCGCCGAGGCGTCGAGCGGATCATCGCCGCCCTGGATGCGCAGGAAGCCCGCGGCCTGCTCGAAGGTCTTGTCGCCCAGGCGCGGCACCTGCCTGAGTGCCTCGCGGGTACGAAACGGGCCGTTCGCGTCGCGGTGCGCGACGATGCGCTCGGCGACGGACGGGTTCAGCCCGGAGACACGCGCCAGCAGCGGCACCGAGGCGGTGTTGACGTCCACCCCCACGGCGTTGACGCAGTCCTCGACGACGGCGTCGAGGCTGCGCGCCAGGCCGCGCTGGTCGACGTCGTGCTGGTACTGCCCGACGCCGATCGACTTGGGGTCGATCTTGACGAGCTCGGCGAGCGGATCCTGCAGCCGACGGGCGATGGACACGGCGCCGCGCAGGCTCACGTCGAGCTCGGGGAACTCGCGCGCGGCGAGCGCGGACGCGGAATAGACCGAGGCGCCCGCCTCGGACACCATCACCTTGCGCGTGGCGAGTTCGGGCTGGCGCTTCTGGAGTTCACCGGCCAGCCGGTCGGTCTCGCGCGAGGCCGTGCCGTTGCCGATCGCGACCAGCTCGACGCGATGTGTCGCGGCGAGGCGGGCGAGGGTCGCGAGGGCGCCGTCCCAGTCCTTGCGCGGCTCGTGCGGATAGATGGTGGCGGTCTCGAGCAGCTTGCCGGTCGCGTCGACGACCGCGACCTTCACGCCCGTGCGCAGACCCGGGTCCAGGCCCATCACCGCCTTCTGGCCCGCGGGCGCACC
Source organism: Burkholderiaceae bacterium (assembly GCA_044342535.1). Lineage (GTDB taxonomy): Bacteria > Pseudomonadota > Gammaproteobacteria > Burkholderiales > Burkholderiaceae_E > UBA4615. The sequence continues at coordinate 3,569 of JBIIPQ010000317.1, forward strand.
GAGCAGCAGGTCCTTGAGGTTGGCGGCGAACACGCGGATGGCCTCGGCCTCGGCGGCTTCGCGCAGGCGCCCGAAGAGCTCGCTCTCGAAATGCAGCTGCAGCTTCACGCGCCAGCACCAGCGCAGCACCTCGGTCAGCCAGCGGTCGGCGGGCTGGGCGCCGTCGTTCAAGACCGGGCCCAGACCGACCAGGCCCGCGAGCCTGGCGACGCACGGATGCGGCACGAGCGCCTCGCGCTCCTCGCCGAGCGTCAGGCCGAGCGCGAGCACGCCCTGCTGGCGACCGCGGAACAGCGCGAGCGCGCGGTGCGACGGCACGGCGCGGATCGGCTCGGCATGGTCGAAGTAGTCGCGGAACTTCTCGGCCTCCGCCCCCGCCTGCCCGGCGGCGCCCTCGGAGCGCTTCGATGCGATCGAAGACGCCTCCCACAGGAACTCGCGGAACGCGTTGAGCACCTCGGGCCGCTCGGCGAAGCCCTCGCAGAGGATGTCGCGTGCACCGTCGAGCGCGGCCTTCACGTCGGCCACGCCGCGCTCGGCCGACACGTACGCGAGCGCCGCGTCCTGCGGCACCAGGCCGCGGTCCGCCAGCAGCGCCTCGGCGAGCGGCCCGAGACCGGCCTCGCGCGCGATCTGGGCCTTCGTGCGCCGCTTCTGCTTGTAGGGCAGGTAGAGGTCCTCGACCTCCTGCTTGGTCTGCGCGGCATCGATCGAGGCGGCGAGCGTCTCGGTGAGCTTGCCCTGCTCGGCGATGCTCGCGAGCACGGCCGCACGGCGTGCCTCGAGCTCGCGCAGGTACGACAGGCGCTCCTCGAGCGTGCGCAGCTGCGTGTCGTCGAGGCCGTCGGTCGCCTCCTTGCGGTAGCGGGCGATGAACGGGACTGTCGCGCCGCCGTCGAGCAGGTCGACAGCGGCGTCGACCTGACGCACCAGGACCTTCAGTTCCTCGGCGATCCGGATGCGCACGCGGCGCTCGGCGACGGGTGACGCCGCACCGCCCACGGTGTCGGACTGACTCGATGGGAGCGGCTGCGGATCGGTCATCGGAGCGGGCCGTGGAGGAGCTTCGGGGGGGCGGATTGTGCCACAGGGCCCCCCGCCCCCCTGCCTTCAGTGCACGGTCCGCTCGAACACGAACCGACCGCCCTCGACGTCCACCGGCACCACGTCCTTCGGCCCGAAGCGGCCCTCGAGGATCGCGCGAGCGACCGGGTTCTCGATGTGCTGCTGGATCGCCCGCTTGAGCGGCCGCGCGCCGTACACCGGATCGAACCCGACCTTGGCGATCTCGTCGAGCGCGCGGTCGGTGACGGTCAGCACCAGATCGCGCTCGGCCAGCCGCTTCTCCAGGCGCCCGAGCTGGATCTTGGCGATCGAGCGGATGTGCTCGGCCGCGAGCGCGTGGAAGACGACGATCTCGTCGATGCGGTTGACGAACTCCGGGCGGAAGTGGCGCTTGACCTCGCCCATCACCGCCTCCTTGATCAGGTCCGCGTCGATGCCGTCGGCCGACATGCGCTGGATCTCGTGCGAGCCGAGATTGGAGGTCATCACGATCACGGTGTTCTTGAAGTCGACGGTGCGCCCCTGGCCGTCGGTCATCCGGCCATCGTCGAGCACCTGCAGCAGCACGTTGAACACGTCCGGATGGGCCTTCTCGACCTCGTCGAACAGGATCACGCTGTACGGCTTGCGCCGCACGGCCTCGGTGAGCGCCCCGCCCTCGTCGTAGCC
>JBIIPQ010000065.1:0-15593 GCA_044342535.1 Burkholderiaceae bacterium
CGAGCCGGCGTAGCTCACCGTGTCGACGCCGTTGCCGCCGTCGATGACGTTGGCCACCGTCGACGAGATCAGCGTGTCGCCGTGGTCCGAGCCGATGACGTTCTCGACGTCGACCAGCACGTCGCCCGCCGCGTCGCTGCCGCTCGAGCCGGTGCCGTTCAGGTTCACCGTCACCGCGCCGCCCGCGCTCGCGTAGGTCGCCGTGTCGGTACCTGCGCCGCCGTTCAGCGTGTCCGAGCCGCCCCGGCCCTCGAGGACGTCGTTGCCGTCGCCGCCCAGCAGCACGTTCGCGCCCGCGTTGCCGCGCAGCGTGTCGCCCAGCGCCGAGCCGGCGAGGTTCTCGAAGTTGGCGAGCACGTCGCCGGTCGCGTCGCCCGCGCCGCCCTGCGCCGTCGCGGTCGTCAGGTCCACGGTCACGCCGGAGGTCGAGCTCGCATAGCTCGCGGTGTCGATGCCGTCGCCGCCGTCGAGCGTGTCCGCACCTGCGCGACCCTCGATGGTGTCGTCGCCCGCGTCACCCAGGATGACGTTCGCACCGGCGGTGCCGCGCAGCGTGTCCGCCTGCCCGGAGCCGCTCAGGTTCTCGATGCCCGACAGCAGGTCGCCGGCACCGTCGCCGCCGCCGCCCTGCGCGGTCGACAGGTCGAGGTCGATCGTCACGCCCCCTGACGAGCCGACGTAGGTCGCCGTGTCGGTGCCGCTGCCGCCGGTCAGCGTGTCGGCGCCGCCGCGGCCCTGCAGCACGTCGTTGCCGTCGCCGCCGATCAGCACGTTCGCGCCCGCGTTGCCGCGCAGCGTGTCGTTGTTCGCCGAGCCCGTCAGGTTCTCGAAGTTCGTCAGCACGTCACCGGTGCCGTCGCCCCCGCCACCTTGCACGCCGACGATGCCCAGGTCGATCGTCACCCCCACCGTCGAGCTCTCGTAGCTCGCGGTGTCGGTGCCGTCGCCGCCGTCGAGCGCATCGGCATCGGCACGGCCCTCGACGACGTCGTCGCCGGTGCCGCCGGAGAGGGCGTTCACGCCGACGCTGCCGCGCAGCGTGTCGCTCTGGGCGGAGCCGATCAGGTTCTCGACATTGACCAGCGTGTCGCCCGCGGCATCGCCGCCGGAGATCTGCACGCCCGAGATCGCGAGGTCGACGCTCACCGCCAGCGTCGAGTTGACGTAGCTGACGGTGTCGGTGCCCGCGCCGCCGTCGATGCGGTTGCCGTCGCTCGAGGCCAGGACGGAATCACCCTGCGCCGAACCGATGAAGTTCTCGATGCTGGAGAGCACGTCGCCCGAAGCGTCGCCGGTCGAGACCTGGGCGGTGGCCAGCCCCAGGTTCACCGTCACGCCGGACGCGGAGTCCGCATAGCTGGCGGTATCGATGCCCGCGCCGCCCTGCAGCGTGTCCGCTCCGCCGCGGCCCTGGAGCACGTCGTTGCCCGCATCGCCGAACAGCGTGTTGACCGCACCGTCTCCCGAGAGGGTGTCGTCGAGCAGCGAGCCCGCGAGCCCTTCGATCGAGCTCAGGGTATCGCCCGCGCCGTCACCGGCGCCGACCTGCACGCCGGCGATGGCGAGGTCGACGGTGACGCCCTCCGAGGAGCCGGTGTACGCCGCGGTGTCGAAGCCGTTGCCGCCCGACAGGGTGTCGCCGCTGGCGCGTCCTTCGAGCACGTCGTTGCCGTCGCCGCCCAAGAGGGCGTTCATGCCGACGCTGCCGCGCAGCGTGTCGTCGTGGTTCGAGCCGGTCAGGTTCTCGATGCTCGACAGCACGTCGCCCGACGCCGAGCCGGAGCTGACCTGCAGGCCGGTGAGGGACAGGTCGACGGTGACGCCGCTGGCCGAATCGATGTAGGTGGCGGTGTCGACACCCGATCCGCCGACCAGCTCGTCGGCGCCGCCACGGCCCTGGAGCAGGTCGTTGCCGCTGCCGCCCTCGAGGCGGTTGGCATCGGCAGTGCCGCGCAACCTGTCGTCGTAGCCGGATCCGTACACGTTCTCGAAGCCGGACAGCACGTCGCCCGCCTCGTCGGCGACACCGCCCTGCGCCGTGGCGGTATTCAGGTCGACGCCGACGCCAGCCGACGAGCTCGCGTAGCTGACGGTATCGATGCCCGCCTCGCCCGACAGCACGTCGGCGCCGCTTCGGCCCTCGATCACGTCGTTGCCGCCGCCGCCGGCGATCACGTTGACGCCGGCCGAGCCGCGCAGCGTGTCCGCGGACACCGACCCGACCAGGTTCTCGATCGAGTCGAGCACGTCGCCGGCCGCGTCGCCGCCGACCTGCTGGTACACGTCCAGGTCGACGACCACCCCCTGCTGCGAGCTCGCGTAGCTGGCGGTGTCGGTGCCGTCGCTGCCTTCGATCAAGTCGGCGCCGGCGCGGCCCTCCAGCAGGTCGTCGCCGCTGCCGCCGGACAGCCGGTTCTCGTCCGCATTGCCGCGAAGCGTGTCGCCCCCGGCCGAGCCAGACAGGTTCTCGATCGAGGTGAGCACGTCGCCAGCCGCGTCGCCGGTGCCGCCCTGCGCGCCGACGAGCTGCAGGTCCACGCTGACCGCGTTGACCGAATTCTCGTAGTTGGCAGTGTCGTATCCGGCACCGCCGTCGATGGTGTCGGCGCCCGCGCGGCCTTCGAGCTCGTCGTCGCCGTCGGCGCCGCTCAGCACGTTCGCGTCGGCATTGCCGCGCAGCGTGTCGTCGTGGCCGGAGCCGGCCAGGCTCTCGATGCCGGACAGCCTGTCGCCATCGGCATCGCCGGCGCTCGTCTGGGCGCCGGCCACCTGCAGGTCGACGGTGACGCCGAGGGCCGAACCCGCGTAGCTCGCGGTGTCGAGGTCGTTGCCGCCCTCGAGCACGTCGCCCCCCCCGCCGCCTTCGAGGACGTCGTTGCCCGCGCCGCCGGTCAGGCGGTTCCAGCCCCCGTCGCCACGCAGCGTGTCGTCGTAGGCCGACCCCAGCAGCGACTGGATGCCGTACAGCGTGTCGCCGGACGCGTCGCCGGCGCTGACCTGCGCCGTGCCGCCCAAGGAGAGGTCGACCGTGACGCCGACACCCGAACTCGCATAGCTCGCCGTGTCCGCACCCGCGCCGCCGGCGATCAGGTCGGCGCCGCCTCGGCCCTCCAGCATGTCGTCGCCGTCGCCGCCGTACAGCCGATTGACGTCGACGCTGCCGCTCAGCGTGTCCGCGAAGTCCGAGCCCTGCAGGCGCTCGATGCCGGACAGCACGTCGCCGGCGGCGTCACCGCCGCCCGCCTGCGCGCCGGTGACGTTGAGGTCCACCGTGACGCCCGCGCCGGAGCTGGCGTAGCTGGCGGTGTCGTTGCCGGTGCCGCCGGCGATCACGTCCGCGCCGCCGCGCCCCTCGAGGGTGTCGTCGCCGTTGCCGCCGGTGAGGGTGTTCGCCGAGTCGGTGCCGCGCAGCGTGTCGGCGCTGCCCGAGCCGAGCAGGGATTCGATGCCGGACAGCATGTCGCCGTCGGCATCGCCCCCGCTGACCTGCGCCGCGCCTCCGGTGATCTCGAGGTCGACCGTGACGCCCAGCCCCGAGGACGCGTAGCTCGCGGTATCGGCGATGCCGCTGCCGCCGTCGATCGAGTCCGCGCCACCGCGGCCCTCGAGGACGTCGTTGCCGCCCCCGCCCTGCAGCGAGTTGCCGCCGGAGTTTCCGGACAGGACGTCGGCCTGCTCCGAGCCGGACAGGTTGCCGATGCTCTGCAGGATGTCGCCGGATGCGTCGCCCGCGCTGACCTGCGCGGTGCTCAGGTTGAGGTCGACGGTGACGCCCTGCGCCGAGCTCTGATAGCTCGCCGTGTCGCCACCGTTGCCGCCGACCAGCAGGTCGGCACCGCCCCGCCCCTCGAGCGTGTCGCTGCCGTCGCCGCCTTCCAGCCGGTTGGCCAGGGCGTCGCCGCGCAGCGTGTCGTTGGCCGCCGAGCCGGTGAGGTTCTCGATGCTGCTCAGCACGTCGCCCGCGCCGTCGCCGACCCCGCCCTGCGCGCCGGTCACCGTCAGGTCGACATTCACGCCGAGCGTGGACGACGCGTAGCTCGCGGTGTCGAGCCCGTTGCCGCCGACGATCGCATCGGCGCCGCCCCGGCCCTCGAGCACGTCGTCGCCGATGCCGCCCGACAGCCTGTTGGCCCCGTCGTTGCCCGAGAGCGTGTCGCTGAAGGTCGAGCCCTCGACGTTCTCGATGTGGGTCAGCGTGTCGTTCGTCGCCCAGCCCGCGCCAGTGGCCGCCTGGGCGGCCGACGACAGGTCCACGCGCACCGCGGCGTCGGCCAGCGAGTAGTCGACCCAGTCGGTGCCGCCCGCACCGTCGAGAACGTTGCCGCTCGACGAGGCGAAGAGCCGGTCGTCCTGGGCCGATCCGACCACGTTCTCGATGCCCGACAGGATGTCGCCCTGCGCGTCGCCGCCGGCGCCGGCCACGCCGTCCAGCCGCACGGTGACGCCCGCGATCGACGAGGCGTAGACGGCGGTGTCATTGCCGATGCCGCCGATGAGGGTGTCCGCGCCGCCGCGCCCCTCGAGGATGTCGTTGCCTTCGCCGCCGTCGAGGATGTTCACGCCGGCACTGCCGCGCAGCGTGTCGTCCTGGCGGCTGCCGGTGAGGTTGGCGATTGCCGAGAGGACGTCGCCCGACGCATCGCCCGACGAGGTCTGCGCGCCCGTGACATCCAGGTCCACCTGGACGCCGGCCGACGAGCCCGCGTAGGTCACGGTGTCGGTACCGCCGCCGCCGATCAGCGTGTCTGCGCCGCCGCGGCCGTCGAGCACGTCGTTGCCCGCGCCGCCGTTCAGCCGGTTCGCGTCCGAGGTACCGGACAGCCCGTCGTTCTGCGCCGAGCCGGTCAGGCTCTCGATGTCGTTCAGCACGTCACCCGATGCGTCGCCGGACGACACCTGGGCGCCGAGCAGCGCCAGGTCGACCTGCACGCCGACGAGCGAGTCCGCGTAGGAGGCGGTGTCGGTGCCGTCGCCGCCCTCGAGCGTGTCCGCACCTTCGCGGCCCTCGAGCAGGTCGTCGCCCGCAGCGCCTTCCAGGACGTTGGCGCCGCTGGTGCCGCGCAGCGTGTCGTTGTTCGACGAGCCGGTGGCGTTCTCGATGCCCGACAGCGTGTCGCCGGCCGCGTCGCCGCCGACCTGCAGTCCGGCGGACGCGAGGTCCACCACCACGGCCGCACCCGAGCCCGCGTAGTCGACGGTATCGATGCCCGTGCCGCCGTCGAGCGTGTCGGCGCCCGCGCCGCCGCGCAGACGATCGTCGCCGCCCGCGCCCGCGAGGCGGTTGATCGCGCCGTTGCCGGTCAGCACGTCGCCGAGGGCCGAGCCGACGAGGTTCTCCACCGCGTCGAGCGTGTCGCCCTGCGCATCACCACCGCTGCCCGTGCCGCTGGCAAGCGAGACGTTGACCCCGCCGAACGAGTCGGCGTACGAGGCCGTGTCCGAGCCCAGGCCGCCGACGAGCTGGTCGGCGCCGCCGCGGCCGACGAGCAGGTCGTCGCCGTCGCCGCCTTCGAGCCGGTTCGTGCCCGAGGTGCCGGACAGCGTGTCGCCGAAGCCCGAGCCCACGAGGTTCTCGATGCCGCTCAACCGGTCGGACTGCGCGAAACCGCCGGTCTGCGCGCCCGCGACGTTCAGGTCGACGGTCACCGCGCCGGTGGACGCCGCATAGGACACCGCGTCCGTGCCGGCGCCTCCGGTGATGATGTTGCCCGCCGCGGACGACACGAAGCTGTCGTTGAGGTCGCTGCCGATCACGTCCTGGATGCCGGACAGCGTGTCGCCCTGGGCGGAGCCGCCGCTGGCGGCCGTCGCGCCGGTGAGGTCGATGGACACGCCTGCGGCGGAGTCCGAGTAGTCGACCGTGTTGCGGCCGGCATTGCCGATCAGCTGGTCGGCGCCGAGGCCGCCGACGAGGACGTCGTCGCCATCGCCGCCGAGCAGCACGTCGTCGCCCGCGCCACCGTCGAGCCGGTCGTCGCCGGCACCGGCCTCGAGCCGGTTGGCCGCGCCGTCGCCGCGCAGGATGTCGGCATAGGCCGACCCCTTGACGTTCTCGATCCGGGCGAGGGTGTCCCCGTCGGCGTCGCCGCCGACCTGGGAGCCGGTCCGCGTCAGGTCGACGTTCACGCCTGCGCCCGAGGCGCTGTAGTCGGCCGTGTCGACGTCCGCACCGCCGTCGAGCGAGTCGGCGCCGCCGCCGCCCACGAGCGTGTCGTTGCCCGCACCGCCCTCGATCCGGTTGGCGGCGGTGTCCCCGACCAGCCGGTCGGCGAAGGTGCCGCCGACGAGGTTCTCGACGCCGATCAGCCGATCGCCCTCGGCGATGTCGCCAATGCCCTGCGTGCCGTCGAGGAAGACCTGCACCGCACCGGTCGCGTCGTCGTAGCGCGCGGTATCCACGCCGTCGCCGCCGAGCAGCGTGTCCGTACCCGCGCCACCGAGCAGCGTATCGTCGCCGGTGCCGCCGACCAGGGTGTCATCGCCGCCCCGGCCTTCCAGCCGGTCGTTGCCGGCACCGCCGTTGAGCACGCTCGCCGAGTCGTCGCCGGCGAGCACGTCGCCGGCTGCGCCGCCGGTGAGGTTCTCGATGCTGAGCAGCGTGTCGCCCTCGGCGTCGCCGCCGCTGCTGGTACCGGCCCGCGCATCCACGTTCACCGCGAGCTGCGAGGCCGAGTAGTCGGCGGTGTCCACGCCCGCGCCGCCGTCGAGCACGTCCGCGCCCGCGCCGCCGTCGAGCGTGTCGTCGCCGCTGCGGCCCTCGAGCTTGTTGGCGCCGGCGTCACCCACCAGCCGGTCGTCGAAGGTCGAGCCGACGACGTTCTCGAAGCCCGACACCACGTCGCCCTGCGCGTCGCCGCCGGTGGCCGTGCCCGACTCCAGGCTGACCAGCACGCGCGCCGAGGACTCGCTGTAGTCGAGCGTGTCGAGGCCGGCGCCGCCGGCCAGGACGTCGGCGCCGCCGCGGCCGGCGATCGTGTCGTCGCCGCCGCCGCCCTCGAGCCGGTTCGCGCCGGCATCACCGCGCAGCTCGTCGTCGAATGCACCGCCGATCGCCCGTTCGATCGAGGTGATCGAGTCGCCCGCGGCGCCCGTGCCGGCCACGGTCTGGGCCGCGAGGTCGATGCGGACGCTGCCGGTGGCATCGGCCCAGCTCGCGGTGTCGTTGCCGGTGCCGCCGTCCAGGATGTCGGCGCCCGCGCCGCCCACCAGCAGGTCGTCGCCGACGCCGCCGAAGAGCTGGTCGTCGCCGGCCTCGCCGTACAGGCGATCGCTGCCGGCCTGGCCGCGCACCACGTCGTTGCCCGCGCCGGCACGGATCTCGTCGGCCAGCCCGCGCAGCGGCAGCACGAACACCGGGTCGCCGGTGACCGGGTCGATGGTCACCAGGTCGGCCGCCGAATTCACCTCCTGCATCAGCACGTCGACGTTGCGCGACACCGTGTCGGTGTTGCCCTCGACGTCGGCCAGCACGACGTTCACGCCGAGCGTGAAGCGCGAGGCCACCGCGGTATCCGACACCGGGTAGGTGATCGTGAGGTTCAGGGCCGACAGGTCGATGTCGGCGCCGATGTTCACCTTCCAGCTGCCGTCGGCCTGCAGCGTCGCGTTCGACACCGTGAAGCCGGTCGGCAGGCCGGTGAGCGTGAGCGCGAAGACGTCGCTCGCACCCAACAGCGACAGCGTCAGCACCTTGGCGAAGAAACCATCGTCCACGGCTCCCGAGTCGCCCTCGATGACGTCGTCGAAGGCCGTGCCGCGCAACTGCTCCGCGGCCGACTGCACGTTCGGGTTCACGTCGGTGTCCGAGCCGGCGATACCGCCCGAGCCCTGCAGCCTCACGCCGCCGCCGGCGAGCGTCTCGGTCTTCGCACCGACGAGGTTGACCAGCTTCATGTCGAGGATGGGCTTCGGCGGCAGCGACACCGTCAGCGGCGTCGGCGATGGCGGCGATGGCGGCGGCGGCGGCGCGGGCTCCGGCTCCGGCGGCGGCGGCTCCGATTCGCTCGGCGGCTTCTGCACCGCGACGCCCTGCTTCATCGGCACCGCGCTGAACGGCGACTGCTCCTTGGGCGGGGCGCTCGGCAGCGGGGGCGGATCCTCGTAGTCGGCCTTGCCCTTGGCGGCCTTGGCGGCCTGCTGCTCGGTCTGGCTCGGGGCGGCCTGCGGCACCGGCGCGCCTGCGCGTTCCCCAGCGGCGGCGCCGCCGGTCTTCTCCGCATCGGACTCGGCGCCGCGGCGCTGGGCCTCCGCGTCCGACGCGGCCCCCTTGCGCTTTCCGTCGGCCTCGCCCGAGGACTTCTGCTGCGCGTCGGCCGAGGACACCGACTGCATCGCGTACTTGACCTTGTCGACCTTGCCGACCTCGGCGAGCAGCTCCTGCGACGGCAGCTGCTTGCCGTCGACGAAGGTCACCGTCGGCGGCTTGGCGTCCATCGCGTCGATCGCCGCGTTGGCCAGCACGATCTTCGTGCCGTCCTTGAGCACCAGCACCAGGTCCAGGTCGGCCGCCTGCACTGTGGCAATGGCGCTGCGCGGCACATCGACCTTGTAGACGCCGTCCGAGGCCTTGACGATCTTGGCGGATTGCGAGGAGTCGTTGCTGGTGCTCATGTCGGTGCGCTCGATGTCGGTGCTGCGTTCAGGGCTGTCCCGAAACCAAGAAGCCCGGGGGTGGCCCGGGCGTCTCGGTGGAGGCGAGGCCGCTCAATCAATCGTCCTGGGCCGCGCCGGATGACGCGGCGTTGATCTGTCCCACGGCCTCGCGGAGCTCCTTGCGGACCTCCCGCCCGATGCCGCCCTTCAGGGACCGGATCTCCTGCGCGACCATGCCGGCCATCGCGCTGTGCTGCTGCGTCGACTCGGCCAGCTTGGTCATGTGCTCGACGACCTGCTCGTTGTTCAGGCGCAGCACCGTGCCCAGCCCGGAGAGCTGCTTGGCGACATCGATCTGCGCGGTCCGCGATGCCGACTGGTCGCGTGCCTGCTGCTCGATGCCGGCGGTGATCTGCGTGGTCATGCCCATCAGCGCGGCGGTCATCTGCTCGACGCCCACACCCTGGCGCTCGGACAGCACCAGCTGGTCTCCCGCGATCTGCTGCAGGTGGCCGAGACGCGAGGCCCAGCCGGCCATCGCCGCCTGGCTGTCGATCGTGGTCTGGCGCAGCGACTGCATCTCGGAGGAGTGGAGCACCTGCTGCTCGCGCTGCGCCTCGAGCATCGAGCCGAGCATCTTTCGGGTGGCGTCCTGGCTCTCGCTGACCGACGCGAGGTGGGCCCGCAGGACCTCGCGCTCGCGCGAGGCGCCGTCCACCTGCGCCGAGATGCGGCGCTCGAGCGCGATGATCGCCGTCTGCAGCGACTCGACCGCACGGATCTGACCGGTCATGCCGCCGACCAGCGCCTTGCTCTCGGCGAGGTTCAGCTCGGCGATCTCGCGCATCCGCGGCCCGACGCCGGACAGGTCGTTGCTACGCGTGATCGCTGCGGTCTGCGCGGCCACCGCCTGCGCGAGCGAGTCGAGCTTGCCGAGCACGCCCTCGGTGCGCGCCGCGACCGTCACGGTCGACTGCAGCGAGCGGTTGAAGGTCTCCTGCGCCTCGCGCTGCACGTCCAGCATGTCGGCCATGGCGTTGGCGAGGAACCCCTCGCTGACGCCAGCACCGCTGGCCCCGGCGTTCACCGGACCGATCCGCTCGGTGAAGTCGGTGACGGTGCCGTGGACGTTGCCGACCAGGCCCGAGCCGAAGGCCCGGACCGCCATCATGATCATGCCCAGCACGCACGAGCCGACCAGGCCGAACATCGACGCGGAGAACGCGGTGCCCATGCCGGCGAGCGGCTTCTGCAGGCCGGTGACCAGCGCGCCGATCGCCTCGTCGAGGTTGCCGCCGGTACCGAAGTTGCCGATCAGCGCCGAGGTGCCGACCAGCGTCTCGAGCAGGCCGATGAAGGTGCCGAGCAGGCCCAGGGCCACCATGAAGCCGACCAGGAAGTTGGGGAACTCCCAGCGCGCCTCGAGCTCGGCCTTCATCGAGTGGATCTCGCCCTCGATCGCCGCCTGGTCGACCCGCGAACGGATCCGGCCGCCCGTCTGCGCGACCGGCTCGAGCACCTTCCTGATGTCGCGCTTGGCGAACTCCTTGGAGTCGATGACCGCGCGCATGCGCCGGGTGACGACCGCCGGATCCTCGCTGCCCTTGGCATGGGCGAGGCGCGCGAACTTGCGCAGCGCCTTGTCCTCGACCCACATCTGCCACATGCGCCAGTACATCAGCGCCGCGCCGATGCACATGGTGATCACGATCTTCATGTTCAGCGCGAGGTTCGTCTCGATCGCGTGGACGACGAAGTCCTTGAACAGCAGGCCGCCGCCGATGGTCGCGACCATCGGCAGAGAGCCCAGCACGAAGTACTTCCGGAGATCGCGTTTCATCGAGGGAAATTTCCAGTCGTCATCGGGGTTCGGTCAGCGCACGGCTGCCGAAGCGATGCAGTGGTGACACCAAGTATTCGAGAACCGTCCGCCTTCCCGTCACGAGGTCGGCCGTAGCGGTCATTCCGGCCGACAGGCGGTCGACAGGGATGGGGCTGTCCGCCGCATCGACCTCTACCTTGACCCGGAACAAGCGGTCGCCCTTCTCGTCGGGCACGGTGTCGGCGCTGACTTCGGTCACGCGGCCGCGCATCACGCCGTGACGCACGCTGTCGAACGCGCTGATGCGCACGTTCGCGGCCACGCCCTCGTGCAGCTCGGCGCGGTCGGCCGGGCGCACGCGCGCCTCGACCACCACCTTGCCGTCGACCGGCGTGAGTTCGAAGATCGGCTCGCCGGGTCGCACGACGCCCCCGACGGTGTTCACGTAGACGCGGTTGACCACGCCGTCGACCGGTGCGCGCAGCTCGGTGCGCGCGACGCGATCGCTCTCGCCGCGGATCTCCTGCTCGACGCGCTGCAGCTCGCCGTTGACGTTGGCGAGCTCGGTGCGTGCCTCGGCGCGCAGGCGCGCCGCGATCTCGCGGGTGCGCTCCTCGGTCTCGGAGATCGCCGCGCGCAGCTTGGGGCCGGCCGACTGCGCCTCGCTGATCTGCGTCTCGATGCGCTGCAGGCGGGCCTGGGCGTCGAGCACCTCGAGCTGCGAGGCCGCCTGGCGCTGGATCAGCTGCTGCACGAGCGAGAGCTGCCGGCGCGCGACCTCCGCCTCGCCGGTGAGGCTTCGGGCTCGCGACTCCTGCTCGGCGAGCTCGGCGCGGCGCTGCTGCACCTGCTCGCGCAGCACGCGCTGCTCCTGCAGCACGCGGTCGCGCCGCGAGGTGAACGCATCGAGCTCGGAGCGGACCTGCGGCGTGGCGTTGGTCAGCCCGGGCGGCAGGCGCAGGCCCGCCGCGCCTTCGGCCTCGGCCGACAGCCGCGCGGCGCGCGCCTGCAGCTCGACACGCTTGGACTTGCGCTCGGCCAGCGTCGCATCGGCCCGGGTCGGGTCGATCGAGGCGAGCACCTGGTCGCGGTGGACGTAGTCGCCTTCCTTCACCGAGATGGCCGCGACGATGCCGCCCTCGAGGTGCTGGATGACCTGGCTCTTGGTGGACGGAATGATCCGCCCCTCGGCCCGCACCACCTTGTCGACCGACGCGAAGGAGGCCCACGCGACGAGGCCCGCGACGACGGCGGCGAGCGCGAACACGAAGAGCGCGGAACGACGCAGGACACCCTCGTGAGAGATGCCTTCGTCGAGATCCAGGGAGGCGAGGCTCATGCGTGGGCGTCCGGTGTGGAACGGATCAGGAAGCGGAGGGCGAGACCATCAGCACCGCGTTCGGCTTGCCGGTGTCTCGATCGGCGATGCGCATCTTCACGGCCGAGGACGGCAGCCCGCGCTCGATCAGCCAGTTGCGCACCGCGAGGTTGCGGTAGTAGGCGAGGCGCCGGCCTTCGCTGTAGGCACCCGTCTCGGGCACGCTGACGAGCTCCAGGCCGCCGTTCTTCGCGCGCTCGCCGAGCGCCGCGAAGGCCGCCTCGAGCTTGCCGATCGACTCCTTGTCGAGCTCGGTGACGCCGGAGGGAAAGATGATCTCGATCGCGCCCTGCGCGCCGCGGATCTGCGCGGGCGCGGCCGAAGTGCCCGGCGCGGTCACCTGCTCGGCGACCTTGAGCTCGGCGCGCGAGACCGTGCCGGCCTGCGGGCGCACGGAACCCGCGGCCGGGGTCGGCGTCGTCGAATCCTTGGCGGCCGCCTGGTTGGCGGCCAGCTTGAGCTGCTGGTTCTCCTTCTGCAGGGCCTCGATGCGCTTGGTCATCGCGGCGTCGGCCGCGGCCGCGGCCATTGCCGCACCGGCCGCGACACCGGCGGCCTGTGCCGGGGTGGCGCCTGCGGCGGTGGCGGCGGCGGCGGCCTGCGCCGGGGTCGCGCCTGTGGCCATGGCGACGGCGGCGGCCGAGGCGGCGGCCGCGGCCTTGGCCTGCTCGGGCGTGGCGCCCGCCGCGGCCGCGGCGGCGGCGGCCTGCTTGGGCGTCGCCCCCGACGCGGTCGCGGCCGCGGCGGCGGCGGCCTGCGCGGGCGTCGCGCCACCGGCCTGCGGACCCGCTGCGGCACCGGCGGCCTTCGCATCGGCTTGGGCGGCCTTGGCCTCGGCCTGCGCGACCGCGGTCGCCGTCGCTTCCTTGGCCTTGTTCTGAGCGAAGTACAGCAGCGCGATCACGAACACCACCAGCACGAACACCATCGTCACGACGACGTTCGCCAGGGCGTCGACGAAGCCCGGCCAGTAGTTGGTTTCCTTGCCGCCTTCCATTCAGCGCCCCGGTCGTCCCGGCGCAGGCAGGGTCGGAAGGTTGTAGCCCTCGCTTCGTGCCGGCGGCGCGTCGCGGAATCCGGGGCCGGCGGGCGCGAGTCCGCCGAGCTGGCGGCGCACCTGCAGCGACAGGTTGGCCTGCAGCGCGGTCAGGCGCAGCAGTTCGGCGCGGCTCTGGAAGAGACGCTGCTGCGCGTCGAGCACATCGAGCAGCGGCCGGTTCGCGAGGACGAGCTGCTCCTCGAAGGCCGCGACCACGCGCTGGTTGGAGATCAGCTCGTCGCGCACCGCGGCCGCGCGCTGGGTGACCGCGTCCAGCGTGTTGTAGGTGACCCGCAGCGCCTCGTCGAGGCGCCGCTCGACGTCGAGGATCCTGAACCTCGTCTCGTCCTGGCGGGCCTTGACCGAACGCAGCAGCGCGAGGTCCGAGCCGCCGGACAGGATGTTCCAGTTCATGACGAACATCGCGCGCGTGTCGTCGGTCGTGCCCGGGCGGCCGCCGGCGTTCGTCGTGCGGAAGTTGCCCACCTCGATCTCGAACTTCGGATAGAGCTTCGCCGTGGTGGCGCGTTCCTCGGCGTCGATCGAGGTCAGCGTCTCGCGCAGCTGCACGAGCTGGGGGTTGCCCTGCTTGGCGCGTGCGAGCGCCGCGTCGACGCCGGGCAGGTCGCGCACGCTGCCGCTGTCGTCGGTCCGGATGGCTTCGGGCACGCCGCCCACCAGGCGGCGGTAGCTGACCAGCGCCGACTCGAGCGCCCCCTGTGCCTCGATGACGGTCGAGCGGGCGTTGATCGCACGCGCCTTGACGCGCTCGGCTTCGGCTGCACTGGAGCCGCCGCCCTGCGAGCGGCGCTCGACGAACGCATAGAGGCGCTCTAGCCCGATCCGGTAGTCACGGGCGAACTGGAGCTGGAGCCGGAACTGCAGCAGGTCGAGGTAGGCGCTGGCGGCATCGAGCGCGAGCTGGTCGCGTGCGGAGCCGAGGCCGGCGAGCGCGGCCTGGTAGAGCGCGCGCTGGCGGGCGAACTCGCCAGAGGCGGAACCGTCCCAGATCGCCTGGCGGAAGACCAGCGCGGTGTCGTCGCGGCTGTGCAGCGAGCGCGAGACCGGCAGTCCGGTCGCATCGTCGAGCACCGAGCCGGGCTTGGAGAGCTCGCGGCCCGTGTTGGCGCGCAAGTCGAGCTTGGGCAGCAGCGGACCGCGGGCCACGTCGACGAGCTCGCGCTGCGCCTGGGTGCGGGACGCGGTGGCGGCGACGTCGAAGCTGCCGGCCAGGGCCCGCTCGACGGTCGTCGTCAGGTCGGCGGTGCCGAAACGGTCGAAGGCGGACGCGGCGCCGAGGTCGTCCTTCAGGTCGAGCACCGAGCGGCCGGCCAGCTCGGCGAGGGTGGGCACGACGAGGGCGGCCGGATCGGGGATGGCGAGCGGAGACGGGCCGGAGGGCGTCGGCAGGGGCGACGAGGTGCCCACGCCCGCCGGCATCACGGCGGAGCCCTCCTGGGCGGCAGGGGCCGTAGGAGCGGCAGGGGCGGCGGGCGCAGGAGTGGCGCGCGCGGGCGCCGCGCCGGGCTGCTTGCCGGGTGCCTGCGCCACGAGGACGGGGGCGGCCCGGGGCGCCACGCGCGTGGCCGCTGCGGCGCCTGCCGCATCGAGCGCCTGGGCGTCGACGCCAACCGACAGCCCGAGCGCGACGATCACCGCCGCCGCGCCGGGGCGCAGGCGGGCGGGCGGCAGCCCGGGCGGCGGATCGGGTCTCGTTTCGGTGCGGAGGTCTCGCATGGTCCTGGTCCGGTCGGCATACCACCGGTGCAGGACCGGCGGATCGTCGTCCCTGGAGAGACCGCGGCAGGTAACGCCACCGCAGCCCTCAGAGAGACAGTTCGGCCATACTCGGAAGCACCTTGAGCGCCGTCCGCCACGGGCAGGACGAGCGGCACGTGCGACCCAATGAGCGGGCCGACCCGTTGCGCGGTCGCCGCGACCCCTGAAGATCGGCCGGGTCCGAAACCTGCATCCCACGACGCCGACGGACCGGCGACTCCCGTTGCACAATGGGAACCGGTGAGCCGACTTCCATGACACCGCCAGCCCCCCCTCCCACACCCCCCGTCGCCCCGCCGACCGAAGCCCGGGCGATCGGCGCGCTGCCGGGTCCGCGCGGGCTGCCGCTGCTGGGCTCGCTGCATCGGTGGGATGCCTCGCGGGCCCACCTGATCCTCGAGCAATGGGCCCGCGAGTACGGTCCGATCTACCGGTTCCGGCTCGGGCCGCAGGCGGTCGTGGTGATTTCCGAAGCGAACGCCATGATGTCGGTGCTGCGCGAGCGGCCGCACGACTTCCGGCGACATTTCGCGGTCCGACCGATCTTCCGCGAGATGGGCATCGACGGCCTGTTCTCGGCCGAGGGCGAGGACTGGCGCCGGCAACGGCCACTGGTCATGCGGGCCCTCGATCCGGTCCACCTGCGCCGCTTCTTCCCGACGGTGGTGACCGCGACCGAGCGCCTTCGGGCCCGCTGGCTGGCGGCGGCAACCGCCGGCGCGCCGGTCGACCTGCGGGCCGACCTGACCCGCTACACCGTCGACGTGACCTGCTCGCTGGCGTTCGGCACCGACGTCGCGACCCTGTCACGCGACGACGTCGACCCGCTGCAACCCCACCTCGACCGGATCTTCGCGGGCATCGCGCGGCGCATCAACGCGCTCTGGCCGACCTGGCGCTGGTTCCGCACCCGCACCTACCGCGAGATCGAGCGCTCGCTGGCAGTCGCCGGCCGTGCGGTGCAGGGCTTCATCGCGAACGCC
>JBIIPQ010000318.1:0-5285 GCA_044342535.1 Burkholderiaceae bacterium
TCTCGAGGCGAAGCCGCTCCCAGCGGTGGGGCGATCGCCCACGGACAGCGTCGATCATAGTTCAAGGCTTTCGGTCGACCCGTCGATTCCGTCACGACCGCACTCGGGTTGCGTGATGCAGGACAGGGCGAGAGACGACCGTTTCGCAGCGGCCTGCGGGCGCATCGCACGGGCAGGGTTGTCCAGACGGCGGCGCCTCATCCCGGTGGGCTAGTTCGGCGACGCGCGGCCGTCGAAGACATGGGAGATGAGAACTTTTGCGCAGCCGTACCCCAGGTGGGAACCCTAGTATCGAGGCACACTAGACTTTCATCGAATGCCGACATGGAAGTGCCGCCCGACTCCCTGTTGGTAACCGAACTTATGGCAGGCGCCGTCTCCTTCCTCGCTGTACTGCTGCTCGCCCCGCTGCTGACACGCCTGTGTCTGCGCATCGGATGGATAGACAAGCCCAGTGCCCGCAAGCTGCACGAAGGTAACGTGCCGATCGCCGGCGGGCTCACGATCGTCTGCGCGGTGCTGGTGTCGGCGTTGATCGTCGATCCGAGGCTGGCCCTCGCCGTTCACTTCTGGGTGAGCGCGTTCATCGTCTTCATCACCGGCTTCATCGACGACCGGATTCCGATCCGTGCCCGCTACCGGCTGCTGGCCCAGTTCTCTGCGGCCGCGTTCTTCATGCTGAGCAGCGGGGCGACGCTCGCCCATCTGGGCGAACTGATCGGTCCGTTTCCGATCGAGCTCGGCGTGTTCGCGCTGCCATTCGCGGTCATCGGCATCGCGGGCCTGACCAACGCCTCGAACATGACGGATGGCCTCGACGGACTGGCTGGAGGGTTGTCCTGCATCGCGTTCGGCTGGCTCCTGCTCGTGTTCGCGCTGATCTCCCGCGATGTGGTCGAGACCGGGCCGGAGTTCGCGGAGCGGGCGCTGCAGGTATCGAAGGTGGCCTCGCTGCTCTTCGGCGCACTGCTGGCCTTCCTGGTCTTCAACCAGCGTTCGCCCTGGCGGCGCCGGGCGTCCATGTTCCTCGGCGACGGCGGCAGCATGGCCCTGGGCTTCCTCGTGGCGGCGATGCTGGTCTACGCCTGTGGAGCGTTCGGCAGTGCGGGTATGCCGGCCGTGGCCGCGGTCTGGATCGCGGCAGTGCCGCTGATCGACATCTTCTCCAGCATGCTGCGGCGCGTGCTGGTCGGCGTCACGCCGATGACGCCCGATCGCCGGCACCTCCATCACCTGCTGTTGGCGCGCGGGATGTCGACCGAGTCCGCGGTCTTGACGCTGCAGGGGCTCGCCGTCGTGTCCGGTTTGGTCGGTGTCGCGGGCTGGCGGTGGGGTGTCCCGGACTACGTGCTGTTCTGGCTGCTGGCCGCGGTGTTCGTCGCGTACTTCGCCTTGTCGCAGCGCTTCTGGCATCGGATGGACGCCCTCGAGGTCGGTCCGTTCATGGCGGGCGCCCCGATGGGTACCTCCGCGCAGGTGGTCTCTTCCGTACAGGCCGCTCAGCAGAGCGCGCAGGTGGCTCCGATCAGCAGTGCTCCTTCGGGGACCCTGGACACTGCCGTGCTCAGCCCGACCCAGACCGGCACCAACGGCTGACGGGCCGTCGCGGCGGGTACGGCGCGAACGGGCCGCCCCGCTCCCCGGCTCGCATCAGCCCTGCAGCGCCTTCCACATCTCGATGTCGCGCTCGGCCGTCCAGACCCGAGGATGCTTGATGCCGCTCGCCTCGTCATAGGCCCGGGTGACGTCGAAGGGCAGGCAGTGCTCGTAGATGAACACCCCACCGAACACCGGGTCCATCACCTCGCGCACGTCCTTGAACACATGCTTCAGGTCCTTGCCCGCGGCCACGCCGGCACGGGCCGTCGCGTACAGGTCGGTGACCCACCGCCGGGTGTACTCGATCGCCTTCTCGCAGTCGGCCGGCGTCGTCATCGCCGGGCCGCGCCCGGGCACCAGCTTGTGCGGCCGGAGCGCGCGCAGCGCCTCGAGCGTCGCCGGCCATTCCTCGAGCTGCGCATCCCCGGTGTAGACGCCGGCGTTGTACTCGACCAGGTCGCCCGAGAAGATCACGTCCTGCGAGGGCACCCAGGCGATGGTGTCGCCCTTCGTGTGGCCCGGGCCGATGTGCTTCAGACGCACCTCGAGCTTGCCGAGGAACAGCGTCAGGTCGCGCTCGAAGACCATCGTCGGCCAGGTCAGGCCGGGCACCGTCTCCACGCCCGCGAACAGCCGCGGGAAGCGCTCGATCTCGCTCTTCATGTCCTGGGCGCCGCGCTCGACGATCAGCTCGTAGGTGCCGCGCGAGGCGATCACCTCGGTCGCGCCCTCGGCGAAGTACGCCGAGGCGCCGAGCACCCGGACCGCGTGGTAATGCGACAGCACCACGTACTTGATCGGCTTGTCGGTGACCGCCCGGATGCGCGCGATCAGGTCCTGCGCCATCGCCGGTGTCGCGGTGGTGTCGATCACCATGCATGCGTCGTCGCCGATGATCACGCCCGAGTTCGGGTCGCCCTCGGCGGTGTAGGCCCAGCAGTTGTCGGACAGCTGCGTGAAGCTGACCTGCTTGGCGGCGAGGTCTGCCTTGGAGGCGAACGAGGTGCTCATGGAGGCTCCGGGTCGGATGGGCCGAGGGCCGGCCGTCCCACCGATTATACGAAGCGCCCGTGCGGCGCCGGCGGCCTCAGGTGCCGGTGCGCTGCAGCAGCGCCGACTGGAGGGCGCTGGCCTGCAGGCCGCGCTCCCACAGGTCGATCACCAGCTCGGCATAGCGCTCGTAGCTCATCGGCCCCTCGGGGCGCAGCCAGGCGAACGTGAAGTTGATCATGCCGAGCAGGGCCATCGTCGCGGGCTTGCGCTCGCCGGGCGCGAACCGCCCCGGAGCCACCCGCTGCAGCGTGTCCGCCAGCGCGTCGACGACCGCGCGCTGCTGCGACTCGATCCGCTCGCGCTGCGCGTGCGCGAGGAACCTCACGTCGTTGAGCAGCGCGACATGTCGCTCGCGCGAGTCGCGGTACTCCACCACCAGCGCCCGGACCAGCTCCGCCAGCTCCTCGCGCGGCGCGAGGCCGCGGGCTTTCACCGACTCGACCAGCGCGACCAGCCGCCGCGTGTAGCGGTCCAGCGACTCGAACAGCAGCGTCTCCTTGCTCGGGAAATAGTGGTAGAGCCGTGCCTTCGAGGTGCCGCAGGCCTGCGCGAGCTGCGCCATCGAGGCGCTCGGATAGCCGGTCTCGGCGAACGCGGCGGTCGCGAGCGCGAGGATGCGGTCGCGCTGGGCGTCGTAGTCGAGGGCCTTGGGACGCGCCACGTCAGCGCTCGTCGTAGCTCACCACGACGCGCTCGCTGATCGGGTGCGCCTGGCAGGTCAGCACGAAGCCGGCGGCGACTTCCTGGGGCTCGAGCGTGTAGTTCTTGTCCATCCTGACCTCGCCCTCGAGCACCTTCGCGCGGCAGGTGCAGCAGACGCCGCCCTTGCAGGCGTACGGCAGGTTCGCGCCGGCGGCCAGCCCCGCGTCGAGGATCGCCGGGCCCTCGAACGGCACCCGAAGGTGACGCTCCTTGCCGTCGACGATCATCACCACCTTGGCCGAGGGCGCGTCGGGCGCGGCCGCGACCTTCGGCGCGCCGGACGGCGAGGGCGTGCCGAAGCGCTCGACATGGATGCGCTCGCGCGGCACGCCGGCGCCGGCGAGCGCCGCTTCGGCGGCGTCCATCATCGGCGCCGGCCCGCAGACGAAGGCCTCGTCGATCGTCTCGTCGGCCAGCACCGTGCGCATCAGCTCGCTGCAGCGCGCGGCATCGAGCAGGCCCGACAGCAGCTCGACCTCCTGCGGCTCGTCCGACAGCACGTGCACCAGCCGCAGCCGGTCCATGTAGGTGTTCTTCAGTTCCTCCAGCGTCTCGAGGAACATGATCGAGCCGACCGTGCGGTTGCCGTAGACGAGCGTGAAGCCGCTCCGGGGCTCGGTGGACAGGATCGTCTTGATGAGCGAGAGCATCGGCGTGATGCCCGATCCGCCCGCGAAGCCGACGTAGCGCCGCGCGCGGGCCGGGTCGAGCGGCGTGGTGAAGCGCCCGTCCGGCGTCATCACGTCGATCGCGTGGCCGGGCGCGAGCGACGCGTTCGCCCAGTTCGAGAAGCGCCCGCCCGCCACGCGCTTGATCGCCACGCGCAGCTCGCCGCGCGACTCGTACTCGGGCACGCCGACACATACCGAGTACGAGCGTCGCAGGTCCTCGCCATCGATCGTCTCGCGCAGCGTCAGGAACTGGCCCTGCCGGAAGCGGTAGGCGTCGCGCAGCTCGGGCGGCACGTCGAACGCGACCGAGATCGCGTCGGCCGTCTCGGGCCGAACGTCGCGGATGGTCAGCCGATGGAATTGCGGGACGGCCATGGACGGCTCCGGGAGGTCAGTAGGGCTTGAAGTAGTCGAAGGGCTCGCGGCAGGCGATGCAGCGGTACAGCGCCTTGCACGGCGTCGAGCCGTACTGCGAGAGCCGCTCGACGTTCGACGAGCCGCAGCGCGGGCAGTCGATCGTCTCGCCGGCCAGCCGCGCGCGCGGCACGAAGCGCAGCACCGAGCCGCCCACCGGCGCATCGCCGCCGGGCGGCGCGATGCCGTACTCGCGCAGCTTGCGGCGGCCCTCGGCGCTGATCCAGTCGGTGGTCCAGGGCGGCGACAGCGTGAGCCGCACCTCGGCATCGGCGATGCCGGCCTCGGACAGCGCGCGGCGCACGTCGTCGGCGATGACCTGCGTAGCCGGGCAGCCGGTGTAGGTCGGCGTCAGCACGACCACCACGCGGCCGTCCTCCTCGTCGACCGAGCGCAGGATCCCGAGGTCCTCGAGCGTGACCACCGGGATCTCCGGGTCCGGCACGGCGGCGGCGAGCGCACGCGCGCGCGCCAGCCGCTCGCCGGTGGCCGTCGTCACCACGTCGCGCCCGGATGCTGGCGGGCGAGCGTCTGCATCTCGGCCAGCAGGAACCCCATGTGCTCGCTGTGCACGCCGTGCTTGCCGGTCGACACGAAGGCGATCTCGGCGGGGCGCGCGAGCGTCGCCTGCGCGAGCACCGCGTCGAGGGTGGCGTCCCAGGCCGGACGCAGGTCCGCGAGCACCGGGCCGATGCCGGCCGCCGCGGCCTGCCGCTCGACCTCGTCGGCGGCCCACCATTCGTTGGTGTAGGGCCAGAGCCGCTCGAGCGCCGCCTGCGCCCGGGCGTGGGACTCGTCCGTGCCGTCGCCGAAGCGGACCACCCATTCCGAGGCGTGCCGCAGGTG
>JBIIPQ010000066.1:0-15545 GCA_044342535.1 Burkholderiaceae bacterium
CCCAGGCGGATCGGCGCTCCGCGGACGAGCAGGCCGAGGTGGCGCGCGGTGAGGCTCCGGACGCGCCGCGGTACGCCGACCTCACGCCGATGAACCCGCGCCAGGCGAAGCAGCGGTTGGCGGTCCTGCGCGAGGAGCGCCCTGGCGTCGAGCTGCAGGTCGTGCGGCACCCGAGCCAGCCGGGCGCGCTCGCCATCCGCGAGGCGGCCCCGCTGGTCGCCTCCGAGGCGAAGAGGCCCGGGCCCACGCCGGCCGCCGTGCAGGCGCGCCTGGAGGCCGCGGACATGGCCGGTCGCGAGACGGCACGGCGGGCCGAGGACGCGCCGCGCCAGCAGATGATCGACCGGGCGAAGCGCTCGATCGAGGAGCGCGGCGGCATCGCCTCGCCCGAGGAGGCCCGCATCCTGGCCGAGGCGGGCGCAGGCCAGCCGTACGACCGCGTCGACGACAGCCTGGCAGTGCGCCCCGTGGCAGCCAGCGCTGGCCCGCGCGAGTCGAAGCGCTTCGCCGGCGCCGTGCCGCAGCCGCGCAGCCGCGGCCCGCTGATCGTGGGCTCGCGCGAGGTGGAGCGCGCTGGCCGCGGCCCGACCTCGCGGCTGCCCGAGCCGCAGCAGCGCGCGGTCGATGCGCTCGAGCGCCAGGGCGCCGCGCAGGCGCGCCGCGACCAGGTGATCGCCGAGCGCACCGTGCCCGGCGTGCCGCCGCGCCAGGCGATCGAGGAGGCGACCGGCGTCGCTCGCGAGCGCGAGACGCAGGGCCGCGGCAAGCAGCGGGCGGCGGATGTCGTCGCAGCAGTCAGCGAGCGCGACAGCACCGCGGCGCCGGCGGACAAGGGCTTCGTCGAGCGGCCCCGCACCGCCGGCGAGCGCGCCGAGATGGACGCGAACGTGGCGGCGCAGGACCAGCAGTCGCCGGCCCGGGCCGCGACTGCGCCGGACGCCCCCGAGGCCATCATGGAGGTCGTGGACCCGAAGACGCTGCTCGCGCTTGCGAAGCCCGGCAGCCCGCGGCTCACGCGCGCCCAGCACGGGCTGGTCGAACAGATCGCCCGAGTCTTCGGCAAGCAGGTCAAGGTGTTCCGCTCGAAGACCGAGACCGCCGATGGGTTCGTACGGCGGAGCGACGCGTCGACGATCTACCTGAACGAGACCTCAAGCGTGGACCCCCTGGCGGTCTTCGGCCACGAGCTGCTGCACCTGCTTCGGCGCGAGGCGCCGCAGGCGTACGACGCACTGGCCGCGGTGATCGAGCAGAACCTCCAGCCTGGCGCCCGCGAGCGCTTCACGGCCTACTACCTGAGCGCTGGACCCCGCGATCGCCGCGTCGGTGAAGCCGTCGCGGCGGACCGGCAGGACGGCAAGCTGACCGAGGAGCTGGTCTCGGACCTGGTCGGAAACCGCTTCCGCGAATCGGGCTTCTGGCTGGCCGTGTTCGAGGGCATCGCGCGCGAGCAGGGCGCGGAGGCTGCGCGTGGGATCGTCGCGCGCGTGGCGCGAGTGATCGACCGCGCCGTCACCGAGCTGGTCAGCACGTTCAAGGGCATGGGCCAGGGCTTCCGCACGGACCGGCTGGTGACGAACCTGTCCGAGGTTCGCTCGGCCGTGAAGCAGGCGGTGCAGGACTACGCGCGCGAGCAGCGCATCCCGGCGATCCGGATGGAGGCGGCGATGCGCGACGCCGGTCGCACGAGCAAGAAGGGGCCCGGTGACGAGGCGCGGGATGCGGCGCGGTCCTCGCCTACGCTCCCCGGACCTACGCGTACTCGTCCCGGGGAGGGAGCGGGCGGGCGCAGTGTAGAGCCGGTCGCCGAGGCCGACAAGCAGGCGAGTCCGGCCCGCGCTGCCGCGTTCAAGCGCTGGTTCGGCGACTCGCAGATCGTTGACGAGCAGGGCGCGCCGCGGGTGATGTACCACGGCACGGCACGCGAGTTCGACACGTTCCGGCCGCAGCAGGCCGGCGCGATGTTCGTGACCGCCGAGCCGCGGATCGCGAGCGAGTTCGCCTTCGCTGCGAGCGAGTATGCCGTCGAGCGCGCGGCAGACGCCCTGCCCGCCGACACCCTGGCCGAGATCCGCGTCGCGGCCGCGCGAGAGGCCGAGCCTGGTGAGCCGCTCGAGGATTCGTGGGCGTACCGGCGACGCGTGCTCGACGCGCTGCCGAGCGGCCCGAACGTGGTGCCGGTCTTCGTGCGGGCCGAGCGGCCGTTCGACTTCGCGATGCCGGACCAGGTGCGCGCGGTCGTCGACCAGGTGTTCGACGGCGTTCCGGCCGGCGAGTCGCTCGACTTCAAGGACGTGGTCGGCGGCTCGCGGGGCCTGCTTACGATGGACCGCGATCAGCTCGCCGCGCAGATCGAGGCTGGCGACTGGGGCGTGATCGAGGAGTCCCAGGTGATCGAGGCGATTCGCGCGCTCGGGCACGACGCGTTCCACGTCATCGAGGGCGGCGTGTCGAACCTCGGGGTGTTCAAGCCCGAGCAGCTCAAGTCGGCGATCGGGAACCGCGGCTCGTTCGACCCGCAGGACGCAGACATCGTGCGCAGCGAGAAGCGCGAGCCGATCGACCTCGGTGCGCTCGAGCTGCGCGACGGCGAGACGCTGCGCCAGCGGGCCGTCGCAGAGGCGAAGCGGGCGAAGGAGCGAGTCGGCGGCAAGGTGGTGCGCAACCTGTCCGACGGCCAGTGGATTCAGATCGCCCCGGGCGGGCTAAATCATGCGGCGAGCGGACCTCTGCGTCCCGCGGCGGTCGCCGCTTTCGAGCGCATCGAGGACATCGTCCGCGACGCGGAGTTCGTGTCGTCGGCGCCTGATCGGCAGGGGCGGAACACGATCCGCGAGGTCCGCTACTACGATGCACCGGCGGTCTTCGGCGGCGAGCCGACCACGATCCGAGCGGTCGTGCGCGTGACGACGAACGGCACGCTGTACTACGACCACTTCGAGGAGAAAAACGAAGCCCCCGCAGGGCAACCCGGGGAGCCGACTGAGTCGGGCTCGATCCGGCCGTTTACGGGGGCTCGGCCGTCTGACGACGGCGAGCGAATCGTACCCCCGCCAGAGGAGGGCGACAAGACCTTCTCTCTGCGCCGGCAC
The DNA here is from genome assembly GCA_044342535.1 of Burkholderiaceae bacterium. Taxonomy (GTDB): domain Bacteria; phylum Pseudomonadota; class Gammaproteobacteria; order Burkholderiales; family Burkholderiaceae_E; genus UBA4615. The sequence continues at coordinate 3,093 of JBIIPQ010000066.1, forward strand.
GCGCTGCCCGACCTGAGCCCGGCCCAGGAGCAGGCGCTTCGCAACGTCGGCGGGCTCACCAAGCCGAAGACGCTGCGCGAGCGCTTCGACGAGATGAAGCAGGGGCTGGGCATGCGCCTGGCCCAGGGCATCGCCGACCAGTTCGCCCCGATCAGCGAGCTGGACCAGCGCGCCTACATGCTCGCGCGGATGTCGAAGGGCGCCGACGGCACGCTCGAGGCCGCGATGCTCTACGGCCGCCCGTTCCTGCGCGACGGCGTGCCCGACGTGAACATCAAGGACGGCGGCTTCGCGAAGGTGCTGGCCGCCCTGGGCGGCGAGCACGACCGGTTCATGTGGTGGGTGGCCGCGCAGCGCGCCGAGCGCCTCAAGGCCCTGGGCCTGGAGAACCTCTTCAGCGACCAGGACATCACGGCACTCAAGTCCCTCGACCAGGGCTCGATGAGCAACGGCACGGCCCGCGGCCAGGCCTACGCCGACGCGCTCGAGCAGCTCAACCAGTTCAACAACTCGGTGCTCAAGCTGGCCGAGGAGTCGGGGCTGATCGACCCGGCCGCCGTCGAGCTGTTCCGCGACAGCCCGTACGTGCCGTTCTACCGGGTCATGGAGGACATGGAGCCGGGCAGCGGCGGGCGCTTCAGCTCAGGCCTGGTGAACCAGCAGGCCTGGAAGAAGCTCAAGGGCGGCACCGCGAAGCTCAACGACGACCTGCTGGCCAACCTGCTGCAGAACTGGTCGCACCTGTACGCCGCGAGCGCGCGCAACCGCGCCTCGCGCGCGACCCTCGAGGCGGGCGTGAAGGTGGGCGCGGCGAGCCGCGTGCCGGGCGCCGGCAAGAAGACGGTGCGCGTGATGGAGGGCGGCACCGCCTCCTACTACCGCATCGACGACGCCCACCTGCTCGAGGCGGTGAGCGCGCTCGAGTGGGCCGCGCCGTCCTGGCTCAAGCCGCTCTCGACGATGAAGAAGTGGCTGACGATCGGCGTGACCGCGTCGCCGGTCTTCAAGATCCGCAACCTCATGCGCGACTCGATCGCAGCGATCGGCCAGTCCGAGCTGAGCGCGAACGTCTTCAAGAACGTCGCCGAGGGCTGGAAGGTGACGAGCCGCGACAGCCAGCTCTACGCGTCGATGGTCGCCTCGGGCGGCGCGCTGCGCTTCGGCACGATGCTGGAGGACCAGCGCGCCTCGCGCGCGCACACGCTGATCGAGCGGGCCGGCGGTACGCTGCTCGACGCGAACGGGTGGCAGAAGCTGACCGGGCAGTTGCGGGCCGCCTGGGACGCCTACAGCGAGTTGGGCGACCGCGGCGAGAACGTGAACCGCGCGGCGCTCTACAAGCAGCTCCTCGACAAGGGCTACTCCCACGCCGACGCGAGCTTCATGGCGCGCGACCTCATCGACTTCTCGATGAGCGGATCGTGGGGCCCGGTGCGGTTCCTGGCCCAGGTGGTGCCGTTCCTGAACGCGCGGATCCAGGGCCTCTACAAGCTCGGGCGCGCGGGCAAGGAGAACCCGCAGCGGCTGGGCTACGTCGTCGGCGCCGTGGCGCTGGCCAGCCTGGCGCTGCTCTGGGCGAACGGCGACGACGAGGACTGGAAGAAGCGCGAGGATTGGGACCGCGACACGTACTGGTGGTTCAAGATCGGCGACCAGGCCTTCCGCATCCCGAAGCCCTTCGAGATCGGGGCGATCGGCACCCTGGCCGAGCGTTCGTGGGAGCTGTTCAGCGACAAGGAGATGACGCTCAAGCGCTACGGCGAGCGCACCGCGGCGCTGCTCAGCCAGCAGCTCTCGATGTCGGTCGTGCCCCAGATGTTCAAGCCGATCATGGACCTCTGGGCGAACAAGGACTCGTTCACCGGCCGCGCGATCGAGTCGATGCACGACCAGAAGCTGCGGCCGCAGGACCGGTACAACGAGCGCACCAGCGCGCCGGCCCGGATCCTCTCGGAGATGGGGCTGCCGAACCCGCAGAAGCTCGCCCAGCTCCAGTACGAGCAGCTCTCGCCCAAGCAGGTCGACTTCCTGGTCCGCGCCTATGGTGGCTGGCTGGGCACGGCCCTGGTCACCTCGGTCGACCGGATGGCCCGCCCGTTCGAGGACCGCGGGGACCGGCCGGAGATGAAGCTGCGCGACTACTTCCTGGTCGGCGCCTTCGCGGAGGACCTGCCGGCGAACCAGAGCCGCTACGTCACGGCGATGTACGAGCAGGCCAAGAAGGTGGACCAGGTCTACCAGAGCTTCCAGAACGCCAGGAAGCTGGGCCGCGTGGACGAGGCGCAGGCGATCCTCGAGGCGCACCGCGACGCGCTGGCCATGCGCTCGGTGTTCGAGCGGGCCACCGACCTCTCGGCGAAGATCGGGCAGCGGATGCAGCAGATCGAGGCCAGCAAGACGCTGTCGGCGGCGACGAAGCGGGAGATGCTGGACCGGCTCGCGCAGCAGCGCAACACGCTGGCCGAGCGGGTGGTGAAGCGGGCGGAGGGGGTCAGCCGCTGATCGGGAGCTGGTAAACCAATGCCTTTCGCGGCCTGGCATGGGTGAAATCAGGGACCTCGGCGGGCCGCCGATCGACAGGACCGCGACCACGGTCCGCCAGATCAGCCGGCGCGCCGGGCCGCGAGCGAGTGGACTTCTGGCCTACGCCGTTGGGCAACGGGCGCGTTCGTCATGCGATTGTGGTCGGGCATGGTATCGGCCAAGGCTTGATCTCGCCTGCCGAGCCAACATATCCCATGTCGCTCGGACAGGAGAACAACTGTCGGAGGGCTGTACAAGTGAACAGTATTGGCGTTAAGCTCGTTGCTGTTAAGGCGTGGTATTGTCCGGCCCGTTTCTTCTGGTGTCGGGAAGGGGAACAACCTATGAGCATCAAGTCTTTGTCGGTCGCACAGCGGCTCTTGGAGGACTGTGCCGAGGTTGGCGCGGGTGCTGTCACGCCCATGCAGCTCATCAAGCTGGCGTACATTGCCCACGGCCTGATGCTGGGCAAGCACGGCGCTCCGCTGCTCGACGAATGCGTTGAAGCCTGGGAGTACGGTCCAGTCGTGCCCAGCGTTTACCGCGCGGTGAAGCGGTACAAGAGCAGCCCGGTCGGGTCCGTTGATGGCGCGGACAGGGAGTTCACGTTCTCTGCTGACGAAGCAATGGTGATGAAGCTGACCGCGAAGACTTACGGGAACGCGGCGGGGACCCGGCTGTCTGCGGCGACTCACAAGCCTGGTACGCCATGGACGCAGACCTGGTCGAAGTGGGGCCGGAATGCTGATATCTCGAACGACCTGATCGAAGACTTCTATCGCCGCTTGCTTGGCCAAGGTCGTCACTCGGCCCTATGACTGACGCGACCGGGGAAGGTCGTCCGCTTGCTTTCGATGCGGACGATGCGATAGCGGTTGATGGTCGAGCGACCAGCGAGGCCGTAGCGTTCGCTGAAGGGGTTGATCTCGAGAAGGACGGCAAGCAGAGAGAACATGATCGGCACCAGTCGTTTCGCGACACGGCGAACGCCGCGATCCTGTGGCTTTTCCGGCTGATCGCTGTCTGCCTGGGGCTGGGCATATTGGTCTACACCTTCCACCTTCTGTGTCCGCGTAGCTGGCACTTCCTGGACAAGGAGGCGCTCGACAAGCTGCAGACCGTCATGGGCGCAGCGGTACTTTCGAGCGCGCTGACGAGCTACGTGAAGAATCGGCTGTCCTAGTCGACACAGCCGGCTGAACCGGTCGTACAGAACTAAATGGGCCCAACGACCGCCGGGTCAGCCGGCCTGCGGGGCACTCGCCTGGCGAGCGCGTGCTCGACAGCGAGCCCAGCGCGACGGCCGAGCCGAGCGCACCGGGGCGCAGGACGGACTGCACCCCGAGCCAGAAGCCCAGGCCGATTACGAACAGAGCAACCGCGAGGGCACGGAGCATCGTGTAGCGCTTCAGAAGCAAGGGCGTTGCAGCGTGGCGGCTATGCGCGCTCGCGTCCAGGTCGCTCGACTCAGTGTCCCCAGGCGATCGGCAGTCCGCCGGCGACCCAGCAGTCCCACAGGAAGCCCGCTGCTCCCCCGATCGCGAGGATCGTGACGATCGACCAGAGCAGGTTGTCCCGCATCTCGCGGGTGGTCAGGCCGAACCACAGCTTGGCGGCCAGGCCGACGATCCCGAACATCGCCAACGCGATGACTTCTTCGTACATGGGTTCAGCTCCTAGGGGTTGATCGAGCGGGCCGCCCGCTCGGCGGCTCGGGTGCGTCGCCGCTTCTTGGCGATGCGCCAGAGCAGGTAGCCGGGGAGCAGGCTGACAACCAGCACCATCGAGGACTCAAGTGCCCCGATGCGGAAAGAGGCTCTGGCCGCCATCCACACGAATAGGCCGAACGTGAACAGCAGAACAGCGAGAGCGCGGAGCATCGAGCGACCTTGGTGATTCGGCCCACGTACCGTGCCGACTTGCAGGCCGTTCGTCGAGGACTAAGTCCTAGGTTGCGGGTCTCGCGTCTGGCTGGGTAGCCGATTAGGGTGAGCTGCGCCCACGCTTCTTGCGCAGATTCCTCGCTTTCGAAATTGCCCGCGTTACCGTTCGCGGCACTACACGCCCTGGTGCGTCGGACGATTTCTGATCGAGTTCCCGGGCGAAGCGGTCCGCGCTGATTTTTTCGCCCGCTTCTGTTCGTCGGAAGAACTCGTCCACGGCCGACCGCAGAAATTCTGAAGTCTGTCGACTCTTCGCATACGCACCGCGCGCTGCCTGGGTGCGGAGCGCCTCGCTGGCCGCGGCATCTCGCATCCGGTCAAGCTCCTCGTCCGTCAGGGCCGCGGCGAATTCGAGGTCTGCGGCGATCCACAGTTGCCTGTTCGCGCGGACGTGCTTCCCGAGGATGGTCGAGTGGAATGCGCGGGCTCGCATGAGCTGGACGAGAGACCGCAGGGCTTCCATCCGATCGATCTGCGTCTGAGTCGCCAGGAGGATGCGCGCTGCTGGTCCCGCGCCGACCAGCCTCACGAGTTCGTTACGGCTGCAGTAGATCGCCGCTCCGGCCCATTCCGGATGGCCCCAGCGCTCAGCGGTGTCTCCGTCGATGGTCCCCCACTCCGTCTCTGCGAAGGCGCGAGCGCCATCGCGAAGCGCTGCGAGCGCGTGACGCAGCGTACGCGGGTCCGGAGGCGCCGGAGTCTTCCAATTCGTATTCGGCGCGAAGCGGGGGCGGAGCCGGGCCTGCTTGTGCAGCTCTGCCCAGTTGGCGAGCAGGGCTTCGTACTTCGTCATGCGACCTCCGGCCGGAGCTTCACGACATCGGCCCCGACGCGCTGCCGATCGAGCCAGTCCGCCCACGCCTGCATCATCTTTCGCCGCTCCGGCAGGTGCGCGGTCCGGTTGTACGCGCGGCCGTTCGGATCGCGAACCGCGTGTGCGAGTTGGTGCTCGATGAAGTCCGGCCGGAAGCCGAGCACCTCGTCGAGGATGGTCCGCGCCATCGCGCGAAAGCCGTGACCGCTCATCTCGTCCTTCGCGATGCCCATACGTCGCATCGCCGCCAGGATTGCGTTATCGCTCATCGGCCGCTCGCGGCTGCGCGCGCCGGGGAACACGAACTCACCGCGGCCGGTGAGGGCGTGCAGCTCACGCAGGATCGCAACGGCCTGCTTCGACAGCGGCACGATGTGCCCCACGTCGGTCTTGGTGACGTGGAAGCCCCACTGCGAAGCGTCGAGGTCGATGTCCTCCCAGCGGGCCTTGCGCAGCTCCCCGGGCCTTACGAACACCAGCGGCGCGAGTCGGAGCGCGCACTGCACAGTGAACGTGCCGCTGTAGCCGTGGATGCTGCGGAGCAGGGCGCCCACCTGCGCCGGCTCGGTCACCGCGGCGAAGTGCTGACCCTTCACCGGGGGCAGGGCGCCGCGCAGGTCGCCTGACGGGTCCCGCACGCAGCGGCCCGTCGCCACGCCGTACCTGAAGACCTGACCGCAGTTGCCAAGCGCACGGTGCGCTGTTTCCAGCGCGCCGCGGGTCTCGATCCGCCGGAGCGCGGTGAGCAGTTCCGGCGCCGTGACCTCAGCGATCGGGCGAGCGCCGATCCACGGGAAGACGTCCCGCTCGAATCGGCTGAGGATGCGGTCGGCGTGGGCGTCGTTCCACGTCGGCTTCTGCTTCGAGAACCACTCGCGCGCGACGGACTCGAAGCTGTTCGCGGCCCGTTCGATACCCGCTGCCTTCGTGGCCTTGCGGTGCTCGCTCGGGTCGATGCCATCGGCGAGGCGCCGCCGTGCCTCGTCGCGGCGCTCGCGGGCCTTCGCCAGCGTGACCTCGGGATAGACGCCGAGCGAGAGCCTCTTTTCCTTGCCGGCGAAGCGGTACTTCAGCCGCCACCACTTGCCCCCGGCAGGCGTGACCTCGACGTAGAGGCCGCCCGCGTCGCTGAGCTTGTACGGCTTCGCGGTCTTCTCGCCCTTCGGCGTCAGGCCGGGCTTGGCGTTGCGAATTGCGGTGTCGGTGAGCGGCATGATTGGGGGCAACTGTCCGGCGGGCTGCCGAGTTGCCCCCGATGTTGCCCCCCGCCCAAGCTGCATGTCAATGGACGTTGTTGCCCCTTTCTGGACGAAAAGACAAGAAAAAACCCGCACTTGGCGGGTTTCTAAGGGGGCTTCTGTACGGCCTTGGATGCCGCTGTACTGCGTGTTGGTGGAGCCGGCGGGAATCGAACCCGCGTCCGCAAGTGATCTGCATAACCGCTCTACATGCTTAGCCACGTCATTTGGATCTCGTCTCCGACCGCGCCGCCGGGCAGGCTCGGAAGGAGACCAGCCACCTATTTTTTAGCTTCCAGGCAAGTGACCCGCCCGGTCGCGATCCGATGTGAATGACGCTGCAGTCCCTTGCGGGACCCGGGCCATCGGCAACCCGGTGCAGCGGCTCACGCCTTAAGCGGCGAGAGCGAAACGCTCGTCGTTGGCGTTTGAAGTTTTCTCGGGGATTTACGAGACCACGAGAGTGCTCGGCATGCACTGAGACGCTTCACTACCCACGTCGAAACCAGGTCGGCCCCGGTGTTCAAGGAGGAAGTATAGGCGCTCTGCCCGGATTTCAAGTGCAGCAGGGCCGGGCGACCCCTGAACCGCCTGGCTTCCCATGAGCGTCCCGCGAGCGCGCGCCGCCCGGATCGGCTATGTTCGGCGGCATCCGGATCCGAACACGACAGAGGAGACACGCATGACCCAGGACCTGATCGAGACCGTCGACGCGGGCATCGCCACGCTGACGCTGAACCGCCCCGATTCGCGCAATGCGCTGTCGCGCCCGATGATGGTCGGGCTCGCCGAGGCGCTGCAGCGCCTCGCGCTCGACCCGGCGATCCGCGCGGTGGTGCTGACCGGCGCGGGCCGCGCGTTCTGCTCGGGCGGCGACGTCAAGGGCTTCGCGCAGCGCGCAGGGGGGGCACCGGCCAACGAGCCGAGCTTCGATGAGAGGGTCACCGACCTGCGCGCGCGCATGGAGGCGGTCCGCTGGCTGCACGAGATGCCCAAGCCGACGCTCGCGGTGATCCCGGGTCCGGCGGCCGGCGCGGGCCTGTCGCTCGCGCTCGCCTGCGACCTGCGGATCGCGGCCGACGACGCCAAGTTCACCACCGCGTTCTCGAAGATCGGCGTCTCGGGCGACTTCGGCGGCAGCTACTTCCTGAGTCACCTGGTGGGGGCCTCGAAGGCGCGCGAGCTGTACTTCACCGGCCGCGTGGTGCAGGCCGAAGAGGCGCTGCGCATCGGCATGATCGACCGCACGGCGCCGTACGAGCAGCTCGCCGCGGCCGCGACCGCCTACGTCAAGGAGCTGGCCGCGCTGCCCACCGTGGCGGTCGGCTACATGAAGCGCAACCTCAACGTCGCGCAGCGCGGCTCGCTCGCCGAGACGCTCGACTCGGAGGCGATCCACATGATCCGCACCTTCGAGACGGGCGACCACAAGAGCGCGGCGCAGGCCTTCGTCGAGAAGCGCCCGCCGAGCTTCCAGGGTCGCTGAGCCAGGCGGCGCGGGCCGGTCCGCCGGCCTGCGCCTCGGTGCGCCGTCCTGGCGCGCGCCGCGCTCAGCGCCGGCCGCGCCCGTTCCGGTTGATCTCGTCGATCTGCCCGTTCAGCGTCCAGAAGTCGTAGAGCCAGCCGACGAGAAAGAGCCCGCCGGTCAGCAGCCACACGATGCCGGTGACCCACTTGCCGAGGTAGAACCGGTGCAGGCCGAACACGCCGAGGAAGGTCTGCAGCAGCCAGGCGATGCTGTAGTCGACGCGGCCGGCCGCATAGCGCCGGTCGGCGCCGCGATCCATTCCGGGGATGAGGAACAGGTCGATCAGCCAGCCGATGCCGAGCAGCCCGAGCGTGAAGAACCAGATCGTGCCGGTCACCGGCTTGCCGTAGTAGAAGCGGTGCGCGCCGGTGAATCCGAAGATCCACAGCAGGTAGCCGATGGTCTTGCGATGGGTGTCGTTCTGCAGCGTGTCCATCGGCGGGCTCACTTGAGGGTGAAGTCGGCGCGGCGCGGTGGCAGCTTGCCGTCGTCGTCGGCGATGCGGGGGGCGAGCAGGTAGAGGCGTTCGTTGGCGATGCCGCGCTGGTCGCGCAGGTAGTCGCGCGCGGCCTGCGCGCGCTGCTGGGCGACCTGCTTGACCTCCTCGGTGGCGACCGCCGCATGCTCGAGCAGCAGCCGCTCGAGCTCCTCGGGCGGCGGCACCTTGCCGGCACTGCCCGCGTCGAGCTTCGCATCGCGCCAGGCGCGCTCGAGCAGCATCGGGCGCTCGGCTGCATCGAGCACGAGATCGGCGATCGGCGGCAGCTCCGCGCTCGGCGCGGCGCGGCGCATCTGCGCGAGCTTCGCGCCCTTGAGCGAACGCTCCAGGCGTGCGTGCTGCATCGCGTCGCGGTCCGCCTTCGGGTCACCGACGCCGGCGATCTCGATCGACAGCTCGGGCCGCTGCGCGAGGGCGGTCGACAGCGTGTCGAGCCGCTTGCGGTCCTCGTCGTCGAGGGCGGTCGCGCCCGCGGCGAATTCGATGTGGCTCAGCTCGCCGGGGTCGCTGCCCCCGAGCGAAGCGAGGAACGTGAACGGCGAGGTCACGACCTTGATGATCAGGTTGCCGATCGCCCGCCACAGCAGACCGCCCACCGAGAACTGCGGGTCGGAGATCGTGCCGGAGATCGGCAGGTCGAGGTCGATGTTTCCGTTGCGGTCCTTGAGCAGTGACACCGCGAAGCGCACCGGCAGGCTGGTCGCATCGGGGCTGTCGATCTTCTCGCCGAAGGTCAGCTGGTTGATGGTCAGCTTGTTCTCGGCCGCCAGCCGCTCGCCCTCGATGCGGTAGCGCACGTCCGCGGTCAGCTTGCCCTTCTCGATCGCGTAGCCGGCCCAGCGGCCCGAGTACGGGCTCAGCTTGGGCAGGTCGAAGCCGCGGGCGACCGCGCGCAGGTCGATGAAGCGCGTCGGCGCGAGCGGATTGATCTTGCCGGTGATCTCGAGCGGCGTGTCGTTGTCGACACGGCCGGTAACCAGCACGTCCGAGGGCTCAGCGCGGTCGCTGGCGATCGCCTCGATCGAGCCGACGAGCTGCGTGAGGTTCGCGGTGTAGTTCGGGCGGATGAACAGGTCGGTGAAGTTGACGTTGCCGCTGGCGATCCGCACGGTGCCGACCCGGATCGTCGGTCGCGGTCCCTCGGCGGCTGCCGCCGGCCGGCGTGCGGTGGTCGCGGTACCCGCAGGGCCCCGCTCGATGCCCCCCGGTCCGCTCGCCGCCGGTGCCGCGGTCAGCGAGCGTGGCGCCGCACCGCGCTCGCGGCCCGGGTCGACCACGACCTCCGACAGGTTGAGCCGCCCTTCGGGCGACAGGATGATCCGCGCGTAGAAGTCGACGAAGGCGACCGCACCGATCTCGATCAGGCTGTCGGCCGGGCGCCCGGTCCGCCAGTCGACCTTGACCGAGGGCAGCGCGAGCGCCGTCCAGCGCAGGAAGTCGTCGCTCGAGACGCGGTCGATCGCGCGGAAGTCGTTGGCCGAGAACTCGCCGTCGAAGCCGATGCGTGCGATGCCGCCGTCGCGGTTGCCGGTGATGCGCAGCCGGCCGTTGCTCCAGAGCTGCCCGCTGGCCAGCGTGAGGTTCACGTAGGGCGCGATGTAGGGCTCGATGTTCGTGATGCCGAACTGCGCCAGGCGCACCTGGGTATCGAGCTGCAGCGGCACCGGGCGCAGCGAGCCGCGTGCCGACAGCCTCGAGCCGTCGGCCAGCGCGACCGCGGCTTCGAACGGCATCGCCTGGCTCGGATCGGTGCCGACGTTGGACGCCTTCGCGTTCAGCGTGAGCCGGGGCAGCTTGCTTGCCTTGGGGATCGCCGCATCGTCGTAGTCGACCTCGAGCGCGGCGACCTCGACCTGGGCGGCACGGACCGCCCAGGCCGGTGTTCCCCGGCCCGCGCTCGCCGCCTGTGCCTGTGCCTCGGTCGGGCCGGTGGTGGCCGATGCGCCGGCCCCGGCCGTGCCCTGCGGCACCCACCAGTCCTGCAGGTCGACGCGCCCATCGCGGTCGCGCCGCGCCTGCAGCGTGCCGCCGGCGAGCTTCACCGAGCCGAGTTCGATGCGGCGAGCCGCCGGGTCGATCGTGCCGCCGGCCACGGCGAGCGAGGCGATCGTGGCCGGCACGCGGCCGTCCTTGGCGATCCGCAGCTCGGTGAGCTCGGCCGCGGCCTCGGTCACCGCCAGCCCGGCGCCCTCCGGGCCCCAGGCGAGCGTCGCGCGGGCCGCGAGGCGGCCCTGCTCGACGGTGGCACGCAGCGCCGGGCCGGCAAGCGGCGCATAACGCGCGACGTCGATCCGCGAGAGGTCCACGCTCGTGCGGCCGCCGCCCATCCCGTCGAGCAGCAGGTCGGCGCCGAGCACGGCTTCGCCGTCGACCGTCGCATCGAGCCGGCCGCGTGCACTGGCCGCGGCGGGTCGCGTCAGGTCGGCCACCTCGATCGCCTCCAGCGCGAGCGTGAGCGGCGACACCCGCAGCGCCAGCGGGGCGGCGAGCGCCGCGTCCTGCCAGTCGATGCGCGCACTGTCGACGCGCAGCCGGTCGATCCGCAGCGAGCGCGGGCCGGTCGCGGGCTGGGGCGGCGCGGCGGGCGACGGTGTGGCTGATGAGGGTGCGGCGGGCGACGGTGCGGCGGGTGAGGGTGCTGTGGGTGACGGTGTGTCAGAAGGCTGCGCGGTCATCGGCGCCGCAGCCGGCCACAGCATCCGCCCCGCCGCGTCGCGCCCGAGCGCCGCGCGAGGCGCGCGCAGGCTCGCCTCGGTGACGTGGATCGCGCCGCCGAGGGGTTGCGACGAGGCGAGCACCACCACCAGCGATTCGGCCGCGATCCGTTCGGTGCCTGCCCCGTCGTGCACCGCGAGGCCATCGACCGCCAGCTGCCCCGACACGTCGAGCTTGCCGGGCGCGGCCGCGGTCTGCCGCCAGGTGCCCCCGAGGTCCAGCGTCACCGTGCCGGACACGGGTCGGATGTCTGCGGGCAGCGCCAGATAGGGCAGCAGCGCCGCGATCGGCAGTGCATCGAGCTTCACGTCGCCGCCGAACACCGGGTCGCCCGAGAACGGCGTGGCCCGCGCCTGCACGGCGACCGGCCTGCCGTCGAGCGTGAACCGCGCGTCGAGGGTCGCGGGCCGCTCGACGTGTTCGTCCTGATTGGTGAGGCCGTCTGCCTGCAGCGACAGCCCGGCGATCGACGTCGCCTTCTTCACCATCCGGTCGTCGAGGTCGAGCCGGCCGTCCTCGATCGCCACGCGGTCGATGCGCCATGTCGCCTTGCGCTGCGACGGCGGCCGGTTCGCGAACCGGTCGAGCACCTCGGAGAAGTCGAAGCGATCGGGGCCGATGCGCACGAGGTGCAGTGCGGGCGACTCCAGCCGCACGCCCTTGACCACCACGACGCCGTGCAGGTAGGCCGAGGCCTCGATCTCGACGGTCGCGCGCTTGAACACCAGCGCGGGCCGATCCGGCCGGGCGGACGCGATGGAGAAATCGTCGACGACGACCCGCCCCGAGAACGGCGAGACCTCGATGTGCCCGATCCGGATCTCCCGGCCGATCACCTCGCCGTAGAAGCTCGCGATCCGGTCGCGCGCGAGGTTCGGCCCCCAGGTCAGGGCCGCGAGGAGGGCCCCGAGGAGCAGCGCGACCAGTCCCGCCGTCCACAGCAGGACTCGACCGATCGCCCCTCGCTGCGAACTGCGGCCTGCCTGCACGCGCGGCCGTCGGCCCGGTCCGGCGGCGGTCGGCACCGGAGCGCGGCCGGCCGGACGGCGGGCGAGCGAGGTGTGCGAGGCGAGGGGGGCGGTGGGCGAGCGGAGCACGGTCCGCCCGATTCTAGAGGACGCGGCCCCTTGCCGCCGTCCGATCGTCCGCGACCCGCAGCAGCGCGATCAGTTCGGAGGGGTGGGCGACGATCG
>JBIIPQ010000319.1:0-5248 GCA_044342535.1 Burkholderiaceae bacterium
GCCGCCATGATCCTGCCGAGCGCGCGCAGCTCGTCGGCCTCGTTGCGCGGCGCCATCGTCAGGTACGGATCGTCCCACTCGCCGAGCACCCCGAGCCGGATGAAGTCCTGCTTCTGGCGCGCGATCTGCTCGGTCGCGTAGGCGCGCGACTTCGACTGCACCTCGGCCGGGGGCAGGGTCTTGCCGAACTGCTTCTCGATCTGGATCTCGATCGGCATGCCGTGGCAGTCCCAGCCGGGCACGTAGCGCGCGTCGTAGCCGGCCATGTTCCGGCACTTCACGATCATGTCCTTGAGGACCTTGTTGACCGCGTGGCCGATGTGGATGTCGCCGTTGGCATAAGGCGGGCCGTCATGCAGCACGAACAGCGGGCGCCCCTTGCTGGCCGCACGGATCCGCTTGTAGACGCCTTTCTCCTGCCACTCGGCGACCCACTTCGGTTCCCGCTTGGCGAGGTCGCCTCGCATCGGGAACGGGGTGTCGGGCATGTTGAGCGTCGCCCGGTGGTCGGTCTTGGTGGGGTCGTTCGGCTTGGCCATCGGGGCGGTCTCGGTGAGGCGGGCCGTTCAGCGCGCCGCGGGGGCGGCGAGGGCGGCAAAATGGGTACGGGCGTCGTCGGCGTCGCGGCGGATCTGGGCGACCAGGGCGTCCAGTCCGTCGTAGTGCGCCTCGTCGCGCAGCTTGCGCAGGAACTCGATGCGGACCAGGCGGCCGTAGGCGTTGCCCGTCCAGTCGAGCACGTGGGTCTCGAGCAGCGGGGCGCCATCTGTCTCGACGGCCGGGCGCGTGCCCAGGCTGGCGACGCCGGCGAGCGGGGTGTCGGCCAGGCCGTGCACGCGTACGACGAAGATGCCGCCGAGCGCCGGGCGCCCGTGCGGGATGCGCAGGTTCAGCGTCGGGAAGCCGAGCTCGCGTCCGAGCTTGCGACCGTGCACCACGTGGCCGGACATCGCATACGGCCGCCCGAGCAGGCGTTCGACGCGGGTGAAGTCGGCCCCGGCCAGGGCCGCGCGTACCGCCGACGACGAGATGCGCTCGCCGTCGAGGGCCACCGTCCCCATCCGCTGCAGCGCGAAGCCGTGGTGGCCCGCGGCCTGCTCCAAGCTGGCGAAGTCGCCGACGCGCCCCGCGCCGTAGCGGAAATCGTCGCCGATCAGGAGTTGGCGGACCCGCAGCCCGTCGACGAGCACCGACTGCACGAAGGTGTCCGGGGCGAGTGACGCGAACCGCTCGTTGAAGTGGACGACGCAGGCGCGGTCCACGCCGGCCGCGGCCAGCGCCTCGAGCTTGTCGCGCAGTGTCGCGATCCGGGCCGGTGCCGTGGCCCCGGGCCTGCGCGCGGCGAAGAATTCGCGCGGGTGCGGCTCGAAGGTCAGCACGCAGGCGGGCACGCCGAGGCGCGCGGCCGATTGCCGCAGCGCATCGAGCAGAGCCCGATGGCCGAGGTGAACGCCATCGAAGTTGCCGATGGTCAGCGCGCAGGGGCGGCGCTGCTCGAGCGGAGGGAGTCGGCGGAAGACCTGCATGCGTTCGGACGCAAAACCTTGAATCATAAAGCAATCTAGGCCGGTCACCGAGGCGTTCGGATGCTAGACTGCGCGCCTTTCCATCGGGCGACCCGTTGAAGACCGTTGCGATCCTGATCTCTGGCCAGGGCTCGAACATGGCGAGCCTCGTGCGCGCCTGTCGGGACGAGCGCTGGCCCGCCCGCATCGCCGCCGTGATCGCGAACCGCGCGGAAGCTGCCGGGCTCGAGGTCGCCCGCGGTCTGGGCGTGCCGGTGGAGGTCGTGCCGCACACGACCCACGCCGGCCGCGAAGCCTTCGATGCAGCGCTCGCCGAGCGGCTCGACGCCCTCGGCGCCGACCTCGTCGTGCTCGCCGGCTTCATGCGGATCCTCACCGAGGGCTTCGTGCGCCGCTTCGCGGGCCGCCTGGTGAACGTCCATCCGTCGCTGTTGCCGGCCTTCCCCGGCCTGGACACCCATGCGCGCGCGCTCGCCGCCGGGGTCCGGATGCACGGCGCGACGGTCCACCTGGTGACGCCGACCCTCGATCACGGACCGATCCTCGCGCAGGCCGCCGTGCCCGTGCTCGACGGCGACGACGCCTCGACGCTCGCCGCCCGGGTGCTCGGCGTCGAGCACAGGATCTTTCCGAAGGCCGTGCGCTGGCTGGTCGAGGACCGCGTGCGCGTGTCCGAAGGCCGGGCCGAGGTCGTGGGCGTGCCTGCGGATGAACGGCTGCTCTGGGAGGGCGCACGATGAGCACCGGACCGTCCGTCGATCCGACGATCCCCGAGCGCCTGCAGGCGGCCGCTGCCGAGCCGACGCCAGCTGCCGAGCCGCCCCCAGCTACCTCGCCGACGCCAGCGGGCGAGCCGACCCCACCGGTCGAGCTCCCCCGCCTGACGCCGCCGCTGCTCGTGTCGACCGAGCGCGCCGTCGGCGAGGTACTGCAGCTCGACCGGGCCGCCGACACCGTGCTGCGCGGCTTCTTCCGTGCCAACGAGCGGCTCGGGCGCCGCGACCGCGGGATCATCGCCGAGACGGTCTTCGACGTGCTGCGCAACCGTCGCCGCTACGGTCACCAGGCCCAGTCGATGCGCGGCTCGCTGCCGCGTCGGCTGACCTGGCTGTCGTTCGTGCTGCGCTTCGGCGAGGGGATGCTGCCCGCGCTGCGCCCGGACGCCGAGGACGAGGCCGCGCTGCGCCGCTCGCTCGCGAGCGACCCCGGCGGCATGCCCCAGGCGATCCGCCTGAGCCTGCCCGACTGGCTGCACGCCGAGCTGCTTGCCCAGGCCGAGGCCGCAGGCGAACCGGTGCCGCACGCCGCCGTCGAGCGGCTCGGCCAGTCGCTGCTCGCGCCGGCGCCGCTCGACCTGCGCGTGAATCTGCTCAAGACCGATCGCGAGTCCCTGCGTGCCTCGCTCGCGGCCGACGGCGTCGAGGCCGAGCCGATGGCGAGCTGCGACACCGCGCTGCGCGTGCGGGGCAAGCCCGCGATCGATCGGCTCGCATCGTTCGACCGCGGCGAGTTCGAGGTGCAGGACCTGGGCAGCCAGCGTCTGGTGGACTTCGCCGCGCCGCGGCGCGGCCAGACCGTCATCGACTTCTGCGCGGGCGCCGGCGGCAAGACCCTTGCCATCGCGGCTGCGATGCGCTCCAGCGGTCAGGTCTACGCCTGCGACGTCTCGACGGCCCGCCTGCAGCGTCTCAAGCCGCGGCTCGCGCGTTCCGGCGCCACCAGCGTCCAGCCCTTCGGCCTCGACAGCGAGCACGACCCCAAGCTGCGGCGCCTGGCCGGCCGGGCCGACCTGGTGCTGGTCGACGCGCCGTGCAGTGGCACCGGCACGCTGCGCCGCAATCCGGAGCTCAAGTGGCGGATGGTTCCCGAGGCGGTCGACGAGCTCAACGGCCGGCAAACCTCCATCCTCGCCGCCGCCGCTCGTCTGGTGAAGCGGGGTGGTGCGCTCGTCTATGCGACCTGCAGCCTGCTCGAGCGTGAGAACGAAGCGGTCGCGGCGACCTTCGCCCAGGCTCACCCCGGGTTTTCCGACCCTGTTTTCCTGCGGATCCGCCCCGACATGGACGAATCGGATGGGTTCTTCGCCGTGCGTTGGGTCCGCCGCGAATAGCGGCCGTGGCCGATATACGTCAATGACTTGGCCGTCGGGCGCCTTTACAATCACACGGTTAATCCCAGGGAGCTGAGAACTTGATCGATCATCCCGTGGTCCAGGGCGTCCTGGGCTTCCTCGACACCGGCCTGCTCGACCTGAGCGGCTGGCAGATCCTCGCCTATACGCTGATCGCCACGCACGTGACCATCGCGGCCGTGACGATCTACCTGCACCGCTGCCAGGCGCATCGCGCGCTCGACCTGCATCCGGTCGTCTCGCACTTCTTCCGGGCCTGGTTGTGGCTGACCACGGGCATGGTCACCAAGGAGTGGGCGGCCATCCATCGCAAGCACCACGCCAAGTGCGAGACCCCCGAGGATCCGCACAGCCCTCAGACCCGCGGCATCCGCAAGGTGCTGCTCGAGGGCAGCGAGCTGTACCGCGAGGAGGCCAAGAACGCCGAGACCCTCCAGAAGTACGGCCACGGCACGCCCGACGACTGGGTCGAGCGCAACGTCTACACCAAGTATTCGGTCGCCGGCGTCTACATCACGCTGGTGATCGACGTGCTGCTGTTCGGTGTCATCGGCCTGTCGGTGTTCGCGGTCCAGATGATGTGGATCCCGGTCACCGCCGCCGGCGTCATCAACGGCATCGGCCACTACTGGGGCTATCGCAACTTCGACAGCCCGGACGCCGCGCGCAACGTGCTGCCCTGGGGCATCCTGATCGGCGGAGAGGAACTGCACAACAACCACCATGCGTTCGCCTCGAGCGCGAAGCTGTCCAACCGCTGGTACGAGTTCGACATCGGCTGGATGTACATCCGGATCCTGCAGGCGCTCGGCCTCGCGACGGTCCGCAAGGTCGCCCCGGTGCCGAAGTTCCAGTCGCCGCGCGCGAGCGTCGACCTGCAGACGCTTCAGGCCGTGATCGCGCACCGCTACGACCTGATGGCCGCCTACGGCAAGTCGCTCGGCCAGGCCTGCTCCGAGGAGATCGCACGGCTGCGCGCCGCACGGCCGGCCGACGCCAGCCTGATCGACGCGTCGCGCCGCTGGCTCCATCTGGACGCCACCAAGTGGAGCGACCAGAACCGCGCCAAGCTGGGCGAGATCTTCGCGGCGAGCGACAGCCTGCGCAAGCTGGTCGAGATGCGCGCTGAGCTCGCCTCCACCTGGGAGCGCTCCAACGCGACGCCCGAGAAGCTGGTCGCGCACCTGCAGGACTGGTGCAACCGCGCCGAAGCCAGCGGCGTGCGCGCGCTGCAGGACCTCGCGCTGCGCATGCGCCGATACGCCGCCGCCTGATCGTCACGGGCGGTCGCATCGGTGTGCAAACGCCCCGGACACGGGGCGTTTGTCATTCACGCCCCGGACACGGGGCGTTTTGTCATTCAGGCCGCCCGGTGACTGGGCTGGCGACAGACGAAAAAAAGGCGCCTTTCGGCGCCTTCAGGGCTCGGACTCCGATCGGGAGTCGGGCCGTGTGCACATCGGGGCGCGGTGGCGCCCCGACGCGTCACTTGATCTTCGTCTCTTTGTAGTCGACGTGCTTGCGGGCGACCGGATCGAACTTCTTGATCAGCATCTTGTCCGGGGTGGTCCGCTTGTTCTTCGTCGTCGTG
>JBIIPQ010000320.1:0-5247 GCA_044342535.1 Burkholderiaceae bacterium
GCGCCGTGGTTCAGCAGGTGCGTCGCGAAGGCATGGCGCAGCGTGTGCGGCGACAGCGGCGCGTCGATGCAGGCGACGCGGGCATGGCGCTTGATCAGCGTCCAGAACATCTGCCGCGTCATCGGCGCGGCGCGGGCGGTCACGAACAGCGCATCGGCCGGCCGGCCGCCGAGCAGCGCACCGCGCCCCTCGGCCAGCCAGCGCTCGATCCAGTGCCGGGCCTCCTCGCCCAGCGGCACCAGCCGCTCCTTGTCGCCCTTGCCGATCACCCGCAGCACGCCGTCGACCAGCCCCACCTCGACCGTCCTCAGGCCCACCAGCTCCGACACGCGCAGCCCGGTCGCATAGAGCGTCTCGAGCATCGCGCGATCGCGCAGCCCCAGGGGCGTCTCGACGTCGGGCGCGCCGAGCAGCGCGTCGACCTGCGCCTCGGACAGGGTCTTCGGAAAGCGCGGCGGGCGGCGGGCCGAGACCAGGCGCAGCGTCGGGTCGTCGGTGCGGCGCCGCTCGCGCAGCAGCCACCGGTAGAAGCGCCGGAAGACGGCCAGCCGACGGTTCGCGCTGCTCGGGCGCGAGCCCGCGTGCGCGGCGGCGACGTAGCCCTGCAGGTCGACCTCGCCGGCGGCCAGCAGCGTGACGCCGCGGCCGGCCAGCCACTGCGCGAGCCGGGCGAGGTCGCCGTGGTAGGCGTCGCGGGTGTTGACCGACAGCCCGTCCTCGAGCCACAGCGCGTCGACGAAGGCGCGCACCGCGTCCCGGTCGGCCGCGTCCGGCGGCACCGCGGCGCCGGGGCCGGGGCCGGGGCCGGCCGCGGCCGGGGAGCGGGGGCGACGGATCATGGGGCCGACGCCGAGGGGGTCGACGCCGAGGGGGCCGACGCCGCGGCAGTCGGCGCCTCGCCGTGCCGGTCCAGTGCCCAGCGCACATGCTCGGCGACCAGCGCCGATGGATCGTGCTCGCGGGCGCGCAGCGCGGCCACGACCGCGGCCGAGCGCGGTGCGTTGCCCAGCGCGACCGCGAGGTTGCGCAGCCAGCGCTCGTGGCCGATGCGACGGATCGCCGAGCCCTCGAATCGGGTCTCGAAGTCCTCGCGCTCCCAGGCGAAGAGCTCGACGAGCGAGGCTGCATCGAGCCGGTTGCGGCTCGCGAAGTCGGGCAGCGACGCCGTGGCGGCGTACTTGTTCCACGGGCAGGCCAGCTGGCAGTCGTCGCAGCCGTAGATCCGGTTGCCGATCGCCTCGCGCAGCGCCTCCGGGATCGTGCCGTGCGCCTCGATGGTGAGGTACGAGATGCAGCGCCGCGCATCGAGCCGGTAGGGCGCGACGATCGCCTGCGTCGGGCAGGCCGCGATGCAGGCGGTGCAGCGCCCGCAATGCTCGTCGACCGGCGCGTCCACCGGCAGCGGCAGGTCGGTGTAGAGGGTGCCGAGGAAGCGCATGGAGCCGCCGTCGCGCGACAGCAGCAAGGTGTGCTTGCCGCGCCAGCCGAGCCCGGCGCGGCGCGCGAGCTCCACCTCCATGACGGGCGCCGAGTCGCAGAAGGCCCGCCAGCCGAACGGACCGATCGCCGCCTGCAGCCGCTGCGCGAGCCGGGCCAGCCGGGCGCGCACCACCTTGTGGTAGTCGCGGCCCAGCGCGTAGCGCGACACGTAGGCCCGCTCGCCGTCGGCCAGCGTCGCCCAGGCGCGATCGAGCCACTGCGGGTCGTCGGGCGCGTAGTCGATGCCGACCATGACCGCCCGCACCGTGCCCGGCAACAGCGCGTCGGGCCGCGCACGAAGCGCGGCGTGGCGGGCCATATAATCCATCTCGCCGTGGAAACCGGCATCGAGCCAGCGCGCGAGGCCCTCGGCCGCAGCGGACAGCTCGACGTCGGCGACACCGAACGACGCGAAGCCGAGCTCCCGGGCCCAGCCGCGCAGCCGCTCCGTCCAGTCGTCCAGGGTCGCTTCGTCCATCCGTCATTGTAGGAACAGAAGCGCACCCCGAACCCCGCCCGAGCTTCCGATCCGCCCCGAGCCCCGCGACCGCATGCAGCCCACGCCCGACCGCTCTCCCGCCCCGAAGCCGACCGCCGACCCGGTGGTGGCGGCCATCCGCCCGATCCTGGAGCGCGCGATCGCGCTGCAGAAGGCCGGCCGGCTGATCGAGGCGCGTGCGGTCTACGAGGCGATCCTCGCCTCGCAGCCCCGCCAGTTCGACGCGCTGAACAACCTCGGCGTGCTGTGCAAGGCGCTGCACGACCACCGCCGCGCGCTCGAGCTCTTCGACCGGGCCGCCGAGGTCGACCCCGGCGTGGCCTCGCTGCACGTCAACCGCGGCAACCTGCTGGCGATGACGAAGCGGCACGACGAGGCACTGGCGAGCTACGACCGCGCCCTGGCCGTCAGCCCCGCCCACGCCGAGGCGCACTACGCGCGCGGCTGCGTCGAGAAGGACCGCGAGCGCTACGACGCGGCGCTGCAGTGCTTCGGCCGCGCGCTGGCGCTGAACCCGCGCCACGCCGACGCGCACTACGAGCGCGGCATGGTGCTGCAGGGCATGCAGCGGCTCGACGAGGCGATCGAGGCCTTCGGCGAGACGTTGCGCATCGACCCGGTCTACCCGTTCGCCAAGGGCTCGCTGCTGCACGCCAAGATGCTGGCCTGCGACTGGACGGGGCTCGACGCCCTCGACCGCTCGCTGCGGGCCGACGTGGCGGCTTCGCGCCGGGCGGCGCGCCCCTTCGGCTACCAGGGTCTGTGCGACGACGAGGCGAGCCTGCGCCGCTGCGCCGAGCTCTTCACCGCGAGCCGCTTCCCGCGGACCGAGGTCGGCTTCCCGCGGCGCGTCCCCGGTGCCGGGCCGAAGCTGCGGATCGGCTATGTCTGCGGCGAGTTCCGCGAGCAGGCCACCTCGATCCTGATGGCCGAGGCGTGGGAGCTGCACGACCGCGACGCCTTCGAGCTGCATGCGTTCGACGCCGGCTGGAGCGACGCCAGCCCGCGACGCGCGCGCCTCGAGCGCTCGTTCGACCGGTTCGCCGACATCTCCCGCAAGTCGGACCTCGATGCCGCGCGTCTCGTGCACGAGAGCGGCATCGACGTGCTGGTCGACATGAACGGCTTCTTCGGGCGCGGCCGCCAGGGCGTGTTCGCGATGCGCCCGGCGCCGATCCAGGTCACCTACCTCGGCTTCCCCGGCACCAGCGGCGCCGACTACATGGACTACCTGATCGCCGACCCGACCGTGGTGCCCGACGCGAGCCGCAAGCACTACCGCGAGCAGGTCGTGCGGCTGCCACACTGCTACCAGGCGAACGACCGCCAGCGACCGATGGCCGAGCGCGTGCTCACCCGCGTGGAGCTCGGGCTGCCGGCGGGCGCCTTCGTCTTCTGCTGCTTCAACAGTTCATACAAGATCACGCCCGCCACCTTCGCCTCCTGGATGCGCATCCTGCAGGCGGTCGAGGGCAGCGTGCTGTGGCTGCGCGACGCGAACCCGGCGGCGGCCGCCAACCTGCGGCGCGAGGCCGAGCGGCGCGGCGTGAGCGGCGCGCGGCTGGTCTTCGCGCCGATCGTCCAGCCCCCCGAGCACCTGTCGCGGCACAGCGCGGCCGATCTGGTGCTCGACACGCTGCCGTACAACGCGCACACCACCGCGAGCGACGCGCTCTGGTCGGGCGTGCCGGTCGTGACCCTCGAGGGCAGCACCTTCCCCGGACGGGTGGCCGCGAGCCTGCTCAAGGCCGTCGGCCTGCCCGGCCTGGTCACCCGCTCGGTGGCCGACTACGAGGCGCTCGCCATCGGTCTGGCCCGCCATCCCGGGCGGCTCGCCGACGCGAAGGCCGCGCTCGTGCGCAACCGGCGCACGGCGCCGCTGTTCGACACGCCGCGCACCGTCGCCCACCTCGAGGCCGCCTACCGCGCGATGGTCGCTCGGGCACGCGCCGGGCTGCCCCCGGCGGCAATCGACATCGCACCCTGAGCGCGCCCCGCGCGCGCCTCCCGATGATGCAGCCCGCGCCCGCCCCGGCCCCGCCGACCGCGACGCACCGGCTCGAGCTCGCCGACGAGGCCGCGACCGCCGCGTTCGCCACCCGGCTCGCGGCCGCGCTCGGCCCGGGCACCGTGATCTGGCTGTCGGGCGGGCTCGGCGCCGGCAAGACGACGCTGGTGCGCGGCGTGCTGAGGGCGCTCGGCCACACCGGGAAAGTACGCAGTCCCACCTTCACGCTGCTCGAACCTTATAATCTGGCGAGGTTCCCGGTCTATCACTTTGATTTCTATAGGTTCTCCTCGGCGAACGAGTGGCGTGATGCGGGCTTCGACGAGTATTTCCGCAGTGACGGGGCATGCCTGGTCGAATGGCCGGATCTGGCCGGCCCGGACCTGCCGCGCCCGGAGCTCGCGCTGCGACTCGGCTTCGCCGACGGCGACGCCGGCGGCACCGGCACCGCACGGGTGCTGGAGATCGACGCGTTCGGCAATGCGGGGCTGCGGTGCCTGAACGTGGCCGTCGCCGCTTCCTGAGCACGGTCCCCGGGGCGCTGCTCGCACTCGACCTGCCACTCGCGCACGGCGCGACGATCGTCGGCGTGCGGGTCTGGCCCGCGAGGGACTACACGCGCGTCACCCTCGAGCTCGATGCGCCGCTGAAGGCCTCGCACTTCACCGTCGCCGACCCGCCCCGGCTGGTCGTCGACCTCGAGGGCGTCGAGATCGACGCGCAGCTGCGCGACCTGGTCGCCAAGGTCCAGGCCAACGATCCGTACATCGCCACGGTACGGGTCGGCCAGAACCGGCCGAAGGTCACGCGCCTGGTGTTCGACCTGAAAGCGCCGGTCGCACCGCAGGTGTTCGCGCTGCCGCCGATCGCGGTCTATCGGCATCGGCTGGTTCTCGACCTGTATCCGGTCGAACCGCCCGATCCGCTCGCGCAGCTGCTCGGCAACGAGCGCGGCGCGGCAGGGGGCACGGCGGCCGGTGGCGGGTCGTCGATCGCACCGTCCCCGGAGGGCACCGCGACGTCGGCGGCCTCGGGCGTGGCGGCGTCGCCCGGCCCGTCCGCGTCGTCCGCTTCGGCGTCCGGCCCCACGTCCGCCGCGTCGTCCGCCCCGTCATCCGCGACCTCGTCGGCTGCGGCAGGCGGCGCGCCGTCCAGCGGCGCGGGCGCGGGGTCCTCCGGCGCGGGCGCGGGGTCCGCATCGCGCGCCTCGCCCGCTGCGCGCGCCCTGCCCGGCGACGACCCGCTCGCCACCCTCATCCGC
>JBIIPQ010000321.1:0-5218 GCA_044342535.1 Burkholderiaceae bacterium
CTGGCGTACTGATGCGCTCGTGCGGGTTCAGACCCGCACGAGTCCCAGCAGGTGCGCGACGTCCTTGAAGAAGATTCGCACGTGCGCGATCGGCTTCTTGCGAACGAGCTTCTTGTTCATGTACGACTCGAAGGTGAGCTGCTGCACGTCGCGGTCGCGGCAGATGTCGACGAAGCGCTCGCGGCGCTTGTCGCTGGAGTACCAGAACCACTGCATCACGCCGAGCACCCAGAACACGCGGCCATGCTCGCGCATGAAGCGCTTGCGCGCGCGCGCAAGCACGCGGGCGTCGCCCGTCTCGAGCAGCTGGTGGACGGCGTCGGCCGCGAAGGTTCCGCAGACCATCGCGTAGTAGATGCCCTCGCCCGAGGCGGGCGCGACCACACCGGCCGCGTCGCCGGCGAGCACCACGTCGCGGCCGTTGTCCCAGCGCGGCAGCGGCTTCATCGGCAGCGGCGCGCCCTCGCGACGCAGCGTGCGCGCGTTCTGCAGGCCCACCTTCTCGCGCAGCTCGCCGGTGGCGGCGCGTAGCGAGAAGCCCTTGTCGGCGCTGCCGGTGCCGATGCTCAGCGTCTCGCCGTGCGGGAACACCCAGCCGTAGAAGTCGGGCGAGAGCTTGCCCTGGTACCAGACGTCGCAGCGGCCGGCGTCGTAGCCGGCGGGCCGCTGCTCGGGCACAGCGACGATCTCGTGGTACGCGAAGACGAACTTGCCGCGGTCCGCGCCGGGCACGGACTGGCGGGCGACCGCCGAGTTGGCGCCGTCGGCGCCGATGATCGTGCGGGCGCGCACGCGCGCAGGCGTGCCCTCGCCGAGCCGGTGGCCTTCGCGCAGCCGGTAGTGGATGACCGCGGTGCCGTCGGTGTCGCGCTCGATCCGCTCGAACACGCCGGTGCGGCGCACCGCGCCCGCCGTCGCCGCGCGCTCGCGCAGGAACTCGTCGAAGCGGTCCCGGTCGACCATGCCGACGTAGCCGCCCTCGATCGGGATGTCCACGTTCTTGCCGGCCGGCGACACCATGCGCGCGCTGGTGGCGCGCGCGACGATCTGCTCGTCGGGAATCGCGTAGTCCTTGATCAGCCGGGGTGGCACGGCGCCGCCGCAGGGCTTGACGCGCCCGGCCCGGTCGAGCAGCAGCACGCTGCGGCCCTTGGCCGCGAGTTCCCGTGCAGCGGTCGCACCCGAGGGTCCGCCGCCGACCACCACCACGTCGAAGGTCTCGATCTGATCCATCTGCGTCATCCTCTTTCCGCGCCCGCGACGCGGTAGTCGCCGAGCGGCGCGGAGGATCCGCGCACGGGCTCGGCAGGGTCGATCCGGAACTCTCCGGCGCCGGAGCGCCCGATGCGTGCGGCCATGAAGGCCGACACGACGAACAGTGCGGCCTCGAGCGCGAACACCGACGCGTACGCCGGGCCCGCCGAGCCGATGAGCCAGCGCGCGACATCGCTGGCAGCGGCGCCCGCCAGGCCGCCGATGCCGAAGGCGATCGCCTGCGCGGCCCCCCACAGGCCCATGCGCACGCCCTCGCGCGCCTCGCGGCCTTCGCCGGCGAGCCGCATCATCGAGGCGATCGCGGCGATCGCGAACGCGCCGTTGGCCACGCCGAGCGCGAACACCATCGGCCGCAGCGGCCAGCCGCCGCCGCCGTCCCCGGCCGAGCCCGCGAGCGCCAGTCCGGCGAGCACCAGCGCCGAGGCGAGGCAGCCGCCGATCGTCCAGCCGCGCAGCGTGCCGAGCTGGCGGCCCGCGAAGCGGCTGCCGGCGAACGCGGCGATCAGCATCCCGACGAAGGCGCCGCCGTGCTGCACGCCCGAGAGCGCGGTCGACTCGCCCGGCGTGTAGCCGAACACCGCGCCCGAGAACGGCTCGAGGATCAGGTCCTGCGCGCTGTAGGCGAGCATCGACACAAAGACGAACACCGTGAAGCGGCGCGCGGCGGGCTCGGCCCAGACCTGCGCGAGCGCCTCCGAGAAGCGGGGCTTGGCCTGCTCGCCGGCCTCGGCGGCCGCCACCGGCCGGGCATCGCCCTCGAGGCGCCAGAGCGCCGCCAGCGTCACGAGCATCGCGATGACCGAGACCGTCGCGGTCACGGCGACCAGCCGCGCGGGCGTGTACGGGTCGAGCATCTTCCCGGCGACCCCGGCGGTGATCGCGAAGCCCATGATCATCATCAGCCACACCGTGGTGGCTGCGGCGGCGCGCCGCTCGGGCATCACCCGCTTGGCGAGCAGCACCAGCAGCGAGGTGCCGCAGGCCGACACGCCCAGCCCGATCACCATGAACGCGAGCACGGCGCAGACGATGCCGAGCGTCACGTTCACCGACATCAGCGCGGTGGACGCGGCCGCCGCGACGCCGCCGGTGGCGAGCGTCGCCATGCCGCCGACGATCCACGGCGTGCGGCGCCCGCCGACGTCCGAGCCGAAGCCCATCCGCGGCCGCAGCCCCTGCATGGCGTAGTGCACGCCGACCAGCAGTCCCGGCAGCAACGCGGGCAGCGCCAGCTCGACGACCATCACGCGGTTCAGCGTCGAGGTGGTCAGCACCACGATCGCGCCGAGCGACATCTGCACCAGCCCCAGCCGCGCGATCGAACTCCAGCCGAAGGGCTTGGCCTGCATCTCACGCACCTCCGATCGAGCGCAGCGCGAAGGCAGCGACCATCATCCCGGCCACGTAGAGCGGCACGCCGAAGCCGCTGTAGGGCAGGGCGCGCTCGATCGGGCGCGCGACGAACCAGCGCATCAGCACGAACTGCCCGACCAGCAGCGCCGCGACGCCCGCGGCGTGCAGCGGCCGGTCCCAGGCGAGCAGCAGCCCGATCACGACGACCTGCGGCAGCGCCATGGCCCAGCAGGCGAAGCGCGCCGCGCCGTCTGCGCCGAGCTGCACCGGCAGCGATCGGATGCCCATCCGGCGATCGCCCTGGATCGCCTTGAAGTCGTTGAGCGTCATGATCCCGTGCGCGCCGAGCCCGTAGAGGAGGGCCAGACCCAGCGAGCGCGGATCGGGCATCGCCCCGCCGGCCATGACCGCGGCGCCCGTGACCCAGGCGAGCGACTCGTAGCTCAGTCCGCAGGCCAGGTTGCCCCACCAGCCGTTGGCCTTGAGCCGGAAGGGCGGTGCGCTGTACATCCAGGCGAGGACCAGGCCGAGCACCGCGGCGCCGAAGCCCCAGGGCCCGAGCAGCGTGGCCACGGCGAGCGACAGGGCGGTCCAGGCGACGGCGATCCCCAGCCCCCAGCGGCCCGGCATGCGGCCCGAGGGAATCGGGCGCTGCGGCTCGTTGATGGCGTCGACATGGCGGTCGAACCAGTCGTTGACGGCCTGGCTGGTCGCGCAGACCAGGGGCCCCGCCAGCAGCACGCCGATGACGACGATCGGCCACTGCTCGATCGGCGACAGGCCCGAGGCGACCACGCCGCAGGCGAACGCCCACATCGGCGGGAACCAGGTGATGGGCTTGAGCAGCTCGGCGACGGTCGACAGCGCCGGGCGGGTCAGCGGCTCGGCAAACGGCTGAGACGGCGGCTGAGGCAGCGGCTCGGACAGCGGTCGGGGCATCGGGCGCGACATGGATGCAGTCTGCGCCTGACACCACAAGGCGTCAACCTTGCCTTACACTCGCTCCGTGGAGACTGTATCCGGGCGCTTCCCGTCCGGCTCCCCGGAGCATCGCATGAAGCCGGTCAAGCCGTATCTGTCCTTCGATCCCTCGACCGCCGGCGCGTCCGGCCACCCACGCACCGGCGGCAAGCCGCATGCGATCGTCATCGGCAGCGGCTTCGGCGGGCTGGCCGCCGCGGTGCGGCTGGGCGCCCGCGGCTGGCGGGTCACCATGCTCGAGCGGCTCGACGGGCCGGGCGGGCGCGGCTACACCCACTTCCGCGAGGGCTTCACCTTCGACGCGGGCCCGACCATCGTCACCGCGCCCTTCCTGTTCGACGAGCTGTGGGCGCTGTGCGGCAAGCGCCGCGAGGACGACGTCGAGCTGCGTGCGCTCGACCCGTACTACCGGATCCGCTTCGCCGACGGCAGCTGGTTCGACTACTGCGGCGACCCGGTGCGCATGCGCGCCGAGGTGGCGAGGCTCTCGCCCGGCGACGTCGACGGCTACGAGCGCTTCATGCAGGTGGCCGAGCGCTGCTACGAGCTCGGCTTCGAGAACATGGCGACGATGCCGTTCGAGACCATCGGCGACCTGCTGCGCGCGGTCCCGTCGATGGTCCGGATGCGGGCCTGGCGCTCGATCCACGCGGTGACGTCCAAGTACCTGCGCGATCCGCGGCTGCGCATCGTCTTCAGCTTCCATCCGCTGCTGATCGGCGGCAACCCGTTCTCGGTCACCTGCGCGTACAGCCTGATCCAGCCGCTGGAGCGCCGCCACGGCGTGCACTGGGCGATGGGCGGCACCGGCGCGCTCGCGCGCGGGCTGGTGAAGCTGATCGAAGGTCAGGGCTCGACGATCCGCTACGGCGCGACGGTCGAGCGGATCGTCGTCGAGGCCGGCCGCGCGCGGGGCGTGACGCTCGAGGGTGGAGAAAGGATCGATGCCGACATCGTGGTATCGAACGCCGACGCCGCGTGGACCTACCGGAACCTGGTGGCCCCCGAGCATCGCCGCACCTGGACCAACGCGAAGATCGAGCGCAGCCACTACTCGATGAGCCTGTTCGTCTGGTACTTCGGCACGAAGCGCCGCTACGAGGACGTGCCGCACCACATGATGGTGCTCGGGCCGCGCTACAAGGCGCTGCTCAACGACATCTTCAAGCGCAAGACGCTCGCCAGCGACTTCAGCCTCTACCTGCACCGGCCCTCGGCCACCGACCCGTCGGTGGCGCCCGCCGGCCACGACGCCTTCTACGTGCTGTCGCCGGTGCCGCACCTGGACGCGGGCGTGGACTGGGCCGCGCGCGGCGACGCCTACCGCGACAGCATCGCCGAGGCGCTCGAGGCGACCGTGCTGCCCGGGCTGCGCGATGAGATCGTCACTTCGTTCTACACCACGCCGCAGGACTTCCACGATCGGCTGCTGTCGTTCAAGGGTGCGGCCTTCGGCTTCGAGCCGCGCCTCACGCAGAGCGCATGGTTCCGCCCGCACAACCGCAGCGAGGACGTCGAGGGGCTCTTCATGGTCGGCGCGGGCAACCACCCGGGCGCGGGCATTCCCGGTGTGCTGTCGTCGGCGAAGGCGCTCGAGAAGGTGCTGCCG
>JBIIPQ010000322.1:0-5213 GCA_044342535.1 Burkholderiaceae bacterium
GAACCAGTGCTCGCCGCTCCACGTGCTGAACTTCAATGCCTCGGTCTCGTCTTGGGACCGGAGCAGCCCGGCCGACATCACCTCGATCGGCGCCTCCGCTTCCGCCGCATCGTGGACCAAGCGGATAGGCGATGGCGAGGGGCTCGGCGGCAGGACGCTGCCGATCGGCAGCGCCGGCGGCACCAGCAACGGCCTGTGCACCCCGAAGCCGATCACCGACCTGGGCATCGTGCACGGGCTGTGTCCCGAGGCGCCGACCCAGGAGGGGACCTTCCTGATGGCGGGCGCGGCCTACTGGGCCCGCACCGATCGGATCCGCACCGACCTGAAGGACGTGCCCGACGATACCGCCACCCTGCGCCCGCTGCGGGTCAACACGCTCGGCGTGGCGCTCGCGACCAACACGCCGGTGATCCGCATCCCGGTGCCGGGCACCGTCGGCTCCGGTGGCCTGATCGGGCCGCCGCCGGGCACCTTCGTGACCCTGCAGCCCACCTACCTGCTGGACCTGGGCAGCCGGAAGGGCAACGGTACGCTGGTCGACTTCAGAGTCGTCTACCAGGACATCAGCCGTGGCTACGGCCGCTTCTACGTGAACTGGGAAGACAGCGAGCAGGGCGGCGACTACGACCAGGATTCGTCGGGCTACATCAAGTACTGGTTCAGCGCCGACCGCAGGAAGCCCTACGTCGAGACGCTGGTCACCGGCTACACGAGCGGCAACCCGCAGGGGTTCGGCTACATCATCAACGGCACCGCCACCGACGGCCCGCGGTTCCATTCCGGCGCCGCGTCGTTCACGTACACCCCGCCGCAGCGGACCGACATCTACCACGCCACCGCCAACTCCGGCGGTTTCGAATCCACCCTGTCCGCCAGTCCCATCAACGGCGTGGCGGGCAGTCGGATCAACGCCGATGGCGGGTGCGTCGGATGCCTGTCGGTGGGCGGGTGGGACACGCGCAACGTGCCCGTCGCCGACCGCGGCAAGCCGACGGTCGCCGTCTACACCGTCCGGGGCGCCACCGGCGAAGCCCTGCGCGACCCGATGTGGTACGCGGCGAAGTGGGGCGGATTCAAAGACGTGGACGGCGACGGCAAGCCCTCGAGCTTCGCCGAGTGGGCCGTGCGCAACCGTCAGCGCCCGGAGTACCGCGGCCTGAGCGACGCCGATGCCGCGAAGGTGGTGCCGCCGGACAACTTCTTCCTCGCCGCCAATCCGGGCGAACTGCCGTCGGCGCTGCGCGAGGCGCTGTCGATCGTCTACGGCAGCGCCTCGCTGTCGGGCATGTCGGTGACCTCCAGGCTGCTGGTGCCGGACACGATGAGCCCCCAGACCCGCGCCTTCACCGCCAGGTTCACCGGCGAATGGACCGGGGACGTGCTCGCCTTCGGCTTCAACGCGAACGGACAGCCGTCCGAGAAGGGCCTGTCGGCCCGGGCGGAGCTCGATTCGGTCTCCGCCGACAGCCGCGTGATCTTCACGCGCAGCGACGGACGGGGCGTCAACTTCGACTGGGCCTCGATCGACGACGACTTCCGCATCAGCCTGCGTCGGGATCCCACGAACAGCCAGCTTGGCGACGTGGCCGATGGGCAGGCGCGTCTCGCCTGGCTGCGCGGCGACACTTCGAAAGGGGTGAAGAGCGGTGGCCTGCTGCGGGACCGCAACTCCAAGCTCGCCGACATCGTCAACTCGACGCCGCTGCCGGTGGGCGCGCCGAGGATGCTGCAGCGGATCGGCGCGCCGCTGCCGGGCTACGCTGCGTTCCGCGACCGGTTCCGCAACCGCATGCCGATGGTCTACGTCGGCTCCAACGGCGGCATGCTGCACGGCTTCGAGGCCGACACCATGAAGGAGCGGTTCGCCTTCGTCCCGAGGGCGCTGCGCGCCAAGCTGCCCGCGCTCACCGATCCGGGGTATGCCCACCAGTTCTACGTCGACGGCACGCCGTTCGCGGCCGACGTCCGTCTCGACGACAGCTGGCGCACCGTGCTGTTCGGTTCGCTCGGCGCGGGCGGGCGCGGCGTGTACGCGCTCGACGTGACGCGGCCCGCGAGCATCGGGTCGGGCTCCGCCGAGTCGGTCGTCATGTGGGAGTTCTCGAGCGATGACGACGCCGACTTCGGATACGTCGTCGGCCAGGCGAGCGAGCGGGCCGACTTCCAGCCCAACCAGGTGGTGAAGCTTGCCGACGGCAACTACTGGCTCGCGGTCGGCAACGGCGTGGCGAGCACCGGCGGCAAGGGCTACCTGTTCCTGCTGCGCGTGTCCGGCCCCGGCAGCTCGGGCTGGGCGACGGGCCAGAACGGCAGCTCGAACTACATCAAGATCCAGGTCAGCGACGACACCGGCAACGGACTGGGCATGCCCTTCCTCGTCGACACCGACAACGACGGGACGGCCGACGTCGCCTATGCCGGCGACCTGCGCGGCAACCTGTGGAAGTTCGACCTGTCGTCCGCATCGCCGACCGACTGGAAGCCGGCGGCCGGTCGGGGTCGGCCGCTGTTCGTAGCGAAGTCGGCGTCGAACGCGGTCCAGCCGATCACCGCGGCGCCGGTCGCCGCGCGGCTCGACCCGCGGATCGGCGGCACCTTCGTCGTGTTCGGTACCGGCAAGTTCTACGAGCTGGCCGACCTGGAGAGCAGCAGCGCGCAGTCGGTCTACGGCATCTGGGACAACGACGGTGCCACGACTGTCGCCCGGAGCGCGCTGGTCAAGCAGGACATCATCTCCGCCGATGGCGCGAGCGCCGACTACCGGGACCTCACCGCGCGGGACGTGTGCCTGTCGGCCAGCCAGGCGGGCTGCCTGACGGCGACCGCGCTCAAGCGCGGCTGGTACATCGACTTGCCGTCCGGCGGCTCCAAACCGTCGGAGCGCGTGGTGTTCAACCCGACGATCGACGCCGGCGCCGACCTGCTGGTGACGACGACCGTACCGGGCGGCAGCGAGGGCTGCGGCGGCGACGGCACCACCTGGTACATGCGGATGGCGCTGATGAGCGGCGCGTCGCTCAAGGCGCCGCTCTACGACACGAGCGGCGACCGGCGCATCGACGGCTCCGACGCGATCACCTCCGGCGCGAAGCGACCGGGCATCCGCAAGAGCGGCCGGCTGCTGCAGAGGTTCGTGACCTGCACCGGTGCCAACTGCCCGCCACCGAGCTGCTCGCTCGCCCAGGGCGACGCCACGGGCGCGGTCAGCACCGACGTCACACGTTGCCCGCGCGTCGACACCGGTCGCCTGAACTGGCGCGAGATCGTCCGATGACACCGACAGGACTCCCCGACATGCACGCTTCCCGCCCGCGGCCGCAGACCGGCTTCACGCTCGTCGAGGTCGTCGTCGTCGTCACGATCCTCTCGATCCTCGCCGCGATCGCGATTCCGACCTACCGGGATTCGATCGACCGCTCTCATCGGGCCGGGGCGCGGCAGGCGCTGATGTCGGCGGCGCAGTGGATGGAGCGCAACTACTCGTCGAACAACACCTACTGTGCGTCGGCGACCGACTGCAGCAGCGACCCGCTGCCCCAGTCGCTGAAGGCCGCGCCGCCGAGCGGCACCCGGGTCTATACCGTTTCGGCCCAGACCCGCTCGGCCTCGCAATACCTGCTGACCGCGACACCCGCCGCGACGGGTCCGATGCGCTCGGACGCCCGCTGCAATGCGTTCACCCTCGACCACCGCGGCGTACAGGCGGTGACCGGCACCGCAACCGCCGAGGCCTGCTGGCGCAAGTGAGCGCCGCTCAGCGCGCCGTCATCCCGCCGTCCACCACCAGCTCCGTGCCGGTGACGAAGGCCGAGTCGTCGGACGCGAGGAAGACGATGCCGCGCGCGACGTCCGCGGGCAGCCCCATCCGGCCGAGCGGGTGCGCGCCGGCCATCGT
The DNA here is from genome assembly GCA_044342535.1 of Burkholderiaceae bacterium. GTDB lineage: Bacteria > Pseudomonadota > Gammaproteobacteria > Burkholderiales > Burkholderiaceae_E > UBA4615. The sequence goes on from JBIIPQ010000322.1 coordinate 3,899, forward strand.
CCGGTCGATCTGCTCCGGCGGCACGCCGTTGGCGCGCATGCCCTCGGCCACGCCCTGGGCCATCTCGGTGTCGATGATCCCGGGATGGATGGAGTTCACCCGGATCCGGTAGCCGAGGTGCGCGGCCTCGATCGCGCAGGACTTCGAGAACAGGCGCACGCCGCCCTTGGTCAGGCAGTAGAGCGAGGCCATCTGCGAGCCCTTCAGGCCCGCGACCGAGGACAGGTTCACGATCGAGGCGAGCGGCAGCTCGCGCGGACGGGACTTCATCGCGCGGAACGCGTGCTGGGTGCCGAGCACCACGCCCTTGAGGTTCACGTCGAAGAGCCGGTCGATCGCGGCGGCGTCGGCGTCCTCGGTGCGGCCGTGCAGGAAGAGGCCGGCGTTGTTGACCAGCACGTCGAGCCGGCCGTGCGCGGCGAGCGTCGCCTCGAGCACCGCGCCCCACTGCGCGTCGTCGGTGACATCGTGGCGCAGGTAGCGGATGCGCCCGCCCGCCGCCTCGATGGCCGCGGCGAGGGCCTCGCCGGGCGCCGCCTTCAGGTCGGTGGCGATCACCTGCGCGCCGTTCTCGGCGAGCAGGCGGCAGGTGGCGGTACCGATGCCGCCGGCGGCGCCGGTGACGATCGCGATCCGTTCGTCGACTCGATTCATGGTGTCTCCTCGTTGGGCAGGGAATAGTCGGGCACGCCCGCGTCCGAGACCCGGTGGCAGGCGATGCGATGGCCGGGCACCACCTCGCGCAGCACCGGCGGCTCGTCGTGGCAGCGCGCCTCGGCGAACGGGCAGCGGCCGGCGAAGCGGCAGCCGGGCGGGATGTCGATCGGGCTCGGCGGATCGCCCTGCAGCCGGATGCGGCGCCCGCGGCCGCGTGCCCCCGGATCGAAGGAGGGCGCCGCCGACCACAGCGCGAGCGTGTAGGGATGCAGCGGCCGCTCGAACAGGGTCTCGCGCGGTGCCTGCTCGACGATCACGCCGAGGTACATGACCGCGACCTCGTCGCACATGTGGCGGATCACGCCCAGGTCGTGCGAGATGAACAGGTAGGTCAGGCCGAGTTCGCGCTGCAGTCGGCGCATCAGGTTCAGGATCTGCGCCTGGATCGCGACGTCGAGCGCCGAGACCGGCTCGTCGCACACGAGGAGCTCCGGGTTGGCGGCGAGGGCGCGCGCGATCACGATGCGCTGGCGCTGCCCGCCCGAGAACTGATGCGGGAACAGCACGCGCTGCTCGGGCCGCAGGCCGACCTGGGCGAAGAGCTCGGCGATGCGTGCCTCGTGGGTCGCGGGCGTGCCGGTGCCGGTCAGCTCGAGCG
>JBIIPQ010000323.1:0-5210 GCA_044342535.1 Burkholderiaceae bacterium
TTCGCGGATCAGGCGGGCCACTTCGGACGGCTGCACGTAGTCGGCGAGTGCGCCACCGGTCTCCTGCACCGCGCTCGAGGTCCACATCACGATGTCCACCGTACCGCCGCCGTCCGCGCTGCCGGCGCCGACCGCGCTCATGAAGTAACCGGTCGCCCCGCCCACCGGGCGCCAGCTCAACTGCTGCGTGCCCGATGGCGTGCGCGAGGCGTTCAGCTCCACCGGCGGCATGAAGTCGTGCTGTTCGACCGCGAAGCGGATGTCGGGCGAGTAGTTGCCCTTGACCTGGTGTTCGCCGCGCAGCGACGCCTGGGCGGGGACGGGCTGACGGTCGCGCTCGTTCGGCCAGGCGCCGTAGCTGCGGTTCTGGCCGAAGCTCGGTCCGCGCGGACCCTGCACGCTGCGCGACGCCAGGTTCGGCATCGGCTGCCCGGGGCCGATCTTCGAGAAGTCGATCACCACCGGCTGTCCCGGTCCGACCTGCTCGCCGCAGCCCCAGTAGATCAGCATCCGGCCCTTGGGCCGCTCGTCGATGCCCTTGGGAAGCGTGCGCTCGGCCGGCTCGCTGCTTGCGCGGCTCGGCTCGGGGGTGAGGAGCGGCAACTGCGGACCCATCGCCATGCCGGGCGGGATCAGGTGCGTGGCCTCGGGCGCACCCGAGGCGTTCTGCGACGAGCCCAGCCTGAGGTCGAGCGTGCGGACTGGCGCGGGGGCCCGGCCGGCGAGCATGCCCAGCATGCCGCCGATGCTCATGCCGCCGCCGGCGCCCATCGCCCCGAAGCCGGAGACCGTGTCGGCGCTCAGCCAGTAGGTGGCGACCGGGCCTCGCACGACCTGCGCAGGGGTGGTCTGCGCGCCGGCCTGCGAGGCGGCGAGCCCGAGCGCCCCGACGATCGCGAGCGTGGCGCGCGGCCGTTGCCGTGCTCGAAGGAGCGTCGAACGGGACTTCGCATGCATGGCGATCACCTCTGTCCTGGGGGCCTGTCCCAGTATGCGCCGTGCGGTAGAGTCGTCCCATGGAACTTGCATTGCGCTGGGCCGAGATCGCAGCGCTCGTCGCGTTCGCCGTCTCGGGCTATCTCGAGGCGGAGCGGCGCGGGATGGATCCGATCGGCCACTTCGCGCTCGCCTTCGTGGCCGCGTTCGGCGGCGGCACGCTGCGCGACGTGCTGATCGATCGTCGGCCGCTCTTCTGGATCGAGCATCACGAGTGGGTGGTCGCGGTGTTCGCGCTGAGCCTGCTGCTGCCCTGGCTGGCGCGGGACCGTGTCCGCCCGTGGGTCGAGCGCGTGGTGCCTTGGCCCGATGCCCTCGGCCTCGGGCTGTTCGCCGCGTCCGGCACGACCCTGTCGATCGATGCCGGGCTGCCGCCCTTCGTCGCGGTGATGATGGGCGTGATCACCGCGACCTTCGGCGGCGTCCTCGTCGACGTGCTGTGCAACGAGGTGCCGCGCATCTTCCGGCGGACCGAACTGAACGCGACCTGCGCGTTCGCCTGCGGCTGGACGGTGGTCGGCCTCGATGCGATCGACGCGCCGCGCCCGCTGTCGATTGCGGCCGGCGCGGCCCTGGGATTCGGGCTGCGGATGTTCGCGATGCGACGTGGCTGGCGGCTTCCCGCGATCGGGCCCGACGAGGTCTGAATCGTTCTAAACGGTGGATTCGTGAGATTCGAAAGGGGTTTGTCGGATTCGATGGAGGGCAGAAGGGTCGGTCTTCGGTCGTAGTCCCTCTGGGGGCATCTTCCAATAGAAACCGGGCCCGACTGGGGCCATGATGGGAGCCAAGGAGCCTCCACCGTGCCACCGCATCCGTTCCTGCTGACCGCCCAGCTTCGCGATTTCGCGCTCTCCGAGAGCCTCGAGCTCGGTCCGTACACCCTCGTCGTACGCGAGCTCGCCGCCGACGCGATGCCGGTGCGTCGTCGGCATGCCTGCCTCGACCTCACCCATGGGAGGATCCTGCTGCGCGAGGGGCTCAACCCCGTCCAGTGGCTGCGCGCCTTCGTGCACGCGCTGGTGCGCCTGGTGCATTACGCGCAGGCCGCGCTGATCGTCGACAGCACCGAGGAGCACCTGACGCACTCGCTCGCCAGCGGCCTGTCGCAGCTCGCCCGTCGCAACCCTGCCCTCACGTGGGCGCTGCTGCGAGCGATCAGTCCGCACGTGCGCCGCAGCGGCCGCACGCCGCAGCGTCTCGTCGTCGGGCAGGCGGGCTGGACGGTGCGCCAGCTGCCCGTCAAGACCGCGACGCGCCTGCGCGTCTTCGGCCAGGCCGACCTGGAGCGGCGCCGCATCGAGCTCGACCCGGCCCTGTCCGGTACGCAGCTCGCCGTGATCTTCCTGCACGAGGCGATCCACGGGCTGCACCACGAGGCCGGCGTCAACGACCAGACCCCGCTGCGCACCGCGCATGCCCGCGAGGCGGACGCGCTGCTGCAGTTCTTCGGCGGCAACCCGCAGGCCGCGGGCTGGTGGTTCACGCTGCTGCAGCCCCGCGCCCAGCCGCTGCCGGCGCCGGCACCGGTGCGTCGTACCCAGCCGGCCGGGGCGCGACGCCGGCAGGCCGCCGTCGCCCGCTGAGCCCGCGGCCGCAGCTCGGCCGGCTCACGGCTCGACAGGCCCGCTGCGCGGCGTCGCCTTCCGAGGCCGCGCAGCCGCGTCAGCTGGCGAGCAGCCTGGGCAGGTTCGCCATCGCGCCCGCCGCATGCGTGCGGAAGCGCGCGAGGATCGCCTGCCGGGCCGCGTCCTGCGGATCGACCGAGGCGATCAGCTTGCCGAAGCCGTCGAGCCGGCTGTCGCGGATCCAGGTCCGCAGCGCCTTGTCCTGGCTCCACTGGTACTGGTTGGCCATGTTCGCGAGCAGCGAGCGCGGGTAGTCCTCGGTCCGCCACGGGAACGGCACCGGGCCGCAGAGCCGGTTCTTGGTCGCGTCGTCGTCGTAGCCGGCCTCGACGCGGGCGATCAGCGCCGCGCTGAAGGTCGGCAGCGGCAGGCGCACCAGCTGCAGCACGATGCGATCGCCCTGGAACACCTGCTGGAGCGGCCGCTGCTCGACCGCCGAGGCCGTGCAGTCGATGCACAGCGTGCCCGGGGGCAGCGCCTCGCGACCCTGCTCGAGATCGAGCCCGGCGGCGTCGATCGCGCGCACGTGACCCTTGCGGATCACATGCCCGATGCGTCGCAGCGCCTCGAGCTCGCCGACCGAGATCGTCGCCAGGTGGAACATCGTCGGCCGGCGGCTCGGGTCGATGCGCAGCAGCGTGCCGCAGGCCTCGAGACGGTCGTACAGGTCGTCGACGGAGGTCGCCTTCGCGCAGGCCTCCATCTGGTCGGCCTGCCCGCCGATCGAGTGCTCGAAGAACTCGTCTCCCGGCTGGGTCTGCAGCCGGTTGAGCAGCCACGAGTCGCGCGGCACCACCCAGCTGATCGATTCGGGCGGCACGCCGGAGTCGAGCAGCCAGACCGCCGCGTCCATCGCGGTCTTGCCCCCGCCGATGATCGCGAAGTGACGCGGCCGGTCCCGCCCGGCGGGCGCATGCCAGAGCTGGGGCAGAGCGCCCGGCGGCAGCAGCCATGCGTCGGCCGAGACCGCGAAGCGCGGCGTGTGGGTGGCCGGCACGCGCGGGCTCAGGTAGGCCGCGTCCACCACCTTGCGACGCACCGTCACCTCGGTGGCCGCGCCCGACAGGATCGACACGAAGCGGCCGTCGCCCTGCCAGTCGCACATCGGCCGGTAGTCCACGCGGCCGCTCGGCAGCAGCCGCTGCTTCATGACCCGGTCGAAGTACCCGCTGATCTCCGGCCCCGAGGCCAGCTCGTACAGGCCGCGGTTCACGCCCGCCGTGTCCTTGCGGCCGGCGCCCAGTTCCATCGAGTTCACGCCGTAGAAGGCCGACGGCTGATGCAGCGCGACGAAGGGGTAGGCGTCGTTCCAGTGGCCGCCCGGCTTGCCGTGCCGATCGACGATCGTGATGTGCGCGTCGGTCTCGGCCACCAGCGTGTCCGCGAACGCGAGGCCCGCGGCACCGCTGCCGACGATCAGGTAATCGGTCTCGATCCGGCCCATCGTGTCTCCGTCTGGCGCGCCCGTCGGGGGACTGCGCGGGGCGCGCGTCCGGCCCGGCCGGGCAGGGCGCCCATTCTGCACCGGGCCGGGCCGTTCCGTGCGTCGTGCCGCCTGCCGTCGCCACTGCCTGCGCTGCGCTACAGTGGACGCGACCCGGCGCGAGCCCGGGAGGGAGACCCCATGCAGCAGTTCAAGGTGTACCAGTCGATGTGGGCGATGGAGCGCCGTCGCCCCGACGGGCTCGAGTGGACCCTCGACGAGAAGCTCGCGATGATCCGCGATGCCGGCTTCGACGGCTGCGGCGTGCGCTTCGCCGACTTCGAGTACGCGAAGACCGTCACCGGGTTCCTCCGCGATCACGGCATGAGCTGGCAGGCGCAGTGCTATCCGCGCACGGTCGACGACCTCAAGCCCATCCTCGAGCACGTGCACGCGCTCGGCGCCGACCACCTGAACCTGCAGCCCGACGTGCGCCCGTACACGGTCGACGACTGCGTGCCGTACATCGAAGGCTGGCGGCGCCTGGCCGAGGACGCCGGCATCGCGATGCACATCGAGACGCACCGCGACCGCATGACCACGGACCTCTTCTTCACCCTGCACCTGCTCGACCGCTTCCCCGACCTGCGCTTCACCGCCGACCTGTCGCACTACCTGGTGGGCCGCGAGTTCGCCTGGCCGATCGACGAGGTCAACCACGGGCTGATGCACCGCATCCTCGACAACACCTGGGGCTTCCACGGCCGCGTCGCGAGCCGCGAGCAGGTGCAGGTGCAGCTCGGCTTCCCGCAGCACCAGGGCTGGGTCGAGCTGTTCATGGACTGGTGGGCGTACGGCTTCCGGAGCTGGCGCCGCCGCGCCGGACCCGATGCGACGCTGACCTTCCTGTGCGAGCTCGGCCCCTCGCCCTACGCGATCACCGGTGCCGACGGCTACGAGCTGTCGGACCGCTGGGAGGAGTCGCTGCAGATGAAGGACGCGGTGCGGGCGCTGTGGGCGCGGACGGCGGCGGGCTGAGCCGTCCGGCCGATCGAGCGATCGGCGGGACGTCGCCGTTCAGACGAACTCGATGTGCTTGCGCAGCGGCAGCTCGCGGATCCGCTGCCCTGTCGCCGCGAAGATCGCATTGGCCAGGGCCGGTG
>JBIIPQ010000067.1:0-15347 GCA_044342535.1 Burkholderiaceae bacterium
CCCGGCGCCGACCCGCCGGCGTGACCTGCACGCAACAGCCAGCGGGGCCCACGACGGCCCGCGGCCGATACGCCGGCGGCCCTGCACCGGACCGGTGCGCCGCGGGGCGACCGGAGGCACGTCGCCGCCGGGTGATAATCGCAGCCGCTCCCCCCCCACACATGACAACACGAGGCGCCTCGCGATGGCCCAGCCGATGAATCCCGACCTGCGCCGTGCGGCGCTCGAGTACCACGAGCAGGGTCGCCCCGGAAAGATCTCGGTCACTCCGACCAAGAGCCTGGTGAACCAGCGCGACCTGGCGCTGGCGTATTCGCCGGGCGTGGCCGCCGCTTGCGAGATGATCGTCGAGGATCCGGCCAACGCCTTCAGATACACCGCGCGGGGCAACCTGGTCGCGGTCATCACCAACGGCACCGCGGTGCTCGGGCTCGGCGCGATCGGGCCGCTGGCCGCCAAGCCGGTGATGGAAGGCAAGGGCGTGCTGTTCAAGAAGTTCGCCGGCATCGACGTCTTCGACATCGAGATCGACGAGACCGATCCGGACAAGCTGGTGGACATCATCGCGGCGCTCGAGCCGACCTTCGGCGGCATCAACCTCGAGGACATCAAGGCGCCCGAGTGCTTCCACGTCGAGCGCCGGCTGCGCGAGCGGATGAAGATCCCCGTCTTCCACGACGACCAGCACGGCACCGCCGTGGTCGTCGGCGCGGCGATCCTCAATGGCCTGGAGGTGGTCGGAAAGCGCGTCGCCGACTGCAAGCTGGTGGTCAGCGGTGCCGGTGCCGCCGCGCTCGCCTGTCTGGACCTGCTGCTCGACCTGGGGTTCTCGCGGGCGCAGATCTGGGTGACCGACATCGAAGGCGTCGTCTACACCGGCCGCACCGTGCTGATGGACGACGAGAAGGCGCGTTTCGCGCAGCCGACCGACGCCCGCACGCTCGCCGACGTGATCGCCGACGCAGACGTCTTCCTCGGCCTGTCCGCCGGCGGTGTTCTCAAGCCCGAGATGGTCGCCAAGATGGCGGCGAAGCCGATCATCCTCGCGCTCGCGAACCCGACGCCGGAGATCCTGCCCGAGCTGGTGCGCGAGGTCCGCGACGACGCGATCATCGCGACCGGCCGCAGCGACTATCCGAACCAGGTCAACAACGTCCTGGTGTTCCCGTTCCTGTTCCGCGGCGCGCTCGACGTCGGCGCGACGACGATCAACCGCGAGATGGAGATCGCCGCGGTCCGCGCCGTCGCCGAGCTCGCCCGCGCCGAGCAGTCGGACGTCGTGACCGCCGCCTACGGCGGGCCCGGCCAGGCGTTCGGCCCCGAGTTCCTGATCCCGCGGCCCTTCGACCCACGGCTGATCGTGAAGATCGCCCCCGCGGTCGCTCGCGCCGCGATGGACTCGGGCGTCGCCTCGCGCCCGATTGCCGATTTCGATGCGTACCGCTCGCAACTCGAGCAGTTCGTCTATCACTCGGGCAACTTCATGAAGCCGATCTTCTCGGCCGCGCGGCGCGGCGAGACCCGGCGGATCGTCTATGCGGAGGGCGAGGACGAACGCGTGCTGCGCGCGGTCCAGCAGGTCGTCGACGACAAGCTCGCCAAGCCGATCCTCGTCGGCCGGCCGGCGGTGATCGAGCGCCGCATCGAACGCTTCGGCCTGCGCATCCGTGCCGGCCGCGATTTCGGCATCATCAACCCCGAGTGGGACGAGCGTTTCCGCGACTACTGGCAGACCTACCACGCGCTGGTCGAGAGGAAGGGCGTCACGCCCGAATACGCGCAGATCGAGGTCCGCCGACGCAACACGCTGATCGGCGCGCTGATGGTCCACCGAGGCGAGGCCGACGGCCTGCTGTGCGGATCCTTCGGCCCGTACTCCCAGCACCTGCAGTTCATCGACGAGGTCATCGGCCGCAAGCCCGGCGCGACCGTCTACGCGGCGATGAACACGCTGATGCTGCCTGGGCGACAGGTCACGCTGGTCGACACGCATGTCAATGCCGACCCCTCTGCCACCGAGCTCGCCGAGATCACGCTGATGGCCGCCGACGAGCTGCGCCGCTTCGGGATCAAGCCCTCGGTGGCGCTGCTGTCGCACTCGAACTTCGGATCCTCCAACCGGCCCTCCGCGGTCAAGATGCGCGATGCGCTGGCGATCCTGCGCGAGCGGGCGCCGGACCTCGAGATCGACGGCGAGATGCACGGTGACGCGGCGCTCGACAGCGACTACCGGCGCCGGCTGCTGCCTCGGACCACCCTGTCCGGGGAGGCGAATCTGCTCGTGCTGCCGAACATCGACGCGGCCAACATCTCGTACAACCTGCTGAAGACGGCGGCCGGCAACAACATCGCGATCGGCCCGGTGCTGCTCGGCGCAGCCCGCCCGGTGCATGTGCTGACCGCATCCTCGACCGTGCGCCGGCTGGTCAACATGACCGCCTGGACCATCGTGGACATCAACGCGACGCGCTGAGCGGCACGGGCGGAGGGCCGCGCGGGCCTTGCGGTCGGCGCGGGCCGACCGGCGGGCAGGCGGGTGACGCGGGCGCGTGCCGTTCGTCGGGCGCGGATGCGCGTCGGGCCCTCGCCGCCTGCGGGGGGGCTGCAGCGTGGCTACCCTCCACCGTGGCAGGTGATTCCACCCGCCGTCGGCCGCATCTCTCGCGGCTCCGAGGCCATGGCGATCAGCGAACATCCGATGGAGAGCGTGGGCGCGCAGCCGGGAGCCGGGAGCGGCGCCGGCGTGCCCGGGCACTCACGCAAGCGCTTCGAGCTGCTCGAGGGATGCCGCGATCTCGTGCTGCAGCGGATGGGCGAGGTCGTCGCCGACGCCCTCAACAAGATGAGCGACGAGCTGACGGCCGAAGCACTGCGCTCGTTGCGCTCCGACCAGCAGCAGGCGCTGCTCGATGCGGTGATGCTGGTGCGCGAGAACCGCACCGAGATCGAGACCCGCTTCCGGCGCAGCTTCGGCGACATCTTCGAGCGCCGGCTGTACGCGCTGGACAGGCCGTCGGCCACCGACGGCGCGACGGCGGCCGCGGACGCGGACGCGGACGCGCCGCTGCAGCTGGTCTCGGACGACGTGATCCGCGACCAGATGAGCGTCGATCGCCTGATCGGCCGCACCAAGAGCCGCCTCGATCCCGACGAGGTGCTGGGCATCCGGGCGCGGCTCGGTGCGCTGCTCGATCGGGAATGGTTCGACGAAGGCAAGCATCCGGTCTCGCCCGAGGCGGTGTTCGAAGCGCTCAAGAACGCGCTCGCCGAGCTGTCGCCCCGCACCGACGTCAAGGTCGCGCTGCTCGATGCATTCGAGCCCCATGTGTCGCAGAACCTCAACGGCCTGTACGCTGCCGTCAACGAGCGGCTGCGCTCGAACCACGTGCTGCCGAAGATCCGTCCGCAGGTGCAGACCTTCCCGTCGACCCGGCGCCCCGGCGAGTCGGCCGCGCACGGGCCGGATGCGGCCGGCGCGGGCCCGCAGCACGGGGGGGCACATCCGTACGGTGCCCAGAATCGAGGCGGCTCGTCGTCGCACGGCGGCGGCACGGACGGCACCCCCACGCGCGGCGGCGCGTCCCGCACGGGCACCTCGCCCGGCCCGGGGGGCGCACAGTGGGAGGAGGACGGCGCGGCCGCGGCGGTCGACGGCTACGGCTACGGCGCGATCGTCGATCCGATGGAGGCGCTGCAGGCGGCGATGGTCGACGCGACGGCCGGCCGGCCGGCCGGCCGGAAGCATGTCGCGCGGATGCTGTCGAACCCCGCGATGTTCGGTGTCGCCGACATCCCGGTCGCACCGGTGCAGCGCCCCCTGGTCGCGTCGCTGACCGCGATCCAGCGCGACCCCGAGCAGATCGGCGTCGCGGGCATGCTGCCGGCGATCGTCGAGCGGGTGCGCGAGCAGGGCTCGCCCCTCGACCAGATCACCGTCGAGATCGTCTCGATGGTGTTCGACTACATCTATTCCGACCGGCGCCTGCCGGACTCGATCAAGCAGCAGCTGCTGCGGCTGCAGGTGGTCGCCGTCAAGGCCGCGCTGCTCGACCGGAGCTTCTTCGCGCGTCGCCAGCATCCGATGCGCCGGCTGATCGATCGCATCTCCGACGTCGGGGCCGACCCGGACGCCGACCTCGGGCGCGGTTCGCCGATGACCGAAGGGCTGGCCCGCGTCGTCGACCGCATCGTCGCCGAGTTCGATGCCGACCTGTCGATCTTCGAGCGTTGTCTCGAGGAGATCGAGGCGCTCGCGCGCGACGAGTCCGAGCGCCGTGCGGCCAGCCTCGAGGCCGTGGCCCGCGAGGCCGCGATGCGCGAGACGCTCGCGATCGCCCAGGACGAGGCGCGCACCGAGCTCGGGCGGCGTCTGGACAAGGACACGCCGCCGTTCCTGCGCGAGTTCCTGCATCGGTGGTGGACGCAGGTGCTCGCCCGGCAGCGCGCCGACCACGAGGGCGAGGCCGCCGTCCAGGCCTGGGAGGCCGCGACAAGAGTCGCCGACTACCTCGTCTGGAGCGTGGCCCCCAAGCAGTCGGACGAGATCGTCCGGCTGGCGACGGTGCTGCCGAACCTGATCCGCGGCGTGAAGGACGGGTTGGCGCGGGTCGAGATCCCCGACGCCGAGCGGACCGCGTTCTTCGACGAGCTGCTGCGCGCCCACACGCTCGAGATCGCCGCCGCCAAGAGGCGCTCGCAGTCCGCGGCCGCCCCGGCGCCCGCGGCTGCGCCGGGCGCCGCATCGAGCTCCGGTGGGCCGGTCTCGGTGCGGATGCAGCCCGACGGCACCGTGCGCTTCGAGCCGCGCACGGAGGAGGCCGAAGGTGCCCCCACCGTGTCGGCGTCCGACCAGGTGCTGTCGGCGATGCGCCGCGGCCAGCGCATCGAGATCGAGGAAGAGGCCGGGGCGCGCGTCTTCAAGCTCGCCTGGATCAGCCCCGCCCGCAAGCTCTTCATCCTGACCCGGCAGCCCGAGGAGAGCCTGACCCTGCAGGGGGCGGAGTTCGCCTTCATGCTGCAGCGCGGACAGGCGCGGATCGCGCCGGACGACTCGACCTTCGACCGTGCGATCGGATCGGTCACCGGTGGCGAACGGGCCGCGTGCGGGACCGGCGCGAGCCAACGCGCGGCGCCCCCGGCGGACACGCAATCCGAACTCGAGCGCCCGCCGCTGTCGCTCGCCTGAGCCGACTGCCGTAGCATTCGGTGCATGTCCATGCGCCGGTGGTGGGGTGTCGTCCTGGTCGTGCTCGCGCTGCTCGCGGGCGCGCTGGCCGTCGCGCTCGACGAGCGGGTCCCGGCCGCCGGCAGCGAGATCGCGCTGCGCGAGCTGCCGCGCGAGGCCCGCGAGACGCTGACGCTGATCCGTGCGGGCGGCCCGTTCCCGTACGCCAAGGACGGCACCGTGTTCGGCAACCGCGAGCGCCTGCTGCCGCGGCAGGCCCGCGGCTACTACACCGAGTACACCGTCAAGACGCCGGGTTCGCGCGATCGCGGTGCGCGCCGCATCGTTGCGGGAGGCGATCCGCGCGCGTCGGGGGAGTACTGGTACACCGACGACCACTACGCGTCGTTCCGTCGGATCCGGGAGTGACCCGATGACCCCGCTCGAGAGCCTCCCGCCGAACGCGGTCGAACGGCTGGCCGATCGACGCCCCGCGACGCTGCGCCGCCAGGCGCACGCGGCCGGCCAGCGCTTCCTGCATGCCGACTGCAGCGGGGCGCGCGACAAGGCCGGCGTGATGGCCGCCCTGGCGCGCGGCTTCGCGCTGCCGTCGCATTTCGGCGCGAACCTCGATGCGCTCTACGACTGTCTGACCGATCTCGAGCCCGAGGCCGGTGCCCCCGCCCCGGGACTGGTGCTGGTGGTCGAGCGCCTGCCCGGTCCCCCGGGCTTCGACGACGACACGCGCGATGCGCTGCTGGACGTCTTTCGCGACGCCGCCGATGCCTTCGGCGAACGGGGCGTCGCGTTTCGGACCTTCTGGTCGGTCAGCCGCGGCGCCCGCCCAGCTTCTCCATGATCGAGGCGATGTCCCCCAGGCCGTTCTGCGGCAGCTGACCCTGCGGCGTCAGCTGATCGACGAGCTGGGGCAGCAGCCCGGCCAGCCCCTGGCTGGCATCCTGGGCCGACAGCCCGAGCTGCTTGGCCAGGCCGGCCAGGGTGTCGCCGCCGAGCACCTGCTGGAGCTGCTCGGGGGAGATCGGCAGGTTCTGGCCCGTTCCGATCCAAGACTGGACCACGTCGCCCATCCCGCCCTTGGTGAAGGCCGAGACGAGATCGGCGAGTCCGCCCGCGCTGCCCTGCTGGCCGCCGGCCAGCAGGGCCATCGCCGCCTGCATCATCGGGTTGCCCTGCGGGGCCTGGCCGCCGAGCGCGCCGCCGAGGCCGCCGAGGAGGGAGTCCATCAGGCTCATGTCGAATTCCTTGTGTCGGGTGGAGGGCGCGCACCGCGGCGCCGGCCCGTCCAGCTTAGCGCAGGCCGGTGCCGCCTGCGCCGGTGCGCCGGCCTGTCACCATCCGCCACATTCCGGCCGGGCGAGCCGGCGTCAGAAGTCGCCGAAGCGTGCCTGCAGCGCGGCCAGCGCGGCCAGTCCCGCGGTCTCGGTCCGCAGCGTGCGCGGCCCCAGCCGCAGCGCGTGCCAGCCCGAGGCGATCGCCAGCGCCGTCTCCTCGTCGTCCAGCCCGCTCTCGGGTCCGGCGAGCAGCCAGGCCCCGGCCTGCGGCGGGGGCAGCGCCGCGAGCCCGCCGCCGTCGTGCGGCGAGAGCAGCAGCCGCAGCGGCCTGTGCCCGTCCGCACCGGCCCGAGGCGTCGGCTCGGCCACGCCCCCGGGCGCCGGCCGACCCGGGCCGCCGGGCCGGGCGAGCCAGCGGGCGAGCGGCATCGGCTCGGCGATCTCGGGCAGCACGTCCCGGCCGCACTGCATGCACGCGGCGACCGAGATGCGGCGCCAGTGCGCGAGGCGCTTGGCGGCGCGCGCCTCGTCCAGCTTCAGCACCGAGCGCCGTGAGAACAGAGGCTGGATCGCACCCACGCCCAGCTCGATCGCCTTCTCGACCACCCAGTCCATCTTGTCGCCGGCGGGCAGCGCCTGGGCCAGGCCGAGGGCGAGCGGACTCTCGGTGCGGGCATCGACCGGAGCGCCGGCGAGCACCGAGGCGCCGCGCGGATCGGCATCGAGCAGGGTGGCCGCGCAGCGCCGGCCCTGTCCGTCGAACAGCTCGAGCGCGTCGCCCGCGGCCAGCCGCAGCACGCGAAGCGCGTGATGGCTGGCATCCGGATCGAGCCGCAGCGTGGCGTGCGCGGCGAACGGGCCGGCGTGGAACAGGCGGAATACCGAGGGAGCGGCCATCGCGGCGCAGTGTAGCGCGCCCTCCGACGGGGTGCGCCCGTTTGATAAAATCCACGCTTTCCCCCCAGGTCGGGCCCGAAGGCCCCCAAGGCGCCCCCATGCAGACCCCCTCTTACGACGCCCCGACCGGCGCGCCCGTCGACGCCCCCCGCGACCGCAGCGAGCCGGCGCGCATGGCCGCCGCCATCCGCGCGCTCGCGATGGACGCGGTCGAGCTGGCCGCCTCGGGGCACCCCGGCATGCCGATGGGCATGGCCGACATCGCGGTGGCGCTCTGGGGGCGGCACCTCAAGCACAACCCCGCGCACCCGACCTGGTTCGACCGCGACCGGTTCGTGCTGTCGAACGGGCACGGCTCGATGCTGCTGTACGCGCTGCTGCACCTGACCGGCTACGACCTGCCGATCGAGGAGTTGCGCCGCTTCCGCAAGCTGCACTCGAAGACCCCGGGCCATCCCGAGGTCGGCATCACCCCGGGCGTGGAGACCACCACCGGCCCGCTCGGCCAGGGCCTCGCGAATGCGGTCGGCATGGCGCTGTCCGAGCGGATGCTGGCCGCGGAGTTCAACCGGGACGGCTTCCCGATCGTCGACCACTTCACCTGGGTGTTCGCCGGCGATGGTTGCCTGATGGAGGGCATCTCGCACGAGGTCTGCTCGCTGGCGGGCACCTGGGGCCTGTCGAAGCTCGTCGTGCTGTACGACGACAACGGCATCTCCATCGACGGCGAGGTCGGCGCCTGGTTCCGCGACGACACCCTCCGCCGCTTCGAGGCCTACGGCTGGAACGTGATCGCCGACGTCGACGGCCACGACGTCGATGCGGTCGACGCCGCGATCGAGATCGCGAAGGAATGGGGCGCCAACGGCCGCGAGATGCCCGGCGGGCAGCGCTTCGCGCCGACCCTGATCCAGTGCCGCACCGTCATCGGCAAGGGCGCGCCCACGCGTGCCGGCAAGTCGAAGGCGCACGGCGAGCCGCTGGGCGTCGAGGAGATCGCCGGCGTGCGCCGCTGGATGGGCTGGAACCACGGCCCCTTCGAGATCCCGGCCGACGTCTACTCGGCCTGGGACGCCACCGGCTCCGGCGCGCAGCGCCAGGCCGCCTGGGACGACCTGTTCGCCGCCTACGCCGAGCGCTTCCCGCGGGAGGCGGGCGAGTTCGAGCGCCGCATGCGCGGCGTGCTGCCCGCGACCTGGGAGTTCACCGCGCAGCGCGCGATCGACGAGGCCGTCGCCCGCGGCGAGACCATCGCCACGCGCAAGGCCTCGCAGAACGCGCTGAACCATTTCGGACCGGCGCTGCCCGAGCTGCTCGGCGGCTCGGCCGACCTGACCGGCTCGAACCTCACCGATTGGAAGGGGGCCGGCGCGTTCCGCAGCTCCGGCGGGCCCGACGGGCAGTCGTTCGTCGCCGGGCGCCACATCAACTACGGGGTGCGCGAGTTCGGCATGGCCGCGCTGATGAACGGGGTCGCGCTGCACGGCGGCCATCTGCCGTTCGGTGGCACCTTCCTCACCTTCAGCGACTACTCGCGCAACGCCATCCGGATGGCGGCGCTGATGAAGCAGCGCGTCATCCACGTCTTCACCCACGACTCGATCGGCCTCGGCGAGGACGGCCCGACCCACCAGTCGGTCGAGCACGCCGCGAGCCTTCGGCTGATCCCGGGCCTGGACGTCTGGCGCCCGGCGGATCCGGTCGAGTCGGCGGTCGCCTGGGCGATGGCGATCGAGCGCGACGACGGCCCGAGCGCGCTGCTGCTGTCGCGCCAGGCCGTGCCCTTCGTGAGCCGCTCGGATGCGCAGGTCGAGGCCGTCCGCCACGGCGGCTACGTGGTCCGCGACGCCGCCGAGCCGTGCTGCGCGATCATCGCCACCGGCTCCGAGCTCGGCCTGGCGATGGCCGCGCGCGAGCTGCTCGCCGCCGACGGGATCGAGGTCCGGATCGTGTCGATACCTTCGACGTCGGTGTTCGATCGGCAGGACGTCACATACAAGGCACGCGTATTGCCCGAGACTCTGCCGCGGATCGCGATCGAGGCCGGTGTCACCGACGGCTGGTGGAAATACCGCTGCGACGCCGTGATCGGCCTGGACCGCTACGGCGAGTCCGCCCCGGCCGGCGCGCTGTTCAAGCACTTCGGATTCACGCCCGAGAACGTCGCGGACACCGTCCGGGCCGTGCTCGCCAAGCATTCAACCTGAGGAACTGTCATGACCCTGCGAGTCGCCATCAACGGCTACGGCCGAATCGGCCGGAACATCCTGCGCGCCCACTACGAGGGCGGCAAGACCCACGACCTGCAGATCGTGGCGATCAACGACCTCGGCGACCCGAACACCAACGCGCACCTCACGCAGTACGACACCACGCACGGCCGGTTCAGCGGCACGGTGTCGGTCGACGGCGACTCGATGGTCGTCAACGGCGACCGGATCAAGGTCTTCGCGCAGCGCGACCCGGCCAAGCTGCCCTGGGGCGACGAGAAGATCGACGTGGTGCTCGAGTGCACCGGCTACTTCACGACGAAGGAGCAGGCCTCGGCCCACCTGAAGGGCGGCGCCAGGAAGGTCGTGATCTCGCAGCCGGGCGGCAAGGATGTCGATGCGACGGTCGTGTTCGGCGTCAACCAGGGCGTGCTGAAGGCCTCGCACACCGTGATCTCGAACGCCTCGTGCACCACCAACTGCCTGGCTCCGGTCGTCAAGCCGCTGAACGACACCATCGGCATCGTCAACGGGCTGATGACCACCGTCCACGCGTTCACCAACGACCAGCGTCTGTCCGACGTCTATCACGAGGACCTGCGCCGGGCGCGCGCCGCCGCGCACAACATGATCCCGACCAAGACCGGCGCAGCCGCCGCGGTCGGCCTCGTGCTGCCCGAGCTGGCCGGCAAGCTCGACGGCTACGCGATCCGTGTTCCGACCATCAACGTGTCGATCGTCGACCTGTCGTTCATCGCGGCGCGCGACACGACCGCCGACGAGGTCAACGCGATCATGAAGGCCGCGTCGGAAGGCGAGCTGAAGGGCATCCTCGGCTACAACACCGCGCCACTGGTCTCCAGCGACTTCAACCACGATCCGCGCTCGTCGATCTTCGATGCGACGCTGACCAAGGTGTCGGGCCGGCTCGTGAAGGTCTCGAGCTGGTACGACAACGAGTGGGGCTTCAGCAACCGCATGCTCGACACCACTGTCGCGCTGATGTCGGCCAAGTGATCCGCTCGCCTCAGGCGTCCGGCGTGCCCAGGTGAGCGACGACGATCGCCGTCTCGGCGACGAGGCGGCGCACCAGCGCCGGCAGCCCTTCCTGGCGGCCTTCGCGTCCGGCGCGCTCGATGCGCTCCGCCAGATCGGCGCTCGCGGTCGCGCCCACCGTCAGCAGGGAGCCCTTGAGCGTGTGCGCCCAGTGCTGGATCTGGTCGCGGTCGCCGGCGGTGGTGGCCTCGACGAGGGCACAGGCCTGCTCGCTCGCGGCCGAGCAGAACAGCGGCACGATACGCTCGTAGAAGACCGTATCGCCCTCGAAGCGCGCCATGGCGTCGGCCCGCGTGCGGAACGCCTCGGGCGGTCGCCCGTCGAAGGGGGCGGTCGTCTCGAGATCGGTGGCGGCGTGGGCGGCGTGGGCGGCGAGCAGGGTCATCGTTCGGGTGTCCTTCGAGCCGGGGCATGGCCTGGGGCGAGCGCCCCACCGGACCCGATCATCGTATCGCAGTGGATGGGACAGGTTTCCATTCGCACCGGGCGGGCGTGACGGTCGGATCGGCGGTCGCCGCGCTGCCCGCTCGGGTCAGTCGACGTACTCGTCCCGAATCGAGAGGACGTCGTCCCACACCGAATGCAGGGCGGCGACGCACGACGGGTCGAAGTGCTTGCCCGAGCCCTTCTCGATGAACGCGCGCGCGGCGTCGGGCTCCCAGGCCTGCTTGTACGGGCGCACCGAGATCAGCGCGTCCAGCACGTCGGCGACCGCGACGATGCGGCCCTCGACCGGGATCGCCTCGCCGGACAGGCCGCGCGGATAGCCCGAGCCGTCCCATTTCTCGTGATGGGTCCACGCGATCATCGCGCCCATCTGCAGCACCGGCGAGCGGTGCTCGCGCAGGATCTGCCAGCCGATGGTCGTGTGCTGCTTCATCACGTCCATCTCCTCGATGGTCAGGCGCGAGGGCTTGAGCAGGATCTGGTCGGGCGTGCCGAGCTTGCCCACGTCATGCAGCGGCGCCGCCTTGCGGATCAGGGTCTGGAATTCGGTGTCGCGGCCCATCGCGCCCGCGATGGTCTTCGAGTACTCCGCCATCCGCAGCACGTGGGCGCCGGTCTCGGGGTCGCGGAACTCGGCCGCCCGCGCCAGGCAGAGCAGCGTGTCGCGCTCGGTCGTCGCGATCGCCCGGGTGGCCTTGGCCACCGCATGCTCGAGTTCGATCGCGCGGTCGGTCAGCCGCCGCGTCATGCCACGAAGCCGCAGCATGTTGCGCACGCGCGCGGTGAACTCGGCGCGGTCCACCGGCTTGTGCAGGAAATCGGTCGCGCCGGCCTCGAGCGCCTGCCGGCGCAGGTCGCGGTCGGTGTTGGCGGTGACCATCAGGAGCGGCAGCTCGCCGCGGCCGGGCAGCGCGCGCATCCGCTCGATGAAGGTCAGCCCGTCGATGTCGGGCATCTGGTAGTCGACGATCACCAGGTCCGGATCGTGCTCGCGGCACCACGACAGGCCTTCCTCGCTGCGACGGAAGATGCGTGGCGCGGCCCCGTCGACACGGCCCACCAGATGCTCCATCACCGTCAGGTTGACCGGGTTGTCGTCGACGATCACCACTTCCATCTGGGGTACTTCCTCGCTCCCGGCCAAGGTGCCGCGCAGTAGGTCTTCGGCATCGCAGTGCGACGCTTGAACGGAGCATCGTGCGCGAGCGTGCGTTGCGTCACGATGCTGCGACGAATGACCGCCGTCGCCGACCGGCGGTCCATCCGCTAGCGGCTAGAATCGGCTCGAACGGCGTGACGGCCCGGCCCGCGCGTGCGACCTCTCTTCCCATCCTTGCGACGCACCCCATGATCCATTTCAAGCGACTGAGCGACCTGGACCTGGCCGGCAAGCGCGTGTTCATCCGCGCAGACCTCAACGTGCCCCAGGACGATGCCGGCACCATCACCGACGACACGCGGATCCGCGCGTCGGTGCCCGCCATCGAGCATTGCCTGCGGGCGGGCGCGGCGGTGATGGTCACCTCGCACCTCGGCCGCCCCACCGAAGGTGTGCTGCGCCCCGAGGATTCGCTCGCGCCGATCGCGCAGCGTCTGTCCGAGAAGCTCGGCCGACCGGTGCGCCTGCAGCGCGACTGGGTCGACGGCGGCTTCACCGTCGCTCCCGGCGAGGTGGTGCTGCTGGAGAACTGCCGCACGAACAAGGGCGAGAAGAAGGACGACGAGGGGCTTGCGCGCCGCATGGCCGCACTCTGCGACGTCTACGTCAACGACGCCTTCGGCACCGCCCACCGCGCCGAGGCGAGCACGCACGGCATCGCCCGTTTCGCGCCGATCGCCTGTGCCGGTCCGCTGATGGCGGCCGAGCTCGACGCGCTCGGGCGGGCGCTCGGCTCGCCGAAGCGCCCGCTGGTGGCCATCGTCGCCGGCTCCAAGGTCTCGACCAAGCTCACGATCCTCAAGTCCCTCGCGGCCAAGGTCGACGGCCTGATCGTCGGCGGCGGCATCGCGAACACCTTCATGGCCGCGGTCGGCCTGCCGATCGGCAAGTCGCTGGCCGAGCCCGACCTGCTCGCGGAGGCACGCGCGATCATCGACATGATGAAGGCGCGCGGCGCAGAGGTGCCGATCCCCACCGACGTCGTCGTGGCGAAGACCTTCTCCGCCGATGCGACGGCCACGGTGAAGGCGGCCGCCGACGTCGCCGCCGACGACCTGATCCTCGACATCGGCCCGCAGACCGCCGGGCGGCTCGCCGCGCAGCTGCAGGCCGCGGGCACGATCGTCTGGAACGGTCCGGTCGGGGTGTTCGAGTTCGACGCCTTCGCCGGCGGCACCGAGGCGCTGGCCCGCGCGATCGCGGCCTCGGCCGGCTTCTCGATCGCGGGCGGTGGCGACACGCTCGCGGCGATCGCCAAGTTCGGGATCACCGACGACGTCGACTACATCTCAACGGGGGGCGGCGCCTTCCTCGAGTTCCTCGAGGGCCGCACGCTGCCGGCGGTGGCCGCGCTCGAGGCGCGCGCCTGACGTGTCGAGGGCGTCGAGGCGCGACGGGGGGGTTAGCTAGAGCACCCGCGAGTACGCGCCGCGCTGCATCGCCGAGCGCAGGTAGCGGTCGAAGACCATCGCGATCGCCCGCACGAAGTACCGCCCCGGTGCGGTCACAGCGATCCCGTCCTGGTCGATGCGCACCAGCCCGAGCTCCTGGAACTCGCGCAGTCGCCCGAGCTCCTCGCTGAACGCGAGCTTCGGATCGACGAGGAAGGCGGACTCGAGGGCCGCGAACGAGACCTCGCCGCTGCACATGATCGACATGATCGCGCTGCGCCGGAGCATGTCGTCGCGGGTGAGCTCGTAGCCGCGGTGGATCGGCAGCCGCCCGGCCCGCACCGAGTCGCTGTACTCGTCGAGCGTGCGGAAGTTCTGCGCGTAGCTCGGCCCCATCCGGCCGATCGCCGAGACGCCGAGCCCGAGCATGTCGCAGTCGGGCTGGGTGGTGTAGCCCATGAAGTTCCGGTGCAGCATGCCGCGCCGCTGCGCGACGGCGAGCGCGTCGTCGGGCAGCGCGAAGTGGTCCATCCCGATGTAGACGTAGCCGTTCTCGGTCAGCGTCTGGATCGCCATGCGCATCATCGCGAGCTTGTCGCGGGCCGGCGGCAGCTCGACGGTGTGGATGCGCCGCTGCGGCTTGAAGCGTTCGGGCAGGTGGGCGTATCCGTAGACCGCGACCCGGTCGGGGCGCAGCTCGACGAGCGTCTCGAGCGTGCGGCGGAAGGTCGCCTCGGTCTGTCGCGGCAGGCCGTGGATCAGGTCGACGTTCACCGACTCGAAGCCGATCTCGCGCGCTGCGCGGGTCAGCTCGAACACCTGCTCGGTCGACTGCACGCGGTGTACCGCGGCCTGGACGTCGGCATCGAAGTCCTGGACGCCGAAGCTCAGCCGGTCGAAGCGCTGGTCGCGCAGCTCGCGCAGTCGCGCGACGTCGACCGTGCGCGGGTCGACCTCGATCGAACGCTCGGCCTGCGGCGTGAACGCGAAGACGCGCTCGAGTCCCTCGATCACCGTCTGCAGGGTCTCGCCGTCCAGGAAGGTCGGCGTGCCGCCGCCGAAGTGCATCTGGCCGACCGGCTCACGACGCCCGAGCCGCTCGCCGTAGAGCTCGATCTCGCGCATCAGGTCTTCGACGTAGGCGCGCCCGCGCTCGCGGTCCTTGGTGACGATCTTGTTGCACGCGCAGTAGTAGCAGACCGATGCGCAGAACGGCACGTGCACGTAGACCGACAGGGGCTGGTGCCAGCCGACCGCCGCCCGCTGGCTCAGCCATCGGTCCAGGTTCGAGGCGTCATAGGCCTCGACGAAGCGGTCGGCGGTGGGATACGACGTGTACCGGGGGCCGGCGACGTCGAAACGCTCGATCAACGCCGTGCGCGGCGCGATCGAGCCGCCGGGGTCGTTGGCCGAGCCGTGGGGCGAGCGTGAGAGCGTGTGCATGGGAGAGACTCTCGCACCCGGCTCTTTCGGGGCACTTGATCATCATCAAACTCGACTAGAATGTTTCTACAAACGGGGAGAAAAGATCGTGTCAGCCCATCCGATTCCGCCCGTCAAGACTGCGGCCGGCACGGTCACGCATGCCGTCAACTGCGGTGACTGCGGCCTGCATGACATCTGTCTGGTCGAAGGCCTGAGCCCGGCCGAGCTCGACCGGCTCACCGGCATGGTCTCGACCCGCCGACGGGTCAAGCGCGGCGAACCGCTGTTCCGCGCCGGAGATCGCTT
>JBIIPQ010000068.1:0-15303 GCA_044342535.1 Burkholderiaceae bacterium
CGGGCGCTCGAGCGCACGCGCGCTCGAGGCCGCCGGACGCACGCTTGCCGACGTCGAGTACGGCGCGATCTACGACAGCTTCACCGTCACATTGGCGCTGCTGCTCGAGGAGATCGGCCTGGCGCCGCGCGGCGGCTCGGGCGCGCTCGCCCGCGACGGTCACTTCGAGCTCGACGGGGCGCTGCCGCTCAACACCCACGGCGGGCTGCTGTCGTATGGCCACTGCGGGGTGGCCGGTGCGATGGCCCACCTCGCCGAGACCCACCTGCAGATGACCGGTCGCGCCGGCGAGCGGCAGGCCCGGCGTGCGGGCGTGGCGCTGCTGCACGGCGACGGCGGCGTGCTGTCCTCGCACGTCAGCCTGGTGCTGGAGGCCGCATGAGCGACGCGCCGGTGTCGGTACCCCCCTCCGACTGGACCCGCGGCGAGCCGGGCGTGGCGCTGCAGCGCTGCGCCGGCTGCGCCCACGTCTGGTACTTCCGCCGCGGCTTCTGCCCGGTGTGCGGGCGCGAGGCGCCCGAGACCTTCGCCTCGGGCGGGCAGGGCACGGTCCATGCCGCGACCGTGGTGCACCGTGCGCCCGACGATGCGTACCGCGCGCTCGCGCCTTACGGCCTGGTGCTGGTCGAGCTCGACGAGGGGCCGCGGATGATGGCGCACGCGCCGGCCGACCTCGCGATCGGCGAGCGTGTCGTGCTCGGCTTTCGCGAGATCGCCGGACGGCCGCTTCCGTATTGCCAGCGCAGCGAGCCGCCGGGAGGCGCGAACCGATGAAGACCGATCCCCGCGACGCGCTGCGCGTCGCCCTCGCCCCCCGCTCGATCGCGGTGATCGGCGCCTCCGAGAACGCGAACAAGATCGGCGGCCGTCCGATCGCCTACCTATCGCGCTTCGGGTTTCGCGGCGAGGTCTATCCGATCAACCCGGCGCGCGAGACGGTCCAGGGGCTGCATGCCTTCGCCGGCCTGTCGGCGCTGCCCGCGGTGCCCGATGTCGCGGTGATCGCCGTGCCCGGGCAGCTCGCCGTCGACGCGGTCGCCGAATGCGCCGCCGCCGGCGTGAAGCTCGCGATCGTCATGGCCTCGGGCTTCGGCGAGACCGGCGACCCGGCGGCCAAGGCGCAGGAGCTGGCGATGGTCGCCAGCGCGCGCGCCGCGGGCATGCGGATGGTCGGGCCGAACTCGCAGGGCCTGGCCAACTTCGGCAACGGCGCGGTGCCCAACTTCTCGACGATGTTCGTCGACACGCCGGCGCAGGACGGCCCGGTCGGCATCATCAGCCAGTCGGGCGCGATGAGCGTGATCCCGTACGGCCTGCTGCGCGGGCGCGGCATCGGCGTGCGGCATGCGCATGCCACCGGCAACGACGCCGACATCACCGTCTGCGAACTCGCGACCGCCGTCGTCGAGGATCCGGACCTGAAGCTGCTGCTCCTCTACCTCGAGGGCCTGCCCGACCCGCACAACCTGGCCGAGGCGGCACGGATCGCGCGGCGCCGCAACCTGCCGATCGTCGCGCTCAAGTCGGGCCGCTCGCAGGCGGGCGCCGCGGCCGCGCGCTCGCACACCGGCTCGCTCGCCACCGAGGACCGCGTGGTCGACGCCTTCCTCGAGGACCAGGGCATCTGGCGGGTGCGCACGATGGCCGAGATGGTCGACATGGCCGAGCTGTACCTGAAGGGCTGGACGCCGAAGGGCCGCCGGCTGGTCGCGATCAGCAACTCCGGCGCCGTGTGCGTGATGACCGCCGATGCCGCGACCGATGCCGACATGCCGCTCGCACCGCTGTCGGACGCGACCCAGGCCGAGCTGAGGACCATCCTCCCGGGCTTCGCCACCACCCGCAATCCGGTCGACATCACCGCCGCGCTGCTGTCGAACAGCAACCTGTTCGGCTCGATCCTGCCGGTGATCGCGAAGGACCCGGCGGCCGACGCGTTCTTCATCGGCGTGGCGGTGGCCGGCGCCGGCTACGACGTCGAGGCCTTCG
Organism: Burkholderiaceae bacterium; assembly: GCA_044342535.1. Taxonomy (GTDB): domain Bacteria; phylum Pseudomonadota; class Gammaproteobacteria; order Burkholderiales; family Burkholderiaceae_E; genus UBA4615. Next base: position 1,990 of record JBIIPQ010000068.1, read on the forward strand.
CGCGCGACAGCGCGAGCTTCGCCGCCGAGACCGGCAAGCCGCTGGTGGCCGCCGCCTCGCAGCCGGCCGTCGCCGAGCGCTTCAAGGCGCACGGCGTGTCGGTCTACCCCACCGAGGCCCAGGCGATCCGGGCGCTCGGACAGTACGTGTCCCACGCCGAGCGGCTGCGCGCCGCGCAGGCGGCCGACCCGCCGCCGCCGATCCGGCGCACGCTCCCCGCCGCGACGCGCATGCTCGATGAGGCCGCGAGCCTCGCGATGCTCGCTGAACGCGGCGTGCCGGTGGTGGCGCACCGCGTCTGCGCGAGCGCGGCCGGCGCCCGCACCGCGTACGCGGCGCTCGGTGGCGGGCGGGTCGTCGTCAAGGGCTGCTCGGCGCGCATCGCGCACAAGTCCGAGCTCGGCATCGTCCGGGTCGGCATCGAGTCGGCCGACGGCGTGGAGGCCGCGTACCGCGAGGTCGTGGCCGCCGCCGCCCGGGCCGGCGAGACGCTCGATGCGGTGATCGTCGCGTCGATGGCGCGCGGCCGGCGCGAGCTGATGATCGGCGCGCACCTGGATCCGACCTTCGGGCCGGTGCTGGTGGTCGGCGACGGCGGCAAGTACGTCGAGGCCATGCCCGACGCGGCCACCGTGCTCGCGCCGTTCACGCCCGAACGGATCGAACGCGCGCTGCGCCGACTGCGCATCGCGCCGCTGCTCGACGGCGTGCGCGGCGAGCCGCCGATGGACGTCGACGCCTTCTGCCGCGCGGCCGCTGCAGTCGGCACGCTGATCGCCGATCCGGCGGCCGGCATCGCCAGCCTCGACGTGAATCCCGTGATCGTCGGTGCGCGCGGCGAGGGCTGCGTCGCCGTCGACGCGCTCGTGTTCCGCGCGGTCGCCCTGTGACACTGCCGCGTCGAGGAGAAGGCCTCTTGCAGACCCCGAGAAGAACCGCGCTCGCCGCACTCGCCGCGGCCGTGCTCGCCGCCGCGGCCCCCGCCGCCCACGCGCAGGCGCAGCCCTGGCCGTCGAAGCCGGTGCGCATCGTCGTCCCGTACCCGCCGGGGGGGCCGACCGACATCGTCGCCCGCCTGGTCGGCCAGCGGCTGTCCGAGCGCCTCAAGCAGCCCTTCGTGATCGAGAACCGCGCGGGCGCGGGCGGCAACCTCGGCGCCGAGGCGGCGGCGAAGTCGCCCGCCGACGGCTACACGCTGCTGCTCGGCACGACCGCGCACGCGATCAACCCCAGCCTCTTCAAGTCGCTGGGCTACGACATCCGCAAGGACTTCGTGCCGATCGCGCTGCTCACCAGCATCCCGCTGGTGCTGGTGGTGCCGGCCGCCTCGCCCGTGGCCACCGTCGCCGACGCCGTCGCGCTCGCGAAGTCCAAGGGCGGCGGCCTGCCGTACGCCTCGTCCGGCAACGGCCAGTCCACCCATCTCGCGGCCGAACTGTTCGCCTCGATGGCCGGCGCGCCGATGACCCACGTGCCGTACAAGGGCAGCGCGCCCGCGCTCACCGACCTCGCCGGCGGCCAGGTCGCGCTGATGTTCGACACGATGCTCTCGGCGATGCCGCAGGTGAAGGCCGGGCGCCTGAAGGCGATCGCGGTGACCAGCGCGGTGCGTGCACCCTCGGCACCCGAGCTGCCGACGGTGGCCGAGGCCGCCGGGCTGGCCGGCTACGAGGCGACCGCGTGGAACGCCCTGTTCGCGCCCGCCGGGACGCCGCCCGAGGTGAGCGCGGCGCTGGCCGCCGCGGTTGCCGAGGTGCTCGCCGAGCCCGAGACGCGGCAGCGCTTCGCCGCCGACGGCGCGATCGCCGGCAGCGGCACGCCCGCGGCGCTCGGCGCCTTCCTCGGGCGCGAGATCGACAAGTGGCGCGGCGTCGTGCAGCGCGCGAACGTGAAGGTGGACTGACATGAGCAAGACGATCAGGGTCGGCTCCGGCTCGGCCTGGTGGGGCGACCGCGTGGAGCCGGCGCGGCTCAATGCCGAGCAGGGCGCGCTCGACTACCTGTGCTTCGAGACGATGGCCGAGGCGACGGTGTCGGCCGCACAGGTGCGTGCGCGCCGCGATCCCTCGTTCCCCGGCTACGACACCTATCTGGACGAGCGCATGCGCGCGGTGCTGCCGGCCTGCATGAGGCAGGGCACGCGCATCGTCAGCAACCAGGGCTGGATCAACCCGGAGGGCGCGGCGCGGCGCATCGTCGAGCTGCTGCGCGAGATGGGGCATACCGGCGTGAAGGTGGCCGCGGTCAACGGCAGCTTGATCACCGACCGGGTGCTCGAGCTCACCGACCGCATCCTCGAGAACGGGCAGCCGACCTCGACGCTGGCGCCCACGCTGATCTCGGCCGAGGCGTACCTCGGCGCCGAGCCGATCGTCGAGGCGCTGCGCGCGGGTGCGCGGATCGTGGTCACCGGCCGCGTCGCCGACCCGTCGATCTTCATGGCGCCGCTGATGCACGAGTTCGGCTGGGACCCGCTCGACCACGAGAAGCTCGGCATGGGCAACGGCATCGGTCACCTGCTGGAGTGCGGCGCGCAGGTCACCGGCGGCTATTTCCCCGACCCCGGCTTCAAGGACGTGCCCGAGCCGTGGAACCTCGCGTTCCCGATCGCCGAGGTGTCCGAGGACGGCAGCTGCGTCATCACCAAGGTCGCGGGCTCGGGCGGCGCGGTGACGCTGCAGACCGTCAAGGAGCAGATGCTCTACGAGGTCCACGACCCGGCGAACTACATCACGCCCGACGTCGTCGTCGACTTCACCACCGCGCGCCTCGAGCTGCTGTCGACCGACCGCGTGCGGGTCTCCGGCATCTCGGGCAAGCCGCGCACGCCGACGCTCAAGGTCTCGATCGGCTGCACCGAGGGCTTCATCGGCGAGGACATGTTCTTCTACGCCGGGCCCGGCGCGCTGCGGCGCGCCCGGCTCGCCAAGCGGATCCTCGAGGAGCGCTTCCGCATCGTCGGCCTGCAGGCCGAGGACGTGCGCATCGACTTCCTGGGCCTGAACGCCATCCACGGCGCGGCCACGCCCGCGAACGCACCCGAGCCCTACGAGGTCGCGGTGCGCGTCGCCGCCCGCACGAAGACGCGCGAGGAGGCGGTCAAGGTCGGCCGCGAGGTCGACGGCATGGCCGTCTCCGGCATCGCGCACACCGGCAAGCGCGTGCCGCACCAGGACCGCACCCGCGAGGTGATCGGCGTGTGGTCCGCACTGGTGCCGCGCGAGCAGGTTCCCGCATCCGTCGTCTACTTCGAGAGCTGAGACCATGAAGGTGATGCTGCAGCACGTCGCGCACGCCCGCTCGGGCGACAAGGGCGACACGTCGAACATCGCGGTCTTCGCGTACGCGCCCGAGCTCTATCCGCTGCTCGTCGAGCAGCTGAGCGTCGCGCGCTTCAAGGCCTTCTACGGCGGGGCGATCAAGGGCGAGGTCCTGCGCTACCCGGTCGAGGCGCTGCACGCGATCAACTTCGTGTGTCACGGGGCGCTCGGCGGCGGCGTCTCGCGCAGCCTGTGCCTCGACAACTACGGCAAGGCGCTGTCGGCGGCGGTCCTCGGCTTCGAGATCGAGGTGCCCGAGGCGCTGGTGCCGCTGCTCAAGAACCTGCCCGAACCCGCCTGAGGCGGCGTCGCGGCCCATCGATCACGGAGACCTCCCCATGAGCCAGGCCCCCAGGCGTGCCCGCCACACCATGCTCGTCGCCGGCGCCGGCGGCGTCGTCGGCGCGGCCGCCGTCGAGCACTTCGCCGCACTGCCCGACTGGGAGGTGATCGCGGTGTCGCGCCGCCGCCCGCCCGAGCTGCCCGAGGGCGTGACCCACCTGCCGCTCGACCTGACCGACGCCGCCGCCTGCGGTGCCGCCGGCGCGGCGCTGTCGCGCGTCACGCACCTGATGTTCGCCGCGCTCTACGAGAAGCCCGATCTGGTCGCCGGCTGGCGCGACCCCGAGCAGATGGCGGTCAACCTCGCGATGCTGCGCAACCTGCTCGACGCGCTCGAGGCGTCGGCGCCCGGGCTGCGCCACGTGTCGCTGATGCAGGGCACGAAGGCCTACGGCGGCCACGTCGAGCCGAGGCCCGTGCCCTGCAAGGAGCGCTGGCCGCGGCATCCGCACGAGAACTTCTACTGGCTGCAGGAGGACCTGCTGCGCGAGCGGCAGCCGCGCGCCGCCTGGGTCTTCACGGTGCTGCGCCCGCAGATCGTCTTCGGCTACGCGGTGTCGAGCCCGATGAACATCGTCGCCGCGATCGGCGCCTATGCCGCGGTGATGCGCGAGCTCGGCCGTCCGCTCGCCTGGCCCGGGGGCGGGCGCTACATCAACGGCGGCAGCGACAGCCGGCTGATCGCGCAGGTCGCCGCGTGGGCCGCGACCCACGAGATCGCGGCCAACGAGACCTACAACGTCGTCAATGGCGACGCGCTGCTGTGGCAGGACTTCTGGGGGTCTGTCGCCGCACACTTCGGCATGCAGACCGGCCCCGACGTGCCGATGAACCTCACGCGCGAGATGCCCGCGCACGCCGACACCTGGCGTCGGGTCGTCGAGCGACACGGGCTGCGCGACGTGAGCCTCGACGGGCTGGTCGGCAGCTCGTGGCAGTTCACCGACCGTGCGTTCGCGCACGGCCTGCAGAAGCCCGCAGACTCCGTGCTGAGCGGCATCAAGCTGCACCAGCATGGCTTCCATGGCGTCGTCGACACCGAGGACGGGCTGCTGCACTGGCTGGAGCGGATGCAGGCGCAGCGGCTGCTGCCGCGCTGAGCGGGGCGGCCGGCGCCCCTGGCGCGCCGGGCCCCGTCGCGGCATCAGGCCATCTTCACCGCCGTGCCGCTCACGGTGACCATCATCATGCCGTTCGCCTCGCCGAGCACCTCGTAGTCGAAGTCGATGCCGACGATGCCGTCGGCGCCGAGCTCGATCGCCGCGGCCTTCATGTCCTCGATCGCGGCCTCGCGTGCGCCGGCGAGTGCGCGCTCGTAGCCGCCCGCGCGCCCGCCGACCACGTCGCGCACCGACGAGAACAGGTCGCGGAAGATGTTGGCGCCGATGATGGCCTCGCCGTTGACCACGCCCAGCCATGCACCGACCTGCGCGCCGCCGCTGCTCGGCACGACGGTGGCGAGGAAGAATGTCGGATCGGATTTCGAGAACCAGCCCATCGGGACCTCCAGGGGGACATCGGCGGGCACGGTGGCCGCCGACAGCCTGTCCATCGTACCGGGGGGCGTATCGGTCAGTCGATGGCACGGCGCCGTCGCCATCCCGGTGACGCCTGCAACACCTTGCCGGCGCCCATCGCTGCCGCGCTGCTGTCCACTGCCGCCCTGTCCGGCTGTGTGGTGGCTTCGCCCGGCGGATCGAAGGGCGCAGGCGGCCCGACGGCCGCCCGACCCGCCTGCCGCGACCGCTGCCGCGCCGGCCGCGACCGCGCCGACGGCCGCCGACGCGGACCCCACCGCAGCGAACGATCCGCCGGCCGACGTCGCCGCCGCCACGCCCGATCCGCTCGCGACCGCCACCACCGGCACCAAGGCGCTGTCGGTCACCGCGTCGGGCTGGCTCGACCTCGTCCTGCTGCGGCTGGCGAACTACGCCTCGCCCGCGCTGCCCGTGCACTACGACGGCCGCGTCCGCGCGATCGACAACACCCCGCTCGCCGACCCGGTGTCGAACCGGGTCGCGACGCTCGGGCGCGTGCTGTTCAACGACAAGCGGCTGAGCGTGAACGACGCGGTGTCCTGCGCGTCCTGCCACCAGCAGGCGATCGGCTTCGACGACCCGGCGCGCTTCAGCGCAGGCTTCGCCGGCACGCAGTTCGCCACCGCGAACGCGATGCGGCTGGGCAACCTGCGCTACTGGCGCCCGGGCACGACGTTCTGGGACCGTCGCGCCGCGAGCGTCGAGGCGCAGGCCACGCAGCCGATCCAGCATCCGGTCGAGATGGGCTTCGATCCTGCTGCCGGCGGCATGGCGGCGCTGATCGCGAAGATGGCGGCGCTGCCCTGCTACCCCGAGCGCTTCGAGCTCGCGTTCGGCGACGCCATGATCGCCGAGGCGCGCATCCAGCGGGCGCTCGCGCACTTCGAGCGTGCGATGGTCTCGGCCGGCAGCGCCTGGGATACCGCCTATGCGCTCGACGACGACCCGGCGCTCGCCGACCGCGGCCTGTCGCTGCCGGCCCGCGGCTTCACCGCGCAGCAGGAGCGCGGCCGGGTGCTGTTCGTCATGGCGCCGCAGCAGGGCGGGCTCGGATGCGCGGGCTGCCACGTGCCGCCGACCTTCGCGCTCAACGCGAACTCGCGCAGCAACGGGCTCGATGCCGGGGAGACGGTGGTGTTCAAGTCGCCGTCGCTCGAGAACGTCGCGCTCGGCACCGCCTTCTTGCACGACGGACGGTTCTCGAGCCTCGCGCAGGTCGTCGAACACTACGACTCCGGCGTGTCGCCCGGCCGCCTCGGGCGGCCGCGCGCGGTGCGCTCAGCGCAGCGTCAGCTCGCGCACGGCGCTGACCAGCTCGGCGCCGTCGCGCGTCAGCGTGTAGGTCGCCCGGTAGGTGCCGGGCGCCCAGCTCGCCGCCGGATTGCGGCGCGCGATCTGCAGCAGTCCCGCCGCCCGTGCGGACTCGGCGACGAGCTCGTGGCGGCCCACCGCGCGACCCGCCGGGTCGAGCACCTGGATCAGCTCGCGGTCGCCGGCGCGTACGCCGACGCGGCGCACCCAGAACGACAGGTGCGTCGATTCGCGGGTGACCGGCGGCAGGTCGCCCGCCTGCAGCCCCGCGGCATCCAGGTCCTTCGCGGCGAAGCCGGCGTCGAGCACGGCTGTGGCGACGTAGCCGAGCGCGGCCTGGGCGGCGGGCGACCAGCGTGTGTCGGCCGAGGCACCGCAGCCGGCCGATGACGGTTCGGGCCGGAACGGGTCGAGCGCACGGCCGTCCTTCGTCACCGCGAACCCCATCACCGCCGCGGTGCTCGTCCCCCACTTGAACGGGGTGAGGCGACCGAGGACGTCGCCGCGGCGCACGGCCGTGCCGACCGGGACCGGGGCGGTCCCGGTGTCGAAGCGGTAGACGGTGCGCCAGCCGCCGCCGTGCTCGAGCGTGAGCCCGCTCTCGCCGCGCCCGACCACGCGGCCGTCGGCCGCGGCGACGATCGCCAGGTCGCGGCGGCCCAGGTGCTCGCCCAGCAGTGCGAACCGGGTGTAGACGCTGCGCGGCGCTGCACGGTGGCCGCAGGCGAAGTCGCGCTGCTCGCCATGGTCGAAGAAGTCGAGCGGCGCGCACTCCTCGCCGAGCACGCAGCGCACCGGGAGGTCGAGGCTCGGGGCGGGGGCCGTCGAGGCCGCGACCGTCGGGCCGGGGGCGACCGGGGCGGGCACTGCGGCGATCGGCGCGGCGCCCGTCGCCGGCGGCGCCCCGGTCGCGAGCTCCCCTGCCTGCGTCGCGCATTCCACCAGCGCCGTGAACGCCCGAGCCGCCTGCACCACGTCCGCGGTGCGCGGGCGCTGTGCCGGCGGTTCGGCCAGCGCCGGCTCGATGCCGTGGGCGCGCAGGAAGGCCTGCGCGACGCCGGACTTGATCGCGAAGTTCACGTTCTGCGGCACGTCGCCGGTCATGCGCGCCACGCGCAGCGCGTTCAGCTTGGAGACGACCACGCCGACCACCGCGCCCGACTCGTCGAGCAGCGGCCCGCCGGAGTGACCCGGCTGGATCGGCGCCGAGATCTGCAGCCGCGTCGGATCGTCCTTCAGGCCCGCGGTCGCACTGACGATGCCGGTCGAGACGTTCGCCTCCATCGCGAGCAGGCCGCGCAGCGGATAGCCGAGCGCGATCACGTCGTCCCCGGCGCGGGCGCCCGCGCGGGCGAACGCGGCGACCGCGGTCGCGGGCACCGCGCCTTCCAGCAGCGCGAGGTCGGACCGCGGGTCGCGCACGGCGATCCGACCGCCGACGCGGCGTCCGTCGCCGTAGGTGAGCTCGATGCGGGCGCAGTCGGCCACGACATGCGCGTTGGTCAGCAGCCGGCCGCTGGCGTCGACGACGAAGGCGGTGCCGCTGCGCTGCTTCGGCGGGACGGTCGTGACCGGGGCCGGCGCCGGGGCCGGCGCGGCTTCGGCAGCCGTCTGCGCGGGTGCGGGCGCCGAGCCGAGTCCGAGCGCGATCAGGCAGCCCGCCGCGCGCGCGATGCCAGGGGCGCGCAGGGCGGCCGGCTCGGGCGCAAGAACGGGCGGCGTAGCGGATCGGACGGGCATCGGGGGGCGGCGAGGGACGGTTCGGGCGGCGGGCCCGCACGGCACGCCGTGCAAGCTTCGACGCCCGGGGCCGGCTCGGGTCCGTCCGCCGGCGCGAGCGGAACTCGGCGCCGGACCGGCGGTGTCGCGGCGTGGCGCGATGCAGGACGCGCCGGGAGCACCCGGGCTCGCCCCGCCGTGGGGGCCGCCTGCCCGTCAGACCGTCTTCATGCCCAGCGGTGCGCCCGACTGCGCGAAGGCCGTGTCGGCCCGGGACCGCGTGGCGGCGCCGGAGAAGTCCATGAGCTCGAGCCGGCCGTCATGCCGTTCGACGAGCGCCGTCAGGCTCTCGACCCAGTCCCCGTCGTTGCAGTAGAGGACGCCGTCGATGGTCCGGATCTCGGCGTGATGGATGTGGCCGCACACCACGCCGTGTGCGCCCCGCCGGCGGGCTTCGCGGGCGACCGCGGCCTCGAAGTCGCCCACGTAGCTGACCGCGCGCTTGACCTTGAGCTTCAGGTAGCGCGACAGGCTCCAGTACGGCAGGCCCATCCGCGCCCGGGCCACGTTGAACCACCGGTTGGCGCGCAGCGTGAACTCGTAGGCTGCGTCGCCCAGGTGCGCGAGCCAGCGGGCGCACTGCACGACGCCGTCGAACAGGTCCCCGTGGGTCACCCACAGCCGGCGTCCGTCCGCGGTCACGTGGATGCAGTCGTCGACGACCTCGACCCCGCCGAAGCTGTGGCCGACGTAGCGCCGCGCGAACTCGTCGTGGTTGCCCGGCACGAAGACCACTCGGGTGCCCTTGCGGGCCTTGCGCAGGATCTTCTGCACCACGTCGTTGTGCGACTGCGGCCAGTACCAGGAGCGCCTGAGCTGCCAGCCGTCGACGATGTCGCCCACGAGGTAGAGCGTCTCGCACTCGACCTCGCGCAGGAAGGTCAGCAGCGCCGGGGCCTGACAGCCCGCCGTACCCAGGTGCAGGTCGGAGATCCAGACCGTCCGCACCCGCAGCGTGGCCTCGGCGTCGAGCGGCTCCGCGAACGCATTCATGCCGCGACCGCCGGCTCGGGCCGGTCGCTCGTCTGGGTGCCGTGCACCGGCTTCAGCAGTGTGGCCAGCAGGTCCGCGACCTCGAACACCGCGCGGTTCTCGATCCGCGCGACCCGGCTGCGCACGGCGTCCAGCTCGCCGAGCAGCGACGCGATCGCGGGGCGCAGCGCCCGGGTCGACGCCACCACGCGCCCGACGTCCTGATCCTGCACCCAGCGCGTGTTGTAGCGCTCCTGCGGCATCGTCGAGGCGTTGCGGAAGGTGACCACCGGCAGGCCGCAGTGCAGCGCCTCGCTCAGGCTGCCGGGCCCCGGCTTGCCGATGAAGAAGTCGGCGGCCCGCATGTGGCGGGGCACCTCGCCGGTGAACCCGACCGCCGCCAGCGGGGCCGTGCGGCGCAGGCCGCGCAACGCATCGAGCAGGGCGTCGTTGTGGCCGCACAGGCACAGCAGCTGGATGTCGTCGAGCGCCTCGGCCACGCGGGTCATCTGTGCCGAGCCGTGCCCGCCGAACATCACCAGGCCGGTCGGCCGTGCGGGGTCGAGCCCCAGTCCGCGCAGCGTGGCCTCGCGATCATCTGGCGCGGGCTGGTGGAACTCGCGCCGCAGGATCATGCCGCTCACCGCATGCACGCGGTCCGCGTCGACCCCTGACTCGAGCGCCTGCTCGACCGCGCGCCGCGTGCCGCACACCACGTGACCGCGGGGCCCCGGCTCGATCCAGAAGCGCGGCGGCACGTCGGCGAGGTCGGTCATCACCGTGACGAAGGGCACGCCGGGCAGGGCTTCGTGCAGCGACTCGTGGAGCGCGCGGTTGAAGTTCGGGACCAGCGAGACCACGAGGTCGGGTGCGGTGCGCGCCCAGTGGGCCCGCAGGGTCCGGACCAGCGCCGGGTGACCGATCCGGATCATCGCCTGCAGCACGCGCAGCTCCGACCCCAGCCCGAAAGTCCAGCCACGGGCGAGCCGCCGGTTGTACAGGTCCTCGGGCGCCATGCCCGAGACGCGCCTGAAGGCATCGGTGGGGTCGAGCACATGCATGAGCTGGACGAGCCGTACCCGGAAGGGGCGACGCTGCGCCGCGATCACGCCGCGCAGGGCCTGGGCCGCGGCGCGATGCCCGCTGCCGGCGTCGAAGTAGACGAGATCGATGGTCTGCATGCGCCAAGGATGCTGCCGATGCCGCATGACACCGTCTTGACGGCGAGGCTTCAGTTCGATGACGCACCGTCATCGACGCGTCATCGGACGGTCACGCCCGCGCAACGCGCGTCGGTCAGGCTGCCGTCCAACGATCCACGCTGGAGCCTTCCGATGGCCGCGGTCCTCGACGCACCGATCCGTTCCACCGAGCTCGCCCGGGCGGGCCGCCTCGTCGCCCGTCTCGCCACGCGACCCGACGAGATCGAGGCGGCCCAGCGGCTGCGCTTTCGGGTCTTCAGCGAGGAGTACGGCGCACGGCTGTCCGGCGGCACGCCGGGTGTCGATCGGGACATCTTCGACCGGTTCTGCCAGCACCTGATCGTCGAGGACCAGGCGAGCGGCGAGGTGGTGGGCACCTACCGCGTGATGCTGCCCGAGCAGGGGCGCGAGGCCGGTGGCCTCTACGTCGAGAGCGAGTTCTTCACCGACCGGCTGCGCTCGATCCGGCACGAGCTGGTCGAGCTCGGCCGTTCGTGTGTCCACCCGGACTATCGGACCGGCGCCACCATCATGCTGCTGTGGGCGGGTCTGGGCGCGCTCCTGGCCGGCCTGCCGTACCGTTATCTGATCGGCTGCGCGAGCGTGCCGGCTGCCGACGGCGGCGGCTTCGCGGCGACGCTGTGGCGCGAGCTGTGGGCCGAACATGCCGCGCCCGAGGAGTTCCGCGTGTTCCCGAAGCGCAGGCTGCCGGTCGATGCGCTGGCGCTCGGCTGCGAGGTGGTGGTGCCGCCGCTGATCAAGGGTTACCTGCGCGCCGGCGGCCGGCTGATCGGCGAGCCGCATCACGACCTCGCGTTCGGCTGCGCGGACCTGCCGATGCTGCTGGCGCTCGACCGGATCGAGGCGCGCTACTCGCGCCGCTTCCTGCGCAGCGCCTGAGCCGCGCCCGGGCCGCGCGACGCCTCACGCCGGCCAGGGCAGCGAGTAGGTCTTGAGGTTGGTGAAGCTCTTCATCGCCTCCTGAACGCCTTCCTTGTAGCCCAGGCCGGAATCCTTGATGCCGCCGAAGGGCGTGAGCTCGAGCCGGTAGCCCGGCACCTCGCGCACGTTCACCGTGCCGACCTCGAGCTCGGCCACCAGCCGCGTGATCACGTCGAGCCGGTTGGTGCACACCCCCGAGGACAGGCCGAAGCGCGAGCCGTTGACGATCGCGATCGCCTCGTCGAGCGTGTCGAAGCGGATCACCGGCGAGACCGGCCCGAAGGTCTCCTCGACCACGACCGTCATGTCGGGCCTGACATGGTCGATCACGGTCGGCGAGTAGGACGCGCCCTCGCGCAGGTTGCCCACCCGGAGCGTCGCGCCGGCGGCCACCGCCTCGTCGACCCGCTGCTCGAAGCAGCGCGCCGCGGCCTCGTCGATCACCGTGCCCATGCCGATCGTCTCGTCGCACGGATCGCCCCAGGTCCAGGCGCGGGTGAGCGCGACCAGCCGCTCGACGAACGCATCGGCCACGCCGCGCTGCACGAGGATCCGCTTGACCGCCGTGCAGCGCTGGCCGCTGTTGCGGTACGAGCCCGAGGCCGCGAGCGCCGCGGCCTCGTCGAGGTCGGCGTCGTCCATCACGATCAGTGGATCGTTGCCGCCGAGCTCCAGCACCAGCCTGCGGTAGCCGGCGCGCTCGGCGATCCGGCGCCCGATCGCGGCCCCGCCCGTGAAGGTCACGAGGTCCACCGCCGGATGGGTCAGCAGCTCGCCGGCGATCTCGGCCGGGTCGCCGGTCACCACCTGGAACATCGGTGGCGGCAGCCCCGCCTCGTAGAGGATGTCGGCGAGCCGCAGCGCCGACAGCGGCACCTTCTCCGACGGCTTGAGCAGCATCCGGTTGTTCGTCGCGATCGCGGGGGCGACCTTGTGGGCGACCTGGTTCATCGGATGGTTGAACGGCGTGATCGCGACGATCACGCCGAGCAGCGGGTCGCGCTGCGTGTAGACCCGGCGCCGACGGCCGTGGGGCGTGATGTCGCAGGAGAAGATCTCGCCGTCGTCGCGCAGCGCCGCCTGCGCCGCGAAGCGGAACACATCGCGCACCCGTCCGATCTCGTAGCGCGAATCCTTCAGGCACAGGCCCGACTCGAGCGTGATCAGCGCCGCGAGCTCGTCCTCGCGCGCGACCACCAGGGCGCCGGCGCGCTCGAGGATGGCCGCCCGATCCGCACGCGACAGCGTCGGACGGTAGCGCTGCGCGGTCTCGAGCGCCTCGCGCACGTCCTCCACCCGGGCCTTCGGCACCGTGCCCGCGACCTCGCCCGTCCACGGGTCGCGAACCTCGATCGTGCGCCCGTCGCCCGCGACGCGGCGGCCGGCGATCCGGAGGGATTCCTGATGGAAGGAAAGACGGGGCATGAACGGATCCTGGAAGGGGGGCGGTGGCTGTCATCGACGTGTCATCGGGCGGTCATGGCGCTGTCACCGGCCGCGTGAACCATTCAACGCTGAAGCCACGGCGGCGGACCGGCGGCACGCCGCGGGGGACAGACGCTATCCGCCGGCCATTTCAAACCGATGACACAGAGCGCCCAGCCATGAAGCACGCGGTCGAGATCCGGAACCTGAGCAAGGCTTTCGGGACCCGCAAGGCGCTCGACCAGGTGTCGCTGACGATCGGCGAAGGCGAGATGGTCGCGCTGATCGGTGCCTCCGGTTCCGGCAAGTCGACGCTGCTGCGGCATGTGCCGGGCTTCGTCGCCGCCGACGACGGCGAGGTGGTGGTCTACGGCCGCACGATGCAGGCCGGCGGCCGCGTGTCGCGGCGCATCCGGCACGAACGCAGCCGCGTCGGCTTCGTGTTCCAGCAGTTCAACCTCGTCGGCCGCCTGCCGGTCGCCA
>JBIIPQ010000324.1:0-5170 GCA_044342535.1 Burkholderiaceae bacterium
GGGCCTTGATGGCCTTCTCCGACTTCGTCCACACCTTCATGCCCTGCGAGACCGGCGTCGCGCAGGCCGGCAGCGGCTTGGGCGCCTTCTCGACGTCGACCAGGCACATGCGGCAGTTGGCCGCGATCGACAGCTTCTTGTGGTAGCAGAAATGCGGCACGTAGATGTCGAGCGCGTTGGCCGCATGCATGACCATGCTGCCCTCGGCCACTTCGACCTTCTTGCCGTCGACTTCGATCTCGACCATGGATGTGCTCAGACGTAGGCCGGCACGACGCAGCGCTTGTGCTCGACGTGGTGCTCGAATTCGGACCAGTAGTGCTTCAGGAAGGCCTTGACGGGCATTGCTGCGGCATCGCCGAGCGCGCAGATCGTCCGGCCCTGGATGTTGTCGGCGACCTCGCCCAGACGCACGAGGTCTTCCTGGGTGCCTTCGCCGTGCTCGATCCGGTGGACCATGCGCCACAGCCAGCCGGTGCCCTCGCGGCACGGCGTGCACTGGCCGCAGGACTCCTCGTAGTAGAAGTAGGAGAGGCGCAGCAGCGACTTCACGGCGCAGCGGGTCTCGTCCATCACGATGACCGCGCCCGAGCCGAGCATGGAGCCGGCCTTCGAGATCGAGTCGTAGTCCATGTCGGTGGCCATCATGATCTCGGCAGGCAGCACCGGCATCGAGGAGCCGCCCGGGATCACCATCTTCAGCTTGCGCCCGCCGCGCATCCCGCCGGCCAGCTCGAGGAGCTTCGAGAACGGCGTGCCCAGCGGGATCTCGTAGTTGCCCGGCTTCTCCACGTCGCCCGACACCGAGAAGATCTTCGTGCCGCCGTTGTTCGGCTTGCCGATCGCCAGGAAGTTCGCGCCGCCGTTGCGGATGATCCACGGCACCGCGGCGAAGGTCTCGGTGTTGTTGATCGTGGTGGGCTTGCCGTACAGGCCGTAGCTCGCCGGGAACGGCGGCTTGAAGCGCGGCTGGCCCTTCTTGCCCTCGAGCGACTCGAGCAGCGCCGTCTCCTCGCCGCAGATGTACGCGCCGTAGCCGTGGAAGGCGTGCAGCTGGAACGAGTAGGTCGAGCCGAGGATGTTCGCGCCCAGGAAGCCCGCCGCACGGGCCTCCTCGAGCGCCTCCTCGAAGCGCGCGTAGGTGTCCCAGATCTCGCCGTGGATGTAGTTGTAGCCGACGGTGATGCCCATCGCGAACGCGGCGATCGCCATGCCCTCGATGACGATGTGCGGGTTGTACCGCAGGATGTCGCGGTCCTTGAAGGTGCCCGGCTCGCCCTCGTCGGAGTTGCACACCAGGTACTTCTGCCCGGGGAACTGACGGGGCATGAAGCTCCACTTCAGCCCGGTCGGGAAGCCCGCACCGCCGCGGCCGCGCAGCCCCGAGGCCTTGACCTCGGCGATCACCTGCTCGGGCGTCATGCCCGTGGTGAGGATCTTCGTCAGCGCCTCGTAGCCGCCGCGCTTGCGGTAGGCCTCGATGCTCCAGCCGTCGGGCGACGTCAGGTCGGCATAGATCTGCGGCGTGATGTGCCGGCCATGGAAGCAGGTCTCCTGGACGCGCACGTCGGAGAGCGCCTGGCGGAAGTCGTTCGCACCCATCTGGTCGTCTCCGGTGTTCAGGCTTTCTTCAGCTCGTCGACCAGCGCGTCGAGCCGCTCGGTGCCCATGAAGCTGCACATCCGCTTGTTGTTCACCAGCATGACGGGCGCGTCGCCGCAGGCCCCGAGGCACTCGGCCTCGGCGAGCGTGAAGCGGCCGTCGGCGGAGGTCTCGCCGAAGTCGATGCCCAGCTTCTGCTTGAGGTAGTGCGCCGCCTTCTCGCCGTCGCGCAGTTGGCAGGGCAGGTTCGTGCAGACCGCGATCCGGAAGCGCCCCGGCTTCGAGGTGAGGTACATGTTGTAGAAGGTCGCGACCTCCCACACTGCGATCGGCGGCATCTGCAGGTACGCGGCCACCGCGTCGATCACCGGCTGCGAGACCCAGCCGACCTCGTCCTGCGCGATCGCGAGCACGGCCATCACGGCGGACTGCTTCTGCTCGGCGGGAAACTTCGCGACCTCGCGGTCCATCCGCACGTAGGCGGCCGGGGACAGCAGGGGCTGGGCGGACGTGTCCATGGAATCGGAGGCTGCGCTCATCGATCGATCTCGCCGAACACGATGTCCTGCGTGCCGATCAGGGTCACGACGTCGGCGAGCATGTGGCCGCGGGCCATCTCGTCGAGCGCCTGCAGGTGGGGAAAGCCTGGCGCGCGGATCTTCAGCCGGTACGGCTTGTTCGCGCCGTCGGAGACCAGGTAGATGCCGAACTCGCCCTTCGGGTGCTCGACGCACGCGTAGGCCTCGCCCTCGGGCACGTGCATGCCCTCGGTGAAGAGCTTGAAGTGGTGGATCAGCTCTTCCATGTTCGACTTCATCGCGACGCGCGAGGGCGGCGCGACCTTGTGGTCGTCGACGATCACCGGACCCGGGTTCTTGCGCAGCCAGTCGACGCACTGGCGCACGATCCGGTTGCTCTGGCGCATCTCCTCGATGCGGACCAGGTAGCGGTCGTAGCTGTCGCCGTTGCGCCCGACCGGGATGTCGAAGTCCATCCGGTCGTAGACCTCGTAGGGCTGGGTCTTGCGCAGGTCCCAGGCGATGCCCGAGCCGCGCAGCATCGGGCCGGTGAAGCCCAGCGCCTTGGCGCGCTCGGGGGACACCACGCCGATGCCGACCAGCCGCTGCTTCCAGATCCGGTTGTCGGTGAGCAGCGTCTCGTAGTCGTCGACATACCCAGGGAAGCGCTCGGTGAAGGCCTGGATGAAGTCCAGCATCGAGCCCTGGCGATCGACGTTGAGCTCGCGGATCGCGCGCTCGTTGCGGATCTTGTTGACCACGAACTGCGGCATGCGGTCGGGCAGGTCGCGGTAGACACCGCCCGGCCGGTAGTAGGCGGCGTGCATGCGTGCGCCCGACACCGCCTCGTAGCAGTCCATCAGGTCCTCGCGCTCGCGGAACGCGTACAGGAAGACCGTCATCGCGCCGACGTCGAGCGCGTGCGCGCCGAGCCACATCAGGTGGTTCAGGATCCGCGTGATCTCGTCGAACATCACGCGGATGTACTGCGCACGCTCCGGCACCTGCACGCCGAGCAGCTTCTCGATCGCCATGACGTAGGCGTGCTCGTTGCACATCATCGACACGTAGTCGAGGCGATCCATGTACGGCACGTTCTGCAGGAACGTGCGCGTCTCGGCGAGCTTCTCGGTGGCGCGGTGCAGCAGCCCGATGTGCGGGTCGGCGCGCTGCACGACCTCGCCGTCGAGCTCGAGCACCAGACGCAGCACGCCGTGTGCGGCGGGATGCTGCGGTCCGAAGTTCAGCGTGTAGTTCTTGATCTCTGCCATGGTCCTGCTCCCCGGTCCCACCGCCTCAGCGGCCGATCCCGTAGCCTTCCTCGCGGATCACGCGGGGCACGATCTCGCGCGGCTCGATGGTCACCGGCTGATAGATGACCCGACGCTGCTCGGGGTCGTAGCGCATCTCGACGTAGCCGGTGACCGGAAAGTCCTTGCGGAACGGATGGCCGACGAAGCCGTAGTCGGTGAGGATCCGGCGCAGGTCGGCATGACCGTCGAAGACGATGCCGTACAGGTCGAAGGCTTCGCGCTCGAACCAGCCGACCGCCGGCCAGACCTCGGTCAGCGACGCCACGAGCGGCAGCTCGTCGTCCGGGCAGAACGTGCGCACGCGCAGCCGGTGATTGAGCTCGACCGACAGCAGGTGCACGACCACCGCGAAGCGCGGACCATCGTGAGCGCCCTGGCCGTAGTCGAGGTAGTCCATCCCGCACAGGTCGAGCGCGGTATCGAAGCGCAGCGACGGATGGTCGCGCAGCCGGGTCGCAACCTCGAGGTGGTCCGCAGCGCGCACGACCAGGGTCAGCTCGCCGAGGCGCTCGGTCAACGCGACGACACGCTCGCCGAGCACGTCCTCGACCGCGGCCTTCAGGGTATCCAGGGAGCTCATCGGGGGGCCTTCAGCGCGCGATCGTGCTCGTGCGGCGGATCTTGTTCTGCAGCTGCAGGATCCCGTAGAGGAGCGCCTCCGCCGTCGGCGGACAGCCCGGCACGTAGATGTCGACCGGAACGATCCGGTCGCAGCCGCGCACCACCGAGTAGGAGTAGTGGTAGTAGCCGCCGCCGTTCGCGCAGGAGCCCATGGAGATCACCCAGCGCGGCTCGGGCATCTGGTCGTAGACCTTGCGCAGCGCCGGCGCCATCTTGTTGCACAGCGTACCGGCGACGATCATCACGTCGGACTGCCTGGGACTCGGCCGGAACATGATGCCGAACCGGTCGAGGTCATAGCGCGACGCTCCGGCATGCATCATCTCGACCGCGCAGCAGGCGAGCCCGAAGGTCATCGGCCACATCGAGCCGGTGCGCGTCCAGTTGATCAGCTTGTCGAGGCTCGTCGTGACGAAGCCTTCGTTGAGGATGCCTTCGATGCTCATGCGTGCTCACCCGTGCTGCCGGTGGAGGCCACCCGCGTCGGTCCGCGCGCCGGCAGGCGCCCGTCCGTCGTCCACAGAAATCGACCCGCCCGGAACGCGCTCCTGCCCGGCGGAGTGACCACCGGCGGCCGGGCGCATTTCTCGGTTCTCGTACTGCCTCGGTTCTCGTGCTACCGCCCTGCTACTCCCAGTCCAGCGCGCCCTTCATCCACTCGTAGACGAAACCCACCACGAGGATCGTCAGGAAGACCATCATCGACATGAACCCGAAGAAGCCGATCGCATCGAGCGAAACGGCCCACGGGAACAGGAAGGCGATTTCCAGGTCGAAGAGGATGAACAGGATCGCCACGAGGTAGTAGCGAACGTCGAACTTCATGCGCGCGTCTTCGAAGGCCTCGAAGCCGCATTCATAGGGGGAGAGTTTTTCCGGATCCGGACGGGAAGGACCAAGGAGCTTGCCCAGGACCATCGGCGCGAGACCGACACCCGCGCCCACCAGGATGAAGAGCAAAACGGGCAGGTAACTCTCTATGTTCACGAGGATTCCCTGATGGGGGCCTGCTCCCGACGCTCGCGGGCGGGCCCTGGATTTGGTGCCGACGGCGAGACTCGAACTCGCACAGCTTTCGCCACTACCCCCTCAAGATAGCGTGTCTACCAATTTCAC
>JBIIPQ010000461.1:0-3615 GCA_044342535.1 Burkholderiaceae bacterium
CACACGATGCCCGGCGCGCCGAAGCCGCGTCCCGACCAGCAGCCGGTTGGTCGGGTTGTCCTCGGCCACCAGCAGCCGCAACCCTGCCATGCCCGCGGCCGGCGTCAGGTCCTGCTCGAGCGGCAGGGGCGGCGTGGTGCCGGCCGGCTCCAGACGCACCACGAAGCGGAATGTCGAGCCGGAGCCCGGCTGGCTGTCGACCGAGATCTGCCCATCCATCGCCTCGACCAGGTGCCGGCAGATCGCCAGCCCCAGGCCGGTGCCGCCGAAGCGCCGCGTGGTCGAGCTGTCGGCCTGCTGGAAGGGCCGGAACAGCGTGGGCAGCACGTCCGGCGCGATGCCCACGCCGGTGTCGCGCACGTCGAAGGCCAGCGCCACGCGCCCGTCGGGCAGCGTGCGCGCGTCGCCGTCGATGGTGACCGTGCCGCGCTCGGTGAACTTGATCGCGTTGCCCACCAGGTTGAAGAGCAGCTGACGCAGTCGCGTCGGGTCGCCGCACAGCGCTGGCAGCGCGTCGTCGCGCCAGCGCAGCACGAGGTTGTTGCCGCGCAGCGAGGCCGCATGCGCGAGCAGCGCGACGACCTCCTGCGCGACCGCCGCCGGCCGGAAGTCGATACGCTCCATGTCGAGCCGGCCGGCCTCCATCTTCGAGTAGTCCAGCACGTCGTTGAGCACCGTCAGCAGCGAATGTGCGGAGCTGCGCAGCACGCTGACGAAGTGGCGCTGCTCGTCGGTCATGCGCGAGTCGTGCAGCAGGTCGACCATGCCGATGATGCCGGTCATCGGCGTGCGCAGCTCGTGGCTCATCATCGCCAGGAACTGCGACTTCGCAGAGGCCGCCGATTCGGCCGCGTCGCGGGCCTGGCGCAGCTGCTGCTCGTAGCGCTGGCGCTCGGCGATGTCGTGCCAGGCGACCAGCATCGCGTCCTCCGCGCCGAGGCGGATCGGCGTCAGCGTCATCTCGACCGGGAACTCGGTGCCGTCCAGGCCGCGGGCCGCCCAGACCAGCCGCTTGACGCCGTCTCGGCGCGCCTCGGCGAAGGCCGTCGCCACCACCTCCTGTGACGTGCCGCCCGCCTGCAGCGCCGGCGCGAGCTGCTCGAGCCGGCGCCCGAGCAGCAGCTCGCGGCGCTCGGCGCGCAGCAGCATCGAGGCGGCGTCGTTGCAGTCGACCAGCTCGCCCGAGACGAACAGCAGGTGCGGCTCGCCCGAGCGCTGGAACAGCGTGCGGAAGCGCTGTTCGGCCTGCCTGAACTCGGTGACGTCGCGCACGATGCCGGTGAAGAGGTGCTCGCCCTGATCGATCACTTCGCTCACCGCGAGCTGCAGTTCCATCGGGCGACCGTCGCGCCGCTGCGTGACGATCGTGCGGTCCCGGCCGACGGCCGCAACGCCGCCCGCGGTCAGGAAGTCCTCGACGCGGTCCGGGTAGGCGTCGGCACGCTCCTCGGGCAGCAGTCCGGACATCGGCCGTCCGAGGGCCTCTGCGGCCGACACGCCGAAGATCGACTCGGCCGCGAGGTTGTACTCGCGCACGACCCCGCGGCCGTCGACCGTGACGATGCCGTCGGCGGCGGTGTCGAGGATGTTGCGCAGCCGCCGCTCCTGCGTGGCCGCCTGCTCCTCGGAGCGCGCACGCTGGCGCAGCGCCCCCGCGGTCATTCGGGTGTAGAGCGTGACCGCCACCAGCGTCACCAGCAGGATCACGAAAGGCGAGACCAGCTCGCGTTCCCAGCGCTGGGTGATCGCCGCCTGCGGCGTGCGGACCTCGATCACCACCGGGAAGTCGGCGGTGGTGTCGAAGTGCCCGCGCCAGATCCGCGCGTCGCCCGGGCGATCGGCGTAGCCGCCGTTCTCGAGGTTCGGCAGGAAGTCGGTGAAGATCGGATGCTCTGTCGTACGACGCAGCGCGTCCCGCTCGCTCGCGGCCAGCAACGTGCCGTCGTAGCGGTAGACCGTGATGAGGCTGGACTCGTCGGGCGACAGGAACTTCATCTCGCCGATCAGGCTGTCGGCGCCGATCACCGCGACCACCAGCGGCGCATCGGCCAGCTCGGAGGTGGCGCGTGACACGGTGAGGAAGCCGTCGAACGCGTGCGCGGTGCCCTCGGACTTGCGGCCGGCGTTCAGCCCCCGGCCGGCCTTGGGCTGGCCGACGAGCAGCCGGGCGTCGCGGGGTGCCTTGGCGAAGTCGTAGGCGGAGACGTCGAGGCCGACATGGCGGCGGTCCGACGACGCGATCACGATGCCCTGGCGATCGACCACAGCGATCTCGCGCAGCAGCGTCTGCTGTCGCGGCAGCGACTCGAGCAGCGCGTCGAGGGCTGGCGTGCGCTGGGTGCCGTCGCCGCGCAGCGCCTCGTCGACCTGGTCGAACAGGCCGCGGGTCTGCAGCAGCGAGCGGTTGGCCTCCTTGGCGAGGACGCGGGCGACCGTCTGCAGGCGGCCCTCGGCAGCGGTCTGGATCGCCTCGCGCAGCTGCAGCGCGTGCGACAGCGTCGCGCCGATGACGATCAGCGCGCACAGCAAGCTGGCCAGCCGGATGAGCTGCTCGAGCCGCAGCAGCGGCCAGCTCCAGAGGCGCGAGACCGGAGTCACCTGGGCTGGATCACTGGAGGACGACGATCGGTTCCAGCTTGAAGGCACGCGCCGCCGCGAGCAGGCGGCCGTCCTTCTTCACATCGACGACGAAGCGGTCGAGGCGCGCGAGCCAGGCGTCGTCGCCCGGCGCGACCGCGTAGCCGTAGCCGAGCGGATGCACCGGGCGCTCCGGCGGCATCACCCTGGCCCAGTCGGCGTTGTCGAGCACCCGGCGGCTGTAGGCGTAGTCCGTCATGAAGACGTCGACGCGGCCGGCCTGCAGCTCGCGCTCGCGGGTGGCCGGCAGCTTCACCGACACCAGCTCGGCATGCTTCAGCGCCGACTTCATCACCGGCTCCATGAAGGTCCCGGCCTGCACCGCGACCACGCGTCCCGGCTTGTCGATGTCGTCCCAGGACTTCACCGACGGATGGGTCTTGGTGGTCACCGCCCAGATGTCGCTGCGCAGGTAGGGCTGGGTGAAGCGGACCTTCGCCGCGCGCTCGGGCAGCATGCCGACGCCGAACATCGCGACGTCGCAGCGGTCGGCGAGCAGGTCGGGGATGAAGCTCGCGAAGCTGCTGTCGACGTAGACCGGCTTGACCCCGAGGTCCCGGGCGAACTCGCGCGACAGCGTCTCGTCGACCCCGGAAAGCTCGCCGCTCTTGGGGTTGCGGAAGGTGATGCCGTAGTAGTCGGGCCAGATGCAGATGCGGACCGCGCCGGCGGCCCGGATCCGCTCCAGGCGGTCGGCAGCGGGGGCGGCCTGCGCCGATGCGTCGGGCGCGTGCAGCAGGGCGCCGGTGGCGGCGAGGAGGGCGGAGGCGATCAGTCTGCGCATGGCGAAGCCTGGTTCGGTGGCGTCCGGAAGCTCGGGGCCGGTGGACAGAGGCAGGGGTGGGCAGGGCGGCGCACCTGCCGCAGCCGTCTCGCGCGAAGCGTAGCCCCGACCCCCTGCGAAGGCACCGCGGTGCGGACGGGCGGCCTGGCCGGGGCTCCCGGCGGGATTCGCTGCGTCGGTGCGTCGGCAGCCAC
>JBIIPQ010000327.1:0-5143 GCA_044342535.1 Burkholderiaceae bacterium
CCCCCGCCCGCGCTCCCCACGCGCCCCACGCCTCATGATCGACGTCGACCTGAAGATCCTCGATGCCCGCATGCGCGAAGCGCTGCCGGCCTACGCGACCGACGGCAGCGCCGGCCTCGACCTGCGTGCCTGCATCGACGCGCCGCTGCGGATCGCGCCGGGCCAGACGGTACTGATCCCCACCGGCCTGGCGGTCCATCTCGCCGACCCCGGCTACGCGGCGATACTGCTGCCGCGCTCGGGGCTCGGCCACAAGCATGGCATCGTGCTCGGCAACCTGGTCGGCCTGATCGATTCGGACTACCAGGGTCCGCTGATGGTCTCGTGCTGGAACCGCAATCCGCTCGAGTCGGGCGAGTCCGGCACCTTCACCGTGCAGCCGATGGACCGGATCGCGCAGATGGTGATCGTGCCGGTGGCACGCGCGCGATTTCGCGTGGTCGAGGACTTCGCCGCGAGCCAGCGCGGCGCGGGCGGCTTCGGCAGCACCGGGCGCGGCTGAGGCGCCGGGGCCTGCGTCCGCGCGCGCCCCCGGCGCGCCGGCGCACCGGATCAGGCGGCGCCGGCCGCCGCGATCAGGCCGTCGAGCTTGCGGGCATCGGCGACGAATGCGCGGATCCCCTCGGCGAGCTTGTCGCTCGCCATCGCGTCCTCGTTCAGCTCGAAGCGGAACTGCTTCTCGTCGAAACGCACCCGCTCGATCGCGGCCTTCGCAGCGGCTGCTGGGTCGAGCCGGCGCGGCACCTCGGCGTCCGAGGCGCGCAGCTGCTCGAGCAGTTCGGGGCTGATGGTGAGCAGGTCGCAGCCGGCGAGCGCCAGGATCTGGCCGACATTGCGAAAGCTCGCACCCATCACCTCGGTCGGATAACCGAACTTCTTGAAGTAGGCATGGATGCGACGGACCGACGCGACGCCGGGATCCGACTCGCCGTCGAAGTCCGTGCCGTCGCGCTTGCGGTACCAGTCGTAGATCCGGCCCACGAACGGCGAGATCAGCGTGATGCCGGCGTCGGCGCAGGCGACGGCCTGTGGGAAGCCGAACAGCAGCGTCAGGTTGCAGTGGATGCCGTCGCGCTCGAGCCGCTCGGCGGCCCGGATGCCTTCCCAGGTCGCGGCGATCTTGACCAGGATGCGCTCGCGGCCGATGCCGGCCGCCTCGTAGAGCGCGACGATGCGCCGCGCCCGCGCCATGGTGGCCTCGGCGTCGAAGGACAGCCGGGCATCGACCTCGGTGGACACGCGCCCCGGGACGATCGCGAGGATCTCGCGACCGAAGCGCACCAGCAGCAGGTCGACCAGGGCCTCGAGCGGCTCGCCGCGGTGCAGCGCGACCGTCTCGTCGAGCAGCCCGCGGTACTCGGGCTTGCCGACCGCCTTGAGGATCAGCGTCGGGTTGGTCGTGGCGTCGCGCGGGGCGTACGCCTTCATCGTGTTGAAGTCGCCGGTGTCGGCGACCACGGTGGTCAGGGTCTTGAGTCGGTCGAGCGCGTTCATGTCGGCTCCGTACGGGACCGACATGGTAGCCGCTCCGGCCGGCGGGGATTGCCGGCTTGGCCGGCGCGGCCGGATCATCATCGCTCGACCGGCTGCCCGGGTCCGCCCCGGGTCCATTGACGCAGGTCAACTCGATCGGCGCGGGCCGCCGTACGCTATGACCCATGGACGCCCACCCCGACGCGGCGCGCCTCTCACCGAGACCTTTCAGGAGCGGACATGAGCTTCGGCTACAAGACCATCCTCGCCCACTTCGATTCGACCGAGCGCGCCGGCCGGCGCCTGCAGGCCGCAGCCCGCCTGGCCGACGCGCACGACGCGCACCTCGTCGCGCTCTACAGCATCATGTCGCCGCTCTACAGCGAGCCCTTCGTCGCCGACGGCGGCGCCTTCGTCGCGCAGGAACTGCTGCGCTTCCAGGAGCGCAAGGACGCGGAGGCGCGCGCCGCCTTCGACCGCATCGCGCCCACGCTCGGGCGGGCCGTCGAGTGGCGCAGCGAGACCGGTGACCCGGCCGCCGTCGTCAACGAGCACGGCCGCTATGCCGACCTGATCGTCGTGGGCCAGTACGACGACGATGCGGCCAACGACGTCACGCCCGACTTCATCGGCCGCGTGATCATGGGCTCGGGCCGGCCGGTGCTGGTCGTCCCCTACACCGGCGAGTTCGCGACGATCGGCCGTCGGCCGATGGTGGCCTGGAACGCGAGCCGCGAGGCCGCGCGTGCCGTGAGTTCGGCCATGCCGCTGCTGCGCCAGGCGCAGGAGGTGCAGGTCACCACCTTCAACGCCCGCGCCGGCCGCGGCGGCCATGGCGACGTGCCCGGCGCCGACATCGCGACCTTCCTGGCGCGCCACGGCGTCAAGGCCAACGTCTCGGGCTCGACCTCCAAGGACGTCGACATCGGCAACCAGATGCTGTCGCGCACCGACGACTTCCAGACCGACCTGCTGGTGATGGGCGGCTACGGCCACTCGCGCGCGTACGAGTTCGTGATGGGCGGCGCGACCCGCACCATCCTCGAGTCGATGACCGTGCCGGTGCTGTTCGCGCACTGATCCGCAGTGCCCCGAATGGCGACGTGCGGGATGGACGAGACCCTGCTCGCCGCCAGCCTCGGGCTGGGCACGGCGGTCGCGATCGGCCTGCTGATCGGGATCGACCGCGAACGCAAGGGTGACTCGCGAGGGATCCGGACCTTCGGGCTGGTCGCGCTGCTGGGCGCCCTCGCGGCAGACCTGTCGCGACGCCTGGAGCAGCCGCTGCTGGTGCCGGTGGGCCTGTCGATCGTCGCCCTGATCGCGGTCGCCGCCTACTGGCACGACCACGCGCGGCCGGGCGAGGCGCCCACCACCTCGATGGTCGCGATGGTGGTCACCGGCGCACTCGGGCTGCTGTGCGGACTGGGCGAGCAGCGGCTCGCCGTTCCGGTCGCGATCGTGGTCGCCGCCCTGCTCGTCTTCAAGGGCGCGCTGCACGGTGTCGCCGGGCGCCTGGGTCGCGACGACCTCGTGCCCATCCTGCAGTTCGGCGCGCTGACGTTCATCGCGCTGCCGCTGCTGCCCGACCGCGCGTTCGGTCCGCAGGGATCGTTCAACCCGCGGGAGATCTGGCTGATGGTGGTGCTGGTGGCCGGCGTCGGACTCGTCGGCTGGCTGCTGCTGCGCTTCGCGGGCCGCCGCTATGGCGCACCGCTCGCGGCGGTGGCGGGCGGGCTGGTGTCGTCGACCGCGACCACGCTGGTGTTCGCCCGGCACGCGAAGGCCGGCGGCGGGCCGGCGATGGCCGCCGCGATGGTGCTGCTGTCGAACCTGACGATGCTCGTGCGACTCGCGCTGCTGACGGCCATCGCGCAGCCGCGCCTGCTGCCGGGCGTCGCCGCCGTCGCCGGCGCGGCGATCGCGGCCTGTCTGCCGGTGGCCGCGTGGCTGGTGCCGCGCGCGCGGCGCGAGGGTGCGGCGCCGCTGCCCGAGGTACGCAACCCCACCGACCTGCGGGTCGCGCTCGGCTTCGGGCTGGCGTACGGCCTCGTGTCGCTGCTGGCCGCGGTCGGTGCGCAGCGCCTGGGCGACGGAGCGCTGTTCGCCGTCGCGGCGGTCTCGGGGCTGACCGACGTGGACGCGATCACGCTGGCGGTCACGCGCCTGCACGGCGTCGGCGACATCGGCACCGATACCGCGACCACGGCGATCGCGATCGCGGTGGTCGCGAACCTCGTCTTCAAGGCCGGCGTCGCGCGCGTCGCCGGGACCGCGGCACTCGGGCGCGACTGCGCGACAGGCTTCGCGGCGATGGCGGTCGCGATCGGCGCCGTGGTGATGCTGATGCGACGGGGCGCCTGACGGCGGCCCGCCGACGCCCTGCGCGACACGTGCCGCCCGTTCCTTCCCGGAGACGACCGTGACCCTCGACACCGACCCGCTCGAGATCCCCGACACCTTCCGGGCGATGGCCTTCGACGGCGATGCGCGACTGCGCCCGCTGACGATGCCGATGGTGCCGCCCGGCCCCGACGAGCTGCTGCTGCGGGTCAGCACCTGCGGCGTGTGCCGCAGCGACCTGCATATCGTCGACGGCGACCTGTCGCCGCCGGTGCTGCCGATCGTGCCGGGCCACGAGATCGTCGGGACGGTGCTGGCACGCGGCGCCCGGGCGCACGGCTTCCGGCTCGGCGAGCGGGTGGGCGCGGCGTGGCTGCGCAGCACCTGCCTGCATTGCCGCTGGTGCGACAGCGGCCGCGAGAACCTGTGCCGCGACGCTCGCTTCAACGGTCTGCATGCACACGGCGGGTATGCGACCCACGCCCGTGTCGACGCACGCTTCTGCGTGGCGCTGCCCGCGGCCTACGACGACGTCCAGGTGGCGCCGCTGCTGTGTGCGGGTCTGATCGGCTTTCGCGCGCTGCGTGCGGCCGGCGAGGATGCGCGGCGCATCGGGATCTACGGCTTCGGCGCGGCCGGGCACCTGATGGCGCAGACGGCGGTCGCCGAGGGGCGCGAGGTCTTCGCCTTCACGCGGGCCGGCGACATCGACGCGCAGTCGCTGGCGATGCGGCTGGGCGCACGCTGGGCGGGCGACTCGACGCAGCCCGCGCCTCAGCCGCTCGACGCGGCGCTGCTGTTCGCGCCGGTCGGTGCGCTGGTGCCCAAGGCGCTCGGCGACATCGTGCCCGGAGGCACGGTGGTGTGCGCCGGCATCCACATGTCGGACATCCCGTCCTTCCCGTATCGCCGGCTGTGGGAGGAGCGCGTGATCCGGTCGATCGCGAACCTGACCCGCGCCGATGCGAGCGGCTTCATGGCGCTGGCCGCCCGCATGCCGTTCGTCTGCGAGACGCGCACCTTCGCGCTGGCCGACGCGAACCGCGCGCTCGAGCTGCTGCGCGAGGGCGCGGTCACCGGCGCGGCGGTGCTCGACTGCAGCCTCGCGCCCTGAGGGGACACGAGGGGACACGAGGGGACACGAGGGGGCGCGAGGGGGCACGAGCGGGCGCGAGGGGGCACGAGCGGGCACGACGGGGCAGGGGCTCGCCGGCGAGTCAGCTCTTCTGCCGCGCCAGCGCCTGCGCGCGCAGCTCGTCGATGGTCTGCCCCGCGGTGATCGCCTGCGGATCGATGACCAGCTCGATCAGCGCCGGCACGCCCGCCG
>JBIIPQ010000326.1:0-5143 GCA_044342535.1 Burkholderiaceae bacterium
GCCGGTGAACGACACCTTGCGCACGATGGGCGACTCGATCAGGTGCTTCGAGACTTCGGCGGGCACGCCCCACACGACGTTGAGCACACCGGGCGGCAGGCCCGCATCGTGGAACATGCGCGCGATTGCGACGACCGCGCTCGGCGTGTCCTCGGGGCCCTTGAGCACGATGGTGCAGCCGGCACCGATCGCCGCGGCGATCTTGCGGATCGCCTGGTTGTACGGGAAGTTCCACGGCGTGAACGCGGCGCACACGCCGATCGGCTCGCGCAGCACGAACTGGCGTACGTTCGGGAAGCGCGCCGGGATCACGCGGCCGTAGATGCGCCGGCATTCCTCGGCATGCCAGTCGCAGTGGTCGGCGCAGCGCGTGAGCTCGCTCACCGCCTCGGCGAGCGGCTTGCCCTGGTCGAGCGTGATGTTGCGTGCGATGGCCTGCGTGCGCTCGCGGGTGAGCTCGCCCACGCGGCGCAGGATGCGGCTGCGCTCGAGCGGCGACACCGTCTTCCAGGTCTCGAAGGCGCGCTGCGCGGCGGCCAGCGCACGGTCGAGGTCGGCGGACGTGGCATGGGGGAGGCGGCCGATCAGGCCGCCCGTGGCCGGATCGAACACGTCCTGCTCGCGGCGTCCGCCGCCCTGGACGAACTCGCCGTCGATGTAGAGGGACAGGTCTTCGTACGGGGTGCTCACGGCATCTCCTGCGGGGTCGCAGCCGACCCCCGTCTCGTCATTGTGCGCCGCGCACGCCGGCGCGGTCCGCTCAGATCACCTCGGCCTCGCGCAGCGCGGCGATCGCTGCCGCATCGTAGCCGAGCTCGGTCAGCACTTCCTCGGTGTGCATGCCGAGCGTGGCCAGCGGCCGGTCGATGCCCCCGTTGCCGTGCTGGAAGCGGAACGCCGGCCCGGCGAGCGTGACCGGCCCGTAGGGCGTCTCGGCCTGCTGCAGGTAGCCGCGGTGCGCGAGCTGCGGATGGGTGACGATCTCGGGCAGCGAGGTGACGCGCGCACACGGCACGTCGGCCTCGGTCAGGCGGGTCACCCACTGCTCGGGCGTGCCGTCGGCGAACGCGCCCTCGATCACCTCGCGCAGCGCGACGTCGTGCTCCATCCGCGTGAACCAGTCGGCGAAGCGCGGGTCGGCGAGCGCATCGGCCCGGCCGAGCGTGGTCATCAGCCGCTGGAACTGCGGCTCGGTCAGCACCGCGAGCACGATGAAGCCCTCGCCGCAGCGGAAGCGGTCGGCGGTGGGCTTCATGCTCACCGAGCGGTTGCCGTACTGGGGATGCCTGTAACCGGTGTTCAACCACTCGGCGATCTGGCCGTTGAGGAAGCCCATCATCGAGTCGAGCATCGCGACATCGACGAACTGGCCGCGACCGGTGTGGGTGCGCTGGAAGAGGGCGGTGGCGATCGCGAACGCGCCGGTGATGCCGGTGGCGACGTCGGCCGCGGCGAAGCCGGCGCGCATCGGCCCGTTGACCGTCTCGCCGGTCAGCGTCATCAGCCCCGACATCGCCTGGATCTTGCCGTCGAAGCTCGCGGTGCGCCGCTCCGGACCGGTCGAGCCGAAGCCGGACATCTCGACGTAGATCAGCTTCGGGTTGATCGCCGACAGCGCCTCCCAGCCGATGCCGAGCTTGTCCATCACGCCCGGGCGGAAGTTGGAGACGACGACGTCCGCGCCTTCGGCCAGCCTGTGCACGATGCGCTTGGCCTCGGCCTTGGCGAGATCGAGCGTGAGGCTGCGCTTGTTGGCGTTGACTGCCATCCAGGCCGGGCCCAGGCCGCGCTCGGACCACTCGCGCGAGACCGGTGTGAGCCGCATGCCGTCGCCGGTGCGCGGCTCGATCTTGATGACGTCGGCGCCCTGCATCGCGATCTGCGAGGTGGCGTACGGGCCCGCGAGCACATGGGTGAAGTCGAGCACGCGGATCCCGGCGAAGGCTTTCGGATCGGTCATGGAATGTGGGTCTCGTGGGGCGGCGGCTTCAGTCGCGGAACGACGGGTCCATGCGGTCGAGCTTGCGCAGCAGCGCCGGCCACTCGCGCAGGCCGAGCGGCATCTTCTGGATGCCGGCGCGGAACTGCTCGTTGGTGTAGCGGACCGCCTCGGGCTCGGGCATGCGCAGCTCGGTGTTGCACGACAGCGCCATGACCTGCAGCGCGCAGGCCCGCTCGAGCCGCCACAGGCTGTTGAAGACCTGCGGGATCGACGGTGCGCAGGCCAGCAGCCCGTGGTTGCGCAGGATCATCACCTCGCGCTCGCCGAGCGAGGCCACCAGGCGCGCCTGCTCCTCGGTGCGCAGCGCCAGCCCTTCGTAGTCGTGGTACGCGACGTCGACGAAGCGCATCGAGCTCTGCGCGAGCGGCAGCAGCCCGCAGGTCATCGCGGACACCGCCATGCCGGCGAGCGAGTGCGTGTGCGCGATCGCATGCACGTCGGGCCGCGCGCGGTGCACGCAGTCGTGGATCACCCAGCCGGCGCGGTTCACGCCCAAGCCGGTCTCGTCGAGCAGCACGCGGCCGTCGTGGTCGACCTTGATCATGCTGGACGCGGTCATCTGCTCGTACAGCAGGCCGTACGGGTTGATCAGGAACTGGTCGTCGTGGCCGGGCACGCGCACCGAGATGTGGTTGGCGATCATCTCGGTCAGGCCCAGGTCGGCCACCAGCCGGTAGCAGGCGGCGAGGTCGACGCGCGCCTGCCATTCGGCCTCGCCGACGCGCTCGCGCACGGAGCGCTGCACGTGGATCGCGGGGGATCGGTCGTTCATGGTCGTCTCCTCTGTGCGCGTCAGTCGAGCTTGATGCCGGCCTGCGCGATCAGGTCGCGGAACATCGCGCTGTCGGCCTTCACGCGCGCGGCGAAGGCCTCGGGGGCGATGTACTGGGGGTGCTGGCCGAACTTCACCAGCGTCTCGCGGGTGCCGGGCGCGGCGAGCGCGCGCTCGATCTCGCCGGCCATCCGCGCGATCGCATCCGACGGCGTGCCCTTGGGCGCGAACAGGCCGAACCAGCCGCTGTCGGGCATCTCGATGCCCTGCTCCTTGAGCGTCGGCACGTCGGGCAGTTCGGGATGGCGCACCGACGACGTCGCGGCCAGCGCCTTCACGGTGCCGGCCTTGACCTGCTGCAGCGCGACCGGGTCGAAGATCAGGTCGATGCGGCCGGCCACGAGGTCGGTCAGCGATTCGGCCGAGCCCTTGTACGGCACGTGCAGCAGCCTGATGCCGCCGCGCAGTGCCGCGATCTCGCCGGTCAGGTGGGTGGCGGTGCCGAGGCCGACCGAGCCGAAGGTGAACTTGCCCGGTGCGGCCTTGGCGATCGGGATGAACTCGGCGAAGGTCGTCGCCGGCAGGTCGCGGCGCGCGGCCACCAGACCGTAGCTGTTCGAGATGCAGCAGATCGGCGCGAAGTCCGCGTCCGGATCGTAGGGAACCTTCCTCAGGTGCTGGGTGATCGACATCACCGCGGTGGGCGCGAGCAGCAGCGTGTAGCCGTCGGGTGCCGAGCGGGCCGCGGCCTGCGCGCCGATCGAGGCGCCGGCGCCGGCGCGGTTCTCGACCACCACCTGCGGGCCGAGCCCGGTGGACAGCCGCTCGGCGGCCCAGCGGCCGATCGCGTCGGCGTTGCCGCCGGGCGGGTAGGGGACGATCAGCTTCAGCGGGCGCTCGGGCCAGCGGGCCTGCGCGCGGGAGGCGGGGGCGACGGCTGCGAGCGAGGCCAGGCCGGCAGCGGCGCCGACCGAGAAACGCGTGGCCGAAGTCAGCGTGGCCGAGGTCGATGCGGCGGCGGCAGCGGCCAGCAGCGAGCGGCGGGCGGGGTCGTGGTTCATGACGGGGCGTCCTCGCTCAATGTCCGGTCCACTTCGGCGCACGCTTCTCGAGGAAGGCGCGCTGGCCTTCGCGGCCGTCGTCGCTCTCGCGCACCGCGGCCAGGTCGCGTGCGGCCTTGGCCATGCGCTCGGACGGGCCCTGCGGCATCACGCCCTCGACGACGAAGCGCTTGATCGTCTTGAGCACCAGCGGCGCGAAGGTCGCGATCTCGCGGGCCATCTCCATCGCCGCCTCGACCTGCGTGCCGGTCGGTACCACGCGGTTGGCGAAGCCCACCTCGTAGGCGCGCTTCGCATCGATGGTGTTGCACAGCATGATCAGCTCCATCGCGATCTTGTGCGGGATGCGCGAGGGCAGCGCCGAGATGAGGCCGCCGGTGAAGCCGAGCTTGGCCTCGGGGTAGGAGAACTTCGCGTTGTCGGCGGCCACCAGCAGGTCGCACATCATCGCCAGCACCAGCGCCCCGCCCACGCACCAGCCGCCGATCGCCGCGATCACCGGCTTCTCGGTGGTGATGCCCACCGTCGGGATGCAGCGCCAGAGCTCGGGGATGTTCGAGACGTCGGCGCCCGAGGAGAAGGCGTCGTCGCCGCTGCCGGTGATGACGGCCACGCGCTGCGAGTCCATCCGGTCGAACTCGGCGAAGGCCTGCTGCAGCTCGATCGCGGTGACCGCGCAGATCGCGTTCTTGCGCTTCGGGCGGTCGATCGCGATCAGCGTCGTGCCATCGGCGTTGTGGGTGACCTTGACCATCTCCATGCTGCGCTGCTCCCTGTCGTCGTTGTCGTTCTGATCGTGGTGATCGTGATCGTGATCGTGGTGCGCGGTGCCCGGCTGTCGGCTCAGCCGCCGGGTCGGGGCGGCGGGCGGGTGCGCTCGCGGTAGCCGAGGATCCGGGCCTTGAGGCCCGGGCGGGCCGCCGAGCGGACCAGCGCGGCCAGGTCGGCGTCGGCGAGCGCGTCGCCCCCGGGGCCGCCCGCCGGGCGGCTCGCCGCGCGGATCGCGGCCAGCGTCTCGCGGTCCACCGAGGGGGCGTCGGCCAGCGCCTCGCGCCAGGCGTCGACCGGCGTGCCGCCGTCGGCGGGCGCCGCGACCCGGCTGGCCAGCCCGGCCGAGGCCGCGGCGTCGGCATCGAGCGTCGCGCCGGTGGTGACCCACTGACGCGCGCGCTCGGTGCCGACGCGCTCGGCCAGGCGGCGTGTGCCGAGCACGATGCCGAAGGCTGCGCCCGGAAACCGGAAGCTCGCGTCGGCGGCCGCGATCCGCAGGTCGCAGGCGGCGAAGAGGTCCGCGCCCGCGCCCCAGGC
>JBIIPQ010000328.1:0-5123 GCA_044342535.1 Burkholderiaceae bacterium
CCCTGCGCCCCGGCTGGAGCGCCAGCCGGGCCCGTTCGTCGCCGTCGATCAGCGCCGCATACAGCCGGGCCTGCTGGTGGATCGTGACCGAGCCGTCGGCGCCGTCGGGCGAGGCGATCAGCCGCAGCCGGCCGCGCTTGTCGGCGGCCTCGAAGCGGCGCTCCTCGTAGCCGGGCGCGATGCCGCGCCGATCGGGTTCGATCCAGATCTGCAGGAAGTGCGTCGGGCCGTCCTGGCGCTGGTTGAACTCGCTGTGCATGACGCCCGTCCCGGCGCTCATGCGCTGCACGT
This sequence comes from Burkholderiaceae bacterium, assembly GCA_044342535.1. GTDB lineage: Bacteria > Pseudomonadota > Gammaproteobacteria > Burkholderiales > Burkholderiaceae_E > UBA4615. The sequence continues at coordinate 292 of JBIIPQ010000328.1, forward strand.
CGCCCGGGCGGATCACCGAGCCGTTGCCCAGGCTGTCCTTGTGCGCGAGCGCGCCGTCGAGCACGTAGCTGATGATTTCCATGTCGCGGTGCCCGTGCGTGCCGAAACCGGTGCCGGCGGCCACCCGGTCCTCGTTGATCACGCGCAGCGGGCCGAAGCCCATGTGCCGCGGGTCGTGGTAGCTCGCGAACGAGAAGCTGTGCCAGGAGTCGAGCCACCCGTGGTCGGCATGGCCGCGTTCGGCTGCGGGTCGAAGTTCCATCATCGCGCCCTCCGGGGGGTGTGAGTTCTTGATGGAGGTCATTCTGGGACCGGGCCGCAGCCGGCGAAGCGCTATGATTTCGACTGCCTGTTCAAATTTTTTGATGCCATGCCGCTGACGCTGGACGCCCTCGAGACGGTCGACACCATCGCCCGCAAGGGCAGCTTCGCCGCGGCGGCGGCGGCGCTCGGCAAGGTGCCCTCGGCGCTGACCTATACGGTGCGCAAGCTCGAGGACGAGCTCGACGTGCTGCTGTTCGACCGGCGCGGGCCGCGCGCGCAGCTCACCGCCGCCGGCCGGGTGCTGCTCGACGAGGGCCGCGGACTGCTGCGTTCGGCGGACGATCTCGCGCGCCGCGTGCGCCGCGTGGCGAGCGGCTGGGAGCCGGAGCTGCGGATCGGCGTCGACGCGCTCATCGACTTCGACCGGCTGCGGCCGCTGATCGAGGACTTCTACCGGCTGCAGGCGCCGACGCGGCTGCGCTTCACCTACGAAGTGCTCGACGGTGCCTGGGAGGCGCTGCTCGAGGGCCGCGCGGACCTGGCGATCGGTGCGCCGCACGATGCGCCGAGCCCGGCCCTGTCCTCGGCGAGCTTCTCGCTGCGGCCGATGGGCCGCATCGAGTTCGTGTTCTGCGTGGCGCCGCACCACCCGCTGGCGAACATCGACGAGCCGATCCCGACCGAGGCGCTGCTGGCGCACCGGGCGGTGGCGGTCGGCGGCACCTCGCGGCTGACGCCCTCGCGCAGCTCGGGGCTGCTCGCAGGCCAGGAGACGCTCACCGTCGGCACCGCCGAGCAGAAGGTGGCGATGCAGGTCGCCGGGCTCGGCGTGGGCTGGATCCCCGAGCCCTTCGCCCGCCCGCACCTCGCCTGCGGTCGCCTGGTCGCGCGCCGACCCGCCGAGCCGCGCCCGCCGGCGACGCTGCACTACGGCTGGCGGCGTGCCGACCCCGGCAATGCGCTGATGTGGTGGCTGTCCCGGCTCGAGCTGCCGCAGGTGCGCGAGCGCCTGCTCGACGGGCCGCAGTCGGCGCCGCTGCCGGACGGCAGCTGGATGGCCGAGGGTGACGGGGTCCCGCCGAAGACCCGGGCGCGCCCCCGCAGGACCGTCCGATGAACGCTGCCGACAGCGGCTACGTCGGTCGCTTCGCCCCCTCCCCCACCGGACCGCTGCACGCCGGATCGGTGGTCGCGGCGCTCGCGTCCTGGCTCGATGCGCGCGCGCACGGCGGGCGCTGGCTGCTGCGGATCGAGGACATCGACCCGCCGCGCGAGCAGCCGGGCGCGACCGCGGCCATCATCGACACGCTGGTCCGCCTGGGCCTGCACGCCGACGGCGAGCCGGTCTTGCAGTCGGCGCGTGGCGCGCGCTACGCGGCCGCGCTAGAGACCCTGGTCGCACGCGGCCTCGCCTATCCCTGCGGCTGCACCCGCCGGGAGATCGCGGACTCGCAGCAGCGCGCCGGGCAGGCCGCGGCCCGCCACGGCGAGCTCGACCCGGGCACCTGCCGCCACGGCCTGCCCGAGGGGCGCGCACCGCGTGCCTGGCGGCTGCGTGTGCCCGCGGGCACGGTCCAGATCGACGACCGGCTGCTCGGCGCCGTCGAGCAGGACGTGGCCGCCGAGATCGGCGACTTCGTGCTGCGGCGCGCCGACGGGCTGTGGGCCTACCAGCTCGCAGTGGTGGTCGACGACGCGGCCCAGGGCATCACCGACGTCGTGCGCGGCGCCGACCTCGCCGGCTCGACCGCCCGGCAGGTGGTGCTGGCCCGCGCACTCGGCGTGCCCTCGCCGCGTTGGCTGCACGTGCCGGTGGTGGCCGGTGAGGACGGCGACAAGCTGTCGAAGCAGAACGGCGCGTGCGCGATCGACGCGTACCGGCCGCTGCCGGTGCTCGACGCGGCGATGCGGCACCTGGGGTTCGAGCCGCCCGCCGTCCGCGAGCGCGACCCGTGGCTCGCCGAGGCCATCCGGCGCTGGGCGGCCCGCTTCGGCCCGCAGGCCGACGCGCGCCGCTGCTGAGGCTCAGGCCTTCTTGCCGCCGCCGAGGAGGGCTGCGACCGGACGGGCGCCACGCCGCGGCGCGGGACGCGCGGCCTCGGTCGCGGCCGCATCGGCCGTCTGCCCAGCGACACCGACGTCCGGCTCGTAGGGCTTCGAGAAGAAGGGATCGTCGCGCAGGCGCGGTGCCGCCGGCGGGACCGTCGGGCGCGCCCGCGCGGAACGGTCGTCGTCGCGCTCGCGGCTGCGGCGCGGGCGCTCGGTGTCGCGCTCCGGGCGCTCGGTGCGCGGGGCCCGCTCGGCGGGCTCCGCTCGCGGCGCCCGCTCGGCCGCCTCCGGCTGCGGCGCCCGCTCGGTGACCTCGGGCTGCGGCACGATGCGCTCTGCGCTCTCGCTGCGTGCCGGACGCTCGCTGCGCCCTTCACGACGCATCGGGCGAGGCCCGGCATCGACCGCCATGTCCTCGACCGGCAGCTTGCTCTTGACCAGCTTCTCGATGTCGGCGAGCAGGCGGTCGTCGTTGCTGCCCGTCATCAGCGACAGGGCCATGCCCGAGGCACCCGCGCGGCCGGTGCGGCCGATGCGGTGCACGTAGTCCTCGGGCGAGTACGGCAGGTCGTAGTTGATGACCGCGGGCAGCTCGGCGATGTCGAGCCCGCGAGCGGCGACGTCGGTGGCGACCAGCACGACGATCTTGCCCGCCTTGAAGTCATCGAGGGTCTTGAGCCGCTCCTGCTGGGACTTGTCGCCGTGGATCGCGGCCGAGTTCAGGCCGTCCTTCTCGAGCTCGCGCGCCAGCCGGCCGCAGCCGATCTTGGTGTTCGAGAACACGATGACCTGCGACAGCGCGTTGTCGCGCACGAGCTTGGCGACCGCGGCGCGCTTGTGCTCCACCGACGGCACCCGGTAGACCACCTGCGTGATGTTCTCGGCCAGCGCGTTGCGGCGCGCCACCTCGATGAGCTGCGGGCTCTTCAGGAAGCTCTCGGCCAGCTTGCGGATCTCGCCGGAGAAGGTCGCCGAGAACATCAGGTTCTGGCGGTCCTTCGACAGCAGGTTGATGATCCGCTGGATGTCCGGCAGGAAGCCCATGTCGAGCATCCGGTCGGCCTCGTCGAGCACGAGGATCTGGACCTGCGACAGGTTCGTCGTGCGCTGCTCGACGTGGTCGAGCAGCCGGCCCGGCGTGGCGACCAGCAGCTCGCAGCCGTTGCGCAGCGCCGCGATCTGCGGCTTCATGTCGACGCCGCCGAACACCACCGCGCAGCGCAGCGGCGTGTGCTTCGCGTAGGCGGCGACGTTCTGGTAGATCTGGTCGGCGAGCTCGCGGGTGGGCGCGAGCATCAGCGCACGCACCGGGTGGCGCGCCGGCGAGGCGCTGCTGCTCGCGAGCGGCAGCAGCCGGTGGATGATCGGCAACGCGAAGCCGGCAGTCTTGCCGGTCCCGGTCTGGGCCGCACCCATGACGTCCTTGCCGGTCATCACGACCGGGATGGCCTGAGCCTGGATCGGCGTCGGCTCACGGTAGCCGAGCTCGGCGACGGCACGGCGGATCGGCTCGGCGAGGCCGAAGTCGTCGAAGGTGATGGGAGGTGTTTCTGTTTCGCTCATCGGGAAGGCGTCCGGCCGGCTCGGCCGCAGAACGCCGAAAATCGGGCATTTTACGCCTTTTGCCCCGTCCGCGGTTCCCGGGGGCGTCCGATCCCCCCGCAGCGGCCCGATCGGGCCGCGCACGGCACGCAGCGCGGGCGCTACAGGAACCGGTCGAGCAGCTTGCGGCTGGCGCGATCGAGGGCGCCGATGTCGCGCACCAGGAACTGGATCCCGTTGCGATCGGCGATCAGCAGCGAGCTGCGGGCGAGCCGACGGATGTCCTCCTCGCCCTTGAGCACCAGCGCGGTCGGGCCGCGGTCGGTCTCGATCGTCCAGGTGCTCGGCGTCGCGAAGCTCGAGACAGCACGGATCGCGCGGATCTCGGGCACGAACTCGCGACTCGCCAGGTCCTGCTCGATCAGCGTGCGGCGCGCCGTGTCAAGCGCCTCGAGCCGCGCGATCCAGGCGAGCTCGTGGCCGTCGGCGCTGACCAGCGACAGGCCCTCGTCGGGGGCCCCGATCGGGAACGCGCGCACCGGCACCACCGCGACGTGGACCACGCCGTCCTCGCCGGTCAGCACCAGGCGCCCGAACGGGTCGCGGGACAGCGCGAACTCAGCCATCGGTGTCCTCGTCGCGCCAGACCTTGTGGCGCGACGCCTCGTCGCTCTCGTCGCCCTGGCGAACCTGCGCCTGGTAGAGACGGAAGTACGCGCCCTCGCGTTCCATCAGCGTCTCGTGGTCGCCGACCTCGACCACCTGCCCGCGATCGAGCACCACCAGACGGTTGGCCTTGCGCAGCGTCGACAGCCGGTGCGCGATCGCGATCGTCGTGCGGCCCTTCACCAGGTTGTCGAGCGCCTTCTGGATCTCCTTCTCGGTCTCGGTGTCGACCGCAGAGGTGGCCTCGTCGAGGATCAGGATCCGCGGGTCGATCAGCAGCGCGCGCGCGATCGAGATCCGCTGGCGCTCGC
>JBIIPQ010000329.1:0-5112 GCA_044342535.1 Burkholderiaceae bacterium
TCTTCAGCGGGCCGGTCACGTTCTGGCCGGCGATCGCCACGCTGCCGCGCGTGGGCTTCCTGAGCCCGGTCGCGAGCTTCATGAAGGTCGACTTGCCGCAGCCCGAGGGCCCGACGATCGCGATGAACTCGCCGTCGCGCGTCGACAGCGTGATGTCCTCGATCGCGAAGTCGTTGCGGGCGGCCAGCTCGTCGGAATAGGCGAGCCAGACGTCCTTGAAGTCGACGAACGCGGGCGCGGTGCTCATGCGCGCCGCCTCACTTAGCGAAGATGTTGCGCTGGTCCTTCGCCGGCAGCAGCCCGGTGACGAACAGGCGGTCCGGCTGGATGCGTTCCTTCAGGCCGAACGCGTCGTTGACCTGCGAGGCCATCAGCGCCATCCGCGGGCCGTTGATGTCGCCGAAGCCCTCGGCCTTCGCATCGGGGGTCACGACGCTGCCGGCCAGCGCCAGCTTCAGTCGCCGCGTCTCGAGCGCGGTGTCGATCAGCGCGTCGCGGTCCTTCACGCTGGCCACCCCCGCGGCCGGGTCGGCGATCACGTCCTTCACGCCCTTGGTGAACGCGCGCAGGAACGCCTTGACCGCCTCGGGGTTCTTCTTGAGGAAGTCCTCGGCGACGATGACGACGTTGCCGTAGAGCTTCACGCCGAACTGCGGGTAGGGCAGCACGACGATGTCCTCGTCCTTCACGCCGCGCGCATTCAGGTTCAGCAGCGAGGTGAAGTAGAAGCCGGTGATCGCATCGATGTCGCCGCGCACCAGCATCGTCTCGCGCAGCGGCGGGTCCATCGCCGTCCAGTTGATCTTGGCGAGGTCGATGCCGTTGGCCTTGGCGAAGATCGGGAAGGCCTTGCGGCCCGCGTCGAACACCGGCGCGCCGAGCTTCTTGCCGACCAGGTCGGCCGGGGTCTTGATGCCCGACTTCTTGAGCGCGAGCACCGCGGCCGGCGTGTTGTTGTAGACCATCATGACCGCGACCGGCTTGGACGGCGCGGCCGGGTTGTTGCCCCAGAACTCCATCAGCGCCGCCATGTCGGCGAAGCCCATGTCGTAGGTGCCGGTGGCCACGCGGGTGATCGTGCCGCCCGAGCCGTTGCCGGCGTCGATGACGACGTCGAGCTTCTCGTCCTTGAAGTAGCCCTTCTTGGCCGGCAGCGTGAACAGGGCGGCGGGGCCCTCGAAGCGCCAGTCGAGCTGGAAGCGGATGCGGGTCTCCTGGGCGGCGGCGGGGACGGCGGCCACCAGGCCGGTGCCGAGGACGAGGGCGGCGACGAGCCGGGCGGGCATCAGTCGGGCGGGGGAGAGGTGGGCGAGCATCGGCGGGAACTCCTGGTGGGGGACGGCCGCGGTCCGGGGGACGGGTCGGCGGCGGTGCAACGGTCGAGCGTGGCTGCAAGACTTGTGCCGGCGCGGATTATCTCGCTGGCGCGCGTCGTTCTGGTGCGCCGTCGCACCGGATTCGGACCGGGGCGTCGGGCCCGGTCCAGGTTCGAGGCGGTCCGGAGCCGAGGCGGTCCGGAGCCGGTCCAGGACCGATCCGGTCCGCGACGGGCTCAGCCCGGGATATGCCGTGCCGTGTCCGCCCCCAGCGCGGGCGCCGGCCCGCGGATGGCCGGCCGCTCGCCGTCGAAGGACAGCGGCAGCCCGGTCAGCGCGAAGTCGGTGCCGGGCACCGCCTGCACGATGCCGAGCGCGGTCACCTGCGGCTGGGCGAGCGCCTCGGGCACCGAATGGATCGGCGCACACGGCACCCCCGCGGCCTCGAGCGCGGCCATCCAGTCGGCGCGGGGCCGCGTGCGCAGCACCGCGCGGATCTGCCCGAGCAGCTCGGCCTTGTCGGCGAGGCGGTCGCGGTTGCTCCGGAAGCGCGCATCGGCCGGCCAGTCGGGGCGGCCGAGCACCTGGGCGAACTTCACGAACAGCCGGTCGTTGCCGACACACAGCAGGAACGGGCCGTCCGAGCCGTCGAAGGCCTCGTAGGGCACGAAGCTCGGATGACCGGAGGCATGGCGCTCGGGGAGCTTGCCCTCGTTGGCGAACGCGTCGCTCTTCTGGGCGATCCAGGCGAGCGCGGTCTCGGCGAGCGAGCCCTGCACGACGCCGCCGCGGCCGGTCAGCGTGCGCCGGTGCAGCAGCGACAGCGCGCCGATGACGATCCACATGCCGGTGCCCTGGTCGCAGATCGACGCGCCGCTGCGGATCGGCGGGCCGTCGGGCTCGCCGTTGATGCTCGACAGCCCGCTCCAGGCCTGCAGCAGCGGCTCGTAGCCGGGGCGCTGCGCGAGCGGGCCGACGTGGCCGAACGCCGACATGCCGCAGTAGATCAGCCGCGGATGGCGGGCGCACAGCGTCGTGCCGTCGAGGCCGAGCGACTCGGGCACGCCCGGGCGCAGGTTGTGCACGAGGATATCGGCCCCCGCGACGATGGCGTCGAGCGCGGCCAGCCCCTGCGGCGTCTTCAGGTCGACGACCACCGACTGCTTGCCGCGGTTGAACACCTGGAAGGCGAGCGAGTCGCCGTCGCGGAACGGCGGGCCCATCTGGCGCGCGTCGTCGCCGACCTCGGGCCGCTCGATCTTGATCACCTCGGCGCCGAGGTCGGCGAAGATCGCGCCGGCGAACGGACCGGCCAGCACCTGGCCGAGCTCGACGACGGTCAGCCCCGCGAGCGGCAGCGGCATCTGCGTGCTCATGGTCATTCCACCTCGATCTTCGCCTGCGCGGCGACGCGCTTCCACTTCGCGATCTCGGCGTCGGCGAAGGCGGCGAGGCCGCGGACGAGCGTGCGGCGGGTGCGCGCGGCGGGATGCGGGTCGGACATGGCGGCCTCCGGTGCGGTGAGGCCGGATTATCCGCGCGGGGCGGGCGCGCTGTCGTGCGAGCGTTCCGGGTCCCGACGTGCTGTGCCGCGCTTCGGTTCGACGCGGGCGCCGAAACGACGACGGCCGGCTTGCGCCGGCCGTCTATGCCGCAGTGCGGCCGGTGCCCGAAGTTCAGTAGTAGAGGACGGTGTCCGACTTGATGTTCATGCCGAGCGGGTCGCGTGCGGTCAGCCCGAGGTAGCTGCCCCCGTTGATGGGCGAGGTGTTCAGCCCCGACACCGCCGGGAACGACGCCCCGCCGGAGACCGTCGCCGTGCCCGCGGTGACACGCGGCACGACGTTGCCCTGACCGCTCGTCGAGGCGCTGCCGTTCCAGAGCTGCGCGTTGACGTTGATGACCGGCAGCGCGCCGGACTGCGGCGTCCAGGAGGTGCTGAAGCTCGCGCCGCCCGCGAACCCCTTGTAGGCCTCGAGCGCCGCAGGCGTCAGGTCGTGCCACTTCAGCTTCGCGACCTCGGAGAGCGCCAGCGGCCGGTTGCGCAGACGGTCCTTGAGATCGAACGTGGTCGGATTGCCGACCAGCTTCACCGTGAACGTGTACTGCGTACCGGCGGTGAGCGCCTTGAGCTCGGCATCGGTCGGCGGGGTGATCACGAAGTTCGGTGCAGTCGAGTCGCCGGCGAAGCCGCCCGAGGTCAGCAGTGAGCCGGCGCCATTGAACGGGTTGTACGTCGTCACCGCCGGATCGATCGCGGCGCCTGCCAGCCGCACGAACTGCGAGCAGTTCGCGCGGGTACGGCCGGTGAAGCCCTTCTGGCTCACGACCGTCAGCGCGGTGCAGCCGGTGCCGGTGCTCGGCTTGAGGATCATTCCGGCCGCATCGAGGCCCGGCCCGGTGACCTTGACCCACTCCACGTTCGCGCCGTCGCCCTTGACCGTCGAGAAGCTGACGATCATGCCAGTGTGATAGGCGCTGACGCCGGTGGCGGTCGGCGTCGTGTTCACGGCGGTCCAGCGCTGGGCGGCGGGGCGCATGACGATGCCGTAGTTGCGCTGGTTGCCGATCAGGCGCCACGCGCCGTCGGTGGCGGTCGCGCTCGACATCACCTTGCGCGCGACGCTCTCGAACTGGCCGACGGTGCCGTCGATGCGTCGGAACGGGAAGCGCAGCAGGAAGATGTCGGCGGCGACCTGACGCATGATCTCGGGCGGTGCGAACCTCGCGCCGTTCATGCCCGCGTCGGCGACCAGCGTGCCGAGCTGCTGGTCGGCGGTGTCGCCGTCGTGCAGATAGGTGGCCGACGCGTAGCCCGGCAGCAGCGCCGCTTGGCGCACGTACGGATTCGACGCCATGTCGACCGCGTGCTCGTCGTCCACGACGATGCCGCCGCAGGGCGTGGTCGCGGCGACCTGGCGGGTGGCCGGCGTGGTGCCCGCGAAGCACCGGTTGAACGCCGCGCCCACGGACGCGAAAGTGCCGATGCCGACGACGTCTGCGCCGGGCGCGGGTGCGGGCAGCTTCGCGGCGTCGGCCGCGGTCGGCAGGGCGCCGGTCGCGTCGAACACCAGGGTCACCGGCACCGTGCCGCCCTCGCCGGCGAGCGACGACATCTCGACCAGACCGCCGGGCTTGACGTCGACCTTGACCTGGTCGAGCAGCTGGTCGAGCCCGGTGCCGTCAGCGGTGAACGTGCCGCTGATCAGGTTGCCGGCCGCGCCCGTCGCGCTCATCAGCGGACCGAGCACCAGCCGCATCGCGGCCTCGCTGGCGCTGACCGCCGACTCGGTGATCGCCGCCGGATTCGAGGCGAGCGCGAGCGGGTCGCCGCCGGGTGAGAGCGTCGCCGCGATCGCGTTCGTGATCGGTGTCACGTTGACCGTCGACGAGCCCGAGCTCGCCTGCATGCTCACCAGCGACACGACCGCCTCGCCGACTGTGCCGGTGGCCACGACGACGAAGGGCGCGGACAGGCCGCTCGCGTCGAGCGTGAAGGCGCCGGTCTCGTCCGCGGTGGCGCTGACCGTCTTTCCGGTCGAATCGGTCAGTACGATCGTCGCATCCGCCATCGGTGCGCCGCTCGCCGCGACGCCCTTGATCGTCACCGGCGCGGCGGCGGCAGGCGTCTCGGGAGCGACGGGCGCGGCGGCGGCAGGTGTCTGGGTGCCTGCGGGTGCGGTCGGGTCGGTGACGCCGCTGCTGCAGGCACCGAGGGCGACGATCGCGGCGGCGACGAAGGTGAGCTTGAAGGCGGATGGCGTGGTCATCGGTGTACGGGGTTCCGTGGAGATCG
>JBIIPQ010000494.1:0-3313 GCA_044342535.1 Burkholderiaceae bacterium
CCACCGCCTCGGCCGAGGAGCGCATGTCGGGCTCGGTGACGATCTCGAGCAGCGGCGTGCCCGCGCGGTTCAGGTCGATGCCCGACATGCCGGCGAGCGCGGCGCCACCGAGCGCGCGCATGGCCTCCTCGTGCAGCGACTTGCCGGCGTCCTCCTCGAGGTGCGCGCGGGTCAGCCGCACGATCTTCTCGCGCGGCTCGCCGCCCTGCTCCCAGACGATCGGCAGCGACCCGCCCTGCACCACCGGGATCTCGTACTGGCTGATCTGGTAGCCCTTGGGCAGGTCCGGATAGAAGTAGTTCTTGCGAGCGAACACCGAGCGCGGCGCGATCTGCGCGCCGACCGCCAGCCCGAACTTCACCGCGCAGTCGAGCGCGGCGGCGTTGAACACCGGCAGCACGCCGGGCAGCGCCAGGTCCACCGGGCCGGCCTGCGTGTTCGGCGGCGCGCCGAACGCGGTCGACGCCCCGGAGAAGATCTTCGAGCGGGTGGCGAGCTGGACGTGCGTCTCCAGCCCGATCACGACTTCCCAAGCTGTCATCGCATCCTCTTCATCATCTCGTGGCGCAGCCGCCGTCTCGCGGCTCGAACATCACCGGCCACGCCTCTTCGTAGATGCCCGCGGTGCAGCGGGCCTCGCAGCCGGCATGGGCCAGCGTCACGCGCCTCGGCTCCTGCCAGACCATCAGCTTGCAGGCGCTGCCGTCGCGCGCGGCCAGCTCGATCGACGGGCGGCTGCGCACCTGGGTGAACTCGGCGAGCTCGAACCGGCAACTTCCGCGCCTGCCGACCCACAGCTCCCAGCGCAGCGCCTCGACCCGGTTGGCGCGCACCACCAGGCTCGCGTCCTCCCGGAAGCCGTCCTCCTCGGTCTGGGCGCACCGGCCCGCGAGGTCGATCGCCCGGTCCGCGATCGGCGCGGGCCTCGCGCCGCCGCTCGCGCAGCCTGCCACCGCCAGCACGGCCGCGAGCGCCACGGCGGGTGCGACGACGGACGGACGTCGCCTGCGGTCCGCCCCCGGGCGCCGCGCCGCCGGTGTCATTCGGGCGGGCGCCGCCGGTGCCAGTCCGTCGCCTGCTGGAAGCGGTCCGCGACCGCGAGCAGGCGCGTCTCGTGGAACCGGTCGCCGATCAGCTGCAGGCCGACCGGCCGGCCCCGATCGCCGAAGCCCGCCGGCATCGACAGGCCGGGCAGGCCGGCGAGCGAGGTGCCCAGCGTGTAGACGTCGGCCAGGTAGTCGCGCACCGGATCGTCGGCCCGCTCGCCCAGGTCCCAGGCCACCGTCGGGGACACGGGGCCCGCGATCACGTCGACCTCGCCGAACACCGCGGCGAAGTCCTCGGCGATCAGGCGCCGCAGCTTCTGCGCCTGCAGGTAGTAGGCGTCGTAGTAGCCGTGCGACAGCACGTAGGTGCCCACCAGGATCCGCCGCCGGACCTCCTCGCCGAAGCCCTCGGCGCGGCTGCGACGGTACAGGTCGCGCAGGTCGGCGGGGTTCGCGGCGCGGTGACCGTATCGGACGCCGTCGAAGCGCGACAGGTTGCTCGAGGCCTCGGCCGGGGCGATCACGTAGTACGCCGGGATGGCGAGGCGGGTGCGCGGCAGCGAGACCTCGCGCAGCACCGCGCCGAGCGACTCGAGCGTGGCGAGCGCGGCCCGTACCGCGGCCTCGACGTCGGGCGCCAGGCCCTCGCCGAAGAACTCGTGCGGCACCCCCACGCGCAGGCCGGCCAGCGGCGTGGACGGACCGGGCGTGGCGCCCCGCCCGGCGGGCACCGGCGAGTCGGCGAGCCCGGCGGCATGGTCGTCGGCGGGCCGGTCGACGCTGGTCGAATCCTTCGAGTCGAACCCCGACATCGCACCGAGCAGCGCCGCGCACTCGGCCGCCGACGCGCCGAACGCCCCGCCCTGGTCGAGGCTGGAGGCGTACGCGATCATCCCGAAGCGCGACACCCGCCCGTAGGTGGGCTTGATGCCGGTGATGCCGCACATCGCCGCCGGCTGGCGCACCGAACCGCCGGTGTCGGTGCCGGTGGCCAGCGGCGCGAGGCCCGCAGCCACGGCCGCCGCCGAGCCGCCCGAGGACCCGCCCGGGATGGCCGCGCGGTCCCAGGGGTTGCGGACCGGGCCGAAGAACGAGTGCTCGTTCGACGAGCCCATCGCGAACTCGTCGCAGTTGGTCTTTCCGAGACAGACCGCGCCGGCGGCCGCGAGCCGCTCGACGACCGTCGCGTCGAAGGGGCTGACGTAGTCCGCGAGCATCCGCGAGCCGGCGGTGGAGCGCCAGCCGCGCGTCGCGAAGACGTCCTTGTGGGCGATCGGCACCCCCAGCAGCGGTGCGCGCTCGCCACGGGCGAGCCGCTCGTCGGCCGAACGGGCCGCTTCGAGCGTCGCGTCGGGACGCACGTCGATGAACGCGTTCAGGGTAGAGGTCGCGATGCGGTCGAGGAAGTGGTCGGCGAGCGCGACGGCGGTGGTCTCGCCGGAGTCGAGGGCGCGACGCAGGTCGGCCAAGGGCCGCTCGTGCCAGGCGCTCATTCGATCACCCGCGGCACGAGGTACAGGCCGTGGTCGACCGCCGGCGCGACCCGCTGGTAGTCGTCGCGGCGATCGGGCTCGGTCACGGCGTCCGGGCGCAGACGCAGCACCATGTCGCCGGCGTGGGTCATCGGCGCCACACCGGTGGTGTCGACGGCCTGGAGCGCCTCGATCAGCTCGAGGACCCGGTTCAGTTGCACGAGGCTGCGGTCGGCCTCGGCGGGGGTGAGTTCGAGACGGGCGAGCTCTGCGATCCGCGCCACGTCGGCAGCTGTGAGAGACAGTGGAGAACCCCGATTTTCGTAGTGAACTGAAGGAATTATAAGGTATGATTCGTGTCGTTTATGAGGAGATTCCGGCTCCATCCAGAGTCGAATCGCATCCGATTCGACCGCTCCGGATACCGGCCCGAGAGTCCCATCCACTCCAATAAAGCGCGGAACCGACGATGTTCGGATTCTTTCGAAAGTATTTCTCCAACGACCTCGCGATCGACCTCGGAACGGCCAACACCCTGATCTACGTGCGGGGCAAGGGCATCGTTCTGAACGAGCCTTCGGTGGTGGCCATCCGTCAGGAAGGCGGCCCGAACGGCAAGAAGACCATCGCCGCGGTCGGCAAGGAAGCCAAGCAGATGCTCGGCAAGGTCCCGGGCAACATCGAGGCGATCCGCCCGATGAAGGACGGCGTCATCGCCGACTTCACCGTGACCGAGCAGATGCTCAAGCAGTTCATCCGAATGGTGCATCCGGGCTCGCTGTTCGCCCCGAACCC
>JBIIPQ010000069.1:0-15109 GCA_044342535.1 Burkholderiaceae bacterium
CCGTGTCAGGTCGCCGAGGCAGGCGTCCAGAGATGGGGCAACAACTCGTCGATGCGGCTGTTCGGCTGCGAGGGCAGCCGCTCGAGCACGTCGCGCAGGTAGGCGTACGGATCGTGCCCGTTGAGCTTCGCCGACTGGACCAGGCTCATCACCGCGGCCGCCCGCTGCCCGCCCCGAAGCGAGCCCGCGAACAGCCAATTCGAGCGCCCGATTGCCACCGGCCTGATCCGGTTTTCAATCCAGTTGTTGTGTGTGCCTTGCGAAGGCACGGTTGATCCGTCGGTGGAAGTCCGACCCGGCCAACTCGCGCTCCGGCCGGAAGCACAAGGAGCGGTCCAGGAGGTAACGAATGGGCTGAAGCACTGCTTGAAAAGGCTTCTTTAGGGAGCCAGCAGGCCATGCGGGCCGCAACGTGAGTGAACACCGAGCAGGCCTCGAAAGATTCGACGTGGATGCCGACTCGCCATAACAACGAGGAAGGCCGTCGGCGGCGCCGAAGCGAGCGTGAGATGCAGGCGCCGCGTCCACCGGGGTAGTGGTGGCAGCACGCATGGGTACAGATCGATCGTGCAACAAGGGAAGTCCGTGGTGGTGATCGACCGGCCGTTGATCAACGACGACCCCGTGAGGGGTGGAGTCGGCCGCTGCGGATGGCGGATGGGGGCGTAGTAGTGATGAAGCCGGGTAACGCTGGTGGAGCGAAGGCCCCCTGTTCCGATGCGAACACGCAAAGCGGGAAGAGCCCGGGGATTGGCGCGAGCCTATCAACCCCGCTCGATTCGGTTCGGACCCTGCAGAGCGCGTTACGGGCGAAAGCCAAGAGTGAAGCAGCCTATCGGTTCTACAGCCTGTGGGACAAGGTGTGCCGCGAAGATGTCGTGCACGAAGCCTACCGACGTTGCCGCGCAAATCGCGGCGCGCCGGGGGTGGACGGCGAGACCTTCGCACACATCGATGAACACGGAGTCGCGGCCTGGCTGCAAAGACTGAGGCAGGAGTTGCGTACCAGGCGGTATCGGTGCGCGCCCCTGCTGCGTGTATGGATCCCGAAAGCCAACGGTGGGCAGCGCCCACTGGGCATCCCCACCATCCGCGACCGTGTCGCGCAAATGGCCGTCTTGCTTGTTCTCGGACCGATCTTCGATGAAGACCTGTTCCCCTGGCAGTACGGTTTCCGCGAAGGCATGGACGCCAAGATGGCACTGCGCCGCATCCACTTCGGCATTGCCGATCGTGGCGCGCGCGAAGTGGTGGACGCCGATCTCTCGGACTACTTCAACACGATCCCGCACGGAGACCTGCTGCGATGCGTCGCACGCCGGGTCGCCGACGGGACGATGCTGGCGGTGATCCGTCAGTGGCTCGACGCACCGGTGATCGAGCGTGTCGACGGCGGCGGCGAAACCCGCACGACGGTGGCGCGCGACACAAACCGTGGCACCCCGCAAGGGGGTGTCATCTCGCCGTTGCTGGCCAACCTGTACTTCCGCCGCTTCATGCTGGCGTGGTACCACGGTGGTCACGCGCGGCGGCTGCAAGCCGAGGTGGTCAACTACGCCGACGACTTCGTGATCCTGTGCCGCGAAGGCATGGGTGAAGAAGCGCTGGTGACGATGCGGCGACTGATGTCCAGGCTCGGCCTGACGGTCAACGAGAAGAAGACCCGATGGGTTCGGCTGCCCGAGGACCGATTCGATTTCCTCGGCTACACCGTGGGCCAGTTCTACGGTTACCGAGGCCGGCCCTACTGGGGCACGGCACCGTCGATGAAATCCATCAAACGCTTGCGGGAACGTATTCACGACGAGACGACCAACCGGTGGAACGCCACGACGCCCGAGAAGCGGGTCGAAGAACTCAACCCGATCTTGCGCGGCTGGGCGAGCTATTTCAGTCAAGGCCCGGTAAGACAGATCTATCGAGGACTAGACGGCTACACCGCGCGACGTCTACGGATCTGGCTGCGCCGACGCAGTGGAAAGCGGGGAACGGGGTACCGCCAATACTCCGACCAGTACCTCTACGAAACGTTGGGACTGATACGCCTGTTTCCGCTCGTACGCGGCCGCTCGAACGCGAAGGCCTGATGCAACGGAAGAGAGCCGGATGCGGGAGATCCGCACGTCCGGTTCGACGAGGGGGACGTGGAAACGGAGCTACGGCGAGAGTATTGGGGCACCGCCAGACGAAAGGGGCGGCAACAGACATCTCGGACCTACGGCCACCGCGCCACGTCTCTACTCTACCAATCGGCACAGCCGGATCTTTCAGGAAGCGCACGAGCGGGTCCCAGCGCTTGAGGCTGTAGTCGATCGCACGCGCCATCGCCGTGCCGTCGGTCGCCCGCTGCCGGTGCGCGATCAGCCACTTGTGCAGCGTGTCGGTGATCGGCTTCGATCTCAGTTCGCGCAGCCGTCTTCGGCCGTCGTCGTCGAGTTCGGCGGCGAGCCGCTCGACGTCGTAGAGCAGCCCGAACAGCTTCAACGCCTCCTCGGCGAGCTCGCTCTTGTGGTTGGCCCACAGCTCGTGGAACTTGCGCCTGGCGTGCGCCATGCAGCCGGCCTCGATCACTGCACCGGTCTCGAACAGCGCTTTGTAGCCGCCGTAGTCGTCACACACAAGCGTACCGCGCCACTGCCCGAGGAAGTCTCGGGCGTGGCTTCCGGCTCGTCCCTCGGTGAAGTCGTAGATCACCGCCTTCATCGGGTCATACGACGTCGTCCCGTATGTCCACAGGTAGGCACGGTGCGTCTTGCCGTTGCCCGGCACCAGCATCGCCACCGGCGTCTCGTCGGCGTGCAACACGGCGGATACGAGCATCGCGTCGCGAAGCGCGTCCACCAGGGGCTGCAGCCGCACCCCGCACGCACCCACCCATGCGCCCAGCGTCGAGCGCGGGATCGCAAGCCCTGCACGCCCAAACATCTGCTCCTGCCGGTACAGCGGCGCATGGTCGGCGTACTTCGACACCAGCACCTGCGCGAGCAGCCCCGCAGTCGGGATCCCTTTGTCGATCACGCACGCCGGTACCGGCGCCTGCATCAGGGTCTGGCACTTCGCGCACGCCCACTTGCCGCGCACGTGGCGCTCCACCGTGAAGGTGCCGGGCACGTAGTCGAGCTTCTCCGACACGTCTTCGCCGATGCGCTTCATCTCGCAGCCACAGCCGCAGGTGGTCGAGTCCGGCTCGTGGCGGACCTCGCGGCGAGGCAGGTGCGCGGGCAGCGGCGCGCGCTTGGGCGGCGCCTTCGGGGGCGCCTTCTCGGTGTTGCTCCGGAGCGCCTCGAGCTCCAGCCCGAGCGCCTCGAGGTCGGCATCCAGCGTCTCGTCGAACAGCGTCCTCTGCTCGCCCTGGAGCTGCTCGCTGCTCGCGGCAAACTTCCACCGCTGCAGCACCGCCATCTCGTGCGTGAGCTGGTCGATCTTGAGCTGTTTCAGACGGTTCTCGCCGTCCAGGCGCGATACCTTGTCGATCAGCAAAGCAGCGAACCCACGCAGTTCGTCTGCGCTCATCCGTGCCAGTTGATCGACCGTCTGCATGGCCGGTATCGTGCCACAGCGCGGCCCGCCGCAACAGCAAGAAACTTAGGCGACGCGGATCGTTGCACCGTCTCCGATGCGATGCCACGGCAGGCCGATCACCAGCCCGCGCAGCTGCTCGGTGCTCAGGCTCATGCTCGGATCCGAGCCGGGCGTCGCCCAAGTGAACGAACCCTGGTGCAGCCGTCTTGCGCACAGCCAGATCCCGATGCCGTCGTGCACCAGCACCTTCATCCGGTTCGCACGGCGATTGGCAAACAGGTACGCGTGATGGGCTCGCGCCTCGCCGAACACGCGGATCACCCGCGCCAGCGCCGTCTCGGTCCCGGCCCGCATGTCCAGCGGCTCGACCGCCAGCCACACCGCGTCGATGCGGATCACCGCAGCAGCTCGCGCAACCAAGCCCCGCACTGCGATGCCGCTGACACCGGCCAGTTGATCCGCACCGCCAGCGCTCCTCGCTTGATCTCGACCTCGATCGTGGCCGGCTCTGTTGCGGCGTGGGGGGCGATGGCAACCGGGACGAACGCCTCGAGCCCGGTGTTGGTAGGCCCGTCTTCTTGCCGCTCTTCGCCGTCGATCACGCCGGCCTGCGCGACCCAACGCCGCAGCAGATTCGCGTTCAGTTCATGACGCAGCGCGATCGCCGCAATCGACACCCCAGGCCGCGCACATTCGGCGACGACATGGGCCTTGAAATCCTCGCCGTGACGCCGCCGCCTGCGCCGAGCGTCTCGCAAACTCTCGTCCGTAGTGTGCACGTGTCCACCTGAAGTTAAGTGGACACGATGCTCCTTGCCGCAGTGGACTCATTCAAGCTGACTTTGCTGGGCGCTTACCGTTAATGCCACGGATCAGAGGACGGTCCGACTGCCCCCCTCACTCCACCGTCACGCTCTTCGCCAGATTCCTCGGCTTGTCCACATCCGTCCCCCGCGCCAGCGCCACGTGATACGACAGCAGCTGCAGCGGCAGCACATGCAGGATCGGCGACAGCGGCCCGGCGTGGTCCTGCAGGTTGATCACGTGCACGCCGTCGGAGGGCTCGATGCGGGTGTCGCGGTCGGCGAAGACGAAGAGCTCGCCGCCGCGGGCGCGCACTTCCATCAGGTTGCTCTTCAACTTCTCGATCAGCGCGTCGTTCGGCGCGACCACCACCACCGGCATCGAAGTGTCGACGAGCGCGAGCGGGCCGTGCTTGAGCTCGCCCGCGGCATAGGCCTCGGCGTGGATGTAGGTGATCTCCTTGAGCTTGAGCGCCCCTTCCATCGCGATCGGGAAGTGGATGCCGCGGCCGAGGAACAGCGCGTGGTGGCGCGGCGCGAAGTGCTGGGCCCAGGCCTTGACCTCGGGCTCGCAGGCGAGCACGTGGTTCAGCGCCGCGGGCAGGTGGCGCAGCGAGACGAGCAGGTCGCGCTCGCGTGCGGGCTCGAGGCGGCCGCGCATCTTGGCCAGCACCAGCGTCAGCACGAAGAGCGCGGCGAGCTGGGTGGTGAACGCCTTGGTGGAGGCGACGCCGATCTCGGGGCCCGCCCGCGTGAGGAAGCGCAGCTTGCTCTGGCGGATGAGCGCAGACTCGGGCACGTTGCAGATGGTCAGCGTGTCGGTCATGCCGAGCGACTTCGCATGCTGCAGCGCGGCCAGCGTGTCGGCGGTCTCGCCGGATTGCGAGATGGTCATCACCAGCATGCCGTCGAGCGGCACGGAGTCGCGGTAGCGGTACTCGCTTGCGATCTCGACAGATACCGGCACCTTGGCGATCGACTCGATCCAGTACTTGGCGACCATGCCTGCGTGGTAGCTGGTGCCGCAGGCGAGGATCAGCAGCTGCTTGGTGCGGCCGAAGACCTCGGCGGCGTCGGCACCGAAGAGGCCGGGCGAGATCGAGGCCGCGCCGGTGACCATCTCGAGCGTGTTGGCGATGGCGCCGGGCTGCTCGAAGATCTCCTTCTGCATGTAGTGCGAGTACATGCCGAGCTCGACGGCATCGGCCGAGAGCTGGCTCACGACGATGGGCCGCTCGACGGCCGCGCCGTCGGCGTCGACGATGCGGTAGCCGTCGGTGCGGATCTCGACGACGTCACCTTCCTCGAGGTAGGTCACGTGCTTGGTGACCTGCAGCAGCGCGGAGGTGTCGGAGGCGAGGAAGTTCTCGCCGCGCCCGCTGCCCTCGTGGCCGACGCCGAGCAGCAGCGGCGAGCCGCGGCGCGAGCCGACGACGGTGTGGGGCTCGGCGGTGCTGACCGCCGCGATCGCGTACGCGCCGTGCAGGCGGCGCACCGCCTGCTGGACGGCTTCGAACAGCTTGGCGCCGTCACGCACGAGCGAGTGCACCAGGTGCGCGATGACCTCGGTGTCGGTCTCGGACTGGAAGACGTAGCCGCGCTCGCGCAGCTCGGCACGCAGCGCCTCGTGGTTCTCGATGATGCCGTTGTGCACGACCGAGACCTGCATGCCCGCGCCGTCGGAGTAGTGCGGATGCGCGTTGGTCTCGGTGACGCCGCCGTGGGTGGCCCAGCGGGTGTGGGCGATGCCGGTGGGCGCATCCGACTGCTGCTCGCGTGTGCGGGCCTCGAGGTCGGCGACACGCCCGACCGCGCGCACGCGCGACATCGCGCCGTTGACGATCGCGATGCCGGCGGAGTCGTAGCCGCGGTACTCCAGCTTCTTCAGGCCCTCGATCAGGATCGGAACCACGTTGCGTTGCGCGACTGCGCCGACGATGCCGCACATGCGGATTACTCCTTGGGGGCTTTCGGAATCTTGACCGGGCGTTTCCACCCGGGGATCGAGGCCTGGCGTGCCCGCGAGACGGTCAGCTGGCCGGCGGGCGCGTCGCGCACGAGGGTGGTGCCGGCGCCGAGCGTCGCGCCGCGGCCGACGGTGACCGGCGCCACGAGCTGCGTGTCGCTGCCGATGAAGGCGTCGTCCTCGATCACGGTGACGTGCTTGTTGGCACCGTCGTAGTTGCAGGTGATGGTGCCGGCGCCGATGTTGACCCGCTGGCCGACGATCGCGTCGCCGACGTAGGCGAGGTGGTTGGCCTTGGAGTGGTCGCCGAGCCGGGTGTTCTTGATCTCGACGAAGTTGCCCACGTGCGTGTCGTCGCCGAGCTGCGCGCCGGGCCGCAGCCGCGCGAACGGGCCGATGCGCGCGTCGGCGCCGACGACGGCGCCGTCGACATGGCACATCGGCAGGAGCTCGGTGCCGGCGCCGAGGGTGGCATCGCGCAGCACGCAGTTCGCGCCGATCTGCACGCGATCGCCCAGCACCACGGTCCCCTCGAACACGCAGTTGACGTCGATGCGGCAGTCGCGCCCGGCCACCAGCGTGCCGCGCACGTCGATGCGGGCCGGGTCGGCGAGCGAGACGCCGGCCTCCAGCAGGTCGTCGGCGAGGTTGCGCTGGAAGACGCGCTCGAGCGCAGCGAGCTGGGCGGGGCTGTTCACGCCCAGCGTCTCCCACTCGGCGCGCGGCTGCACGGCGGCCACGGGCACGCCTTCCGCAACGGCCATCGCCACGACGTCGGTCAGGTAGTACTCGCGCTGGGCGTTGTCGTTGGACAGCGCGCCCAGCCAGCGCCGCAGCAGGAGGGTCGGCACGACCATGATCCCGGTGTTCACCTCGCGGATGGCGCGCACGGCGGCGTCCGCATCCTTGTGCTCGACGATGCGCAGGACAGGACCGCGACCGTCATCCGACGGACGGTCGCCGTCCTTCGTGATGCCGCGCACGATCCGCCCGTATCCGTCGGGCTGCTCGAGCTCGACGGTGAGCAAGCCCAAGTGCTCGGTGCCGGCGGCCTCGACGAGGCGGCGCAGCGTGTCGGCCCGGGTCAGCGGCACGTCGCCGTACAGGATCAGCGTGGGCACGGCGTCGTCGAGATGCGGCAGCGCCTGCATCACCGCGTGGCCGGTGCCGAGCTGCGGTTCCTGGCGTGCCCAGGCGAGATCGGGCGCCCCGAGCGCGGCCTGGACCTGCTCGCCGCCATGCCCGTGGATCACGACGATGCGATCGGGGGATAGAGTACGGGAGGTGTCGAGCACGTGGGCGAGCAGGGACCGCCCGGCCAGCCGGTGCAGCACCTTCGGCAGGTCCGAGCGCATGCGTTTGCCCATGCCGGCTGCGAGCACCACGATGTTCATGGTTTTGTGCTTATGAATCAGAGGGTTGGAGTGATTTCTTCACCGTTCTCGGGCCATGTTAGCACGCGACTCCTGAGGGTCTGGGTGCCATTCGTCACGAGTTGCCTGATGGCATCGGGCTGCTCGATGGCCCGTCTCGGCTACGACAACCTGCCCATCCTGGCGGCCTGGCGGGCCGATACCTACCTGTCGCTGAACACCGAGCAGCGGGCGCTGGCCACCCGCCGCTTCGAGTCGCTGCACGCCTGGCACCGCCGCACCCAGCTCGACGACTACCAGGCGTTCCTGCAGGAGGTCCAGCGCCGTGTCGCCGCCGGCGACGTCGACGAGGCCCAGATCCGCGCATGGCGGCTCGCCGCGTTCGAGCGCTGGAAGCCGATCGCCGAGCAGGTGGCGCCCGCGGCCGCCGAGGTCGCGGGAACGCTCGCGCCTTCGCAGCTGTCCCGAATGCGCGAGGAGATCGGGCGCGACAACGACAAGATGCGCCGCGAGCGGATGCCGCCCGGACGCACCGAGCGCGTCGAGGCGCGCACCCGGCGCTACCTCGAGCGCGCCGAACTCTTTCTCGGCTCGCTGACCGCCGAGCAGAAGCAGTTCGCGCGGCGCTTCGCCGCCGAGGCGCCGGACAGCGAGGACATCTGGTACGCGCAGCGCGTCGGCCGGCAGCAGGACCTGCTCGCCGTGCTGGAGCGCATCCGCGTCGAGCGGCCGGACGAGGCGACGGCGACCCGCTGGATGCGCGAGCACCTGATGCGCTATGCGCAGCTGCGCGACGGGCCGGATCGGGCCGGCGCCGAGTCCTCGCTCGCCGCGGGCGACGCGATGGGCGCGGAGATGCTGGCGCGGGCCACGCCCAAGCAGCGCCAGCACCTGCAGCGCAAGCTGCAGGAGTGGATCGACATCGTGCAGTCGCTCAAGCCGGCGCAGACCGCGTCGGTGCCGGAGCCGGCGACGACGGTGCGCTGAACGCTCGTCGCGGCGGACCGCGCCGTGGCGTCGTCGCGTGACTCGGCTGCGGCCGCGCTCAGACGCCCGTCTGCGAGCCCGCGGCGTGCCCCTTGCCGTGAGCGTGCCCATGCCCGTGCGGATGCGCCGGCCGCCCCGTCACCGCCTCGTCCACCACCTCCGGATGCCCGCGCCCGCCGAGCACCTGCGGCGCGAGCGAGCCGGCCACCATGCCGAAGATCGCGGCGCCCAGACCCACGAGCTGGGGCGGCAGCAGCCCGTCCGGCGCGAGCGTCTCCATCAGCATCCACACCGACAGGCCGAGCACGATCGACATCCCCGCGCCCTGGGGCGTCGCGCCGCGCCAGAACATGCCGAACGCCAGCGGCGTGAAGGCCGCCACCAGCGTGACCTTGTAGGCGCTCTGGACCATCTCGTACATCGAGGCCTCGCTGTTCAGCGCGAACAGCATCGTCGACCCGGTGAACACGACCAGCATCACGCGCGCGGTGGTCACCAGCTGCCGGTCGCCCATGTGCCCGCCGGTGAGCGGCTTGAGGATGTTCTCGGTGAAGATCGCGGTGGGCGCGAGCAGCGCGCCGCTCGCGGTCGACAGGATCGCCGACAGCAGCGCACCGAAGAACAGCGCCTGGATGAAGCCGGACGCGTGGTTCATGATCAGGTTGGGCAGGATGAGCTGGAACTCGCGGCCCTCGCTGCCCAGGCCGGCGGCCACCGCCTGCGGGTCGATGAGCAGCGCCGAGACCGCGATGAACATCGGCACGAACGCGAACACCAGGTAGAACATCCCGCCGAACAGCGTGCCCTTGACCGCGGTGTGCTCGTCCTTGGCCGAGGTCACCCGCTGGAAGACGTCCTGCTGCGCGATCGAGCCGAGCGCCATGGTGAGGAACGCGGCGAGCAGCGCGATCAGGTCGCGCGGCTCCAGGCTCGGCACCAGGACGAGCTTGCCCTCGGACGAGGCGGCGGCGAGCACGCGGTCCACGCCGCCGGCCTTGTCGCCGAAGGTGAACGCGATGTAGACGAGGCCGCAGATGATGACCGCGGTCTGGAACAGGTCGGTGAACGCGACCGCGAACATGCCGCCGAAGAACAGGTAGACCACCAGCACGGCCGCGCCGAGCATGATGCCGTGCTCGAGCGTGAGCGCCCCCTGCGACAGCACGTTGAAGCAGATGCCCAGCGCCAGCAGGTTGGCCGAGGCCCAGCCGAGGTAGGACAGCGTGATCGCCACGCCGGTGCCGATCTCGACGGTCCGGTTGTAGCGCTTGCGGTAGAAGTCGCCGATGGTCAGCAGGTTCAGCCGGTAGAAGCGCCGAGCGAACACCAGCGCGACGATGATCAGGCAGGCCGACGCGCCGAACGGGTCGGCGACCACGCCCGACAGGCCGTCGCGCAGGAAGGTGGAGGAGACCGCGAGCACGGTCTCGGCGCCGAACCAGGTCGCGAATACCGTCGCGAAGTTCATGTAGAGCGGCAGGCTGCGGCCGGCGGCGAAGTAGTCCTGCGCGCTGTGCACGCGGCGCGCGGCGTACCAGCCGATGGCGACGGTGAGCAGCAGGTAGGCGGCGACGGCGGTGACGAGCATGGCGGCGACCTCTGCGGGATCGGGCATGGACGGGCACGGGGACGCCGCGCGGCACACGCCGGCGGCTCTATGGGGACGCTAGCGGAGGCCGCGCGCCGCGACAACCATTCCCGTACGCCGTCGACCCCGACTCGGGCGGCGGGCGACCCCTAGGGCCAGAGGCGCCAGGCCTGCAGGCCGGCGATCGCGGCGAGCAGCACCAGGCCGACCCACAGTGCACGGCGGATGCCGCGCTGCTCGCGGACGATCTGCGCGAGCAGCCTCTCCTGCGCGCGGTCGTCGCGCCGCTCGCCGGCGGCGGTGAGCGCCCGGTGCGCCAGCCGCGGGATCGAGGGCAGCAGTTGCGCCCACTGCGGCATCTCCTGCTGCAGCCGGTCGACCAGCCCCTGGGTGCCGATCTGCTCGTTCATCCAGCGCTCGAGGATGGGCTTGGCGGTCACCCACAGGTCGAGCTCGGGGTCGAGCTGGCGGCCCAGGCCCTCGATGTTGAGCAGCGTCTTCTGCAGCAGCACCAGCTGCGGCTGGATCGACACGTTGAAGCGGCGCGACGCCTGGAAGAGTCGCAGCAGCACCAGGCCGAGCGAGATCTCCTTGAGCGGGCGGTCGAAGAAGGGCTCGCAGGTGGCGCGCACCGCGCCCTCGAGCTCCTCGACGCGGGTGCTCGGGGGCACCCAGCCGGACTCGACGTGCAGCTCGGCCACGCGCCGGTAGTCGCGGCGGAAGAAGGCGAGGAAGTTCTGCGCCAGGTAGTTCTTGTCGAAGTCCGACAGCGTGCCGACGATGCCGAAGTCGAGCGCGATGTAGCGGTTGAAGTCCTCGCCGGTGTCGCCGACCAGGATGTTGCCGGGGTGCATGTCGGCGTGGAAGAAGCCGTGCTTGAAGACCTGCGTGAAGAAGATCTCCACGCCGTCGCGCGAGAGCTTCTTCAGGTCGATGCCGGACTCCACGAGGCGGTCGATGCGCCCGATCGGGATGCCGTGCACGCGCTGCATGACGATCACGTTCTGCGCGCAGAAGTCCCAGAACATCACCGGAATGCGCAGCAGTGTGGAGTCGGCGAAGTTGCGCCGAAGCTGGTTCGCGTTGGCGGCCTCGCGGACCAGGTCGAGCTCGTCGTGCAGGTAGTGGTCGAACTCGTCGATCACGTCGAGCGGGCGCAGCCGGCGCGCGTCGGCCGACAGCCGCAGCGCCAGGCTGCCTGCGGTGCGCAGCAGCGCGAGGTCGTTGTCGATGACGTCGGCCATGCCCGGGCGCAGCACCTTGACCGCGACCTCGGTGCCGTCGTGCAGCCGCGCGAAGTGCACCTGGGCGATCGAGGCGGAGGCGACCGGCTCGGCGTCGAACTCCGAGAACATCTGGTCGATGCGCCGCCCGAGCCCGCGTTCGATCTCGGCGATCGCGACCGCCGACGGAAAGGGGGGCACGTCGTCCTGCAGCCGCGCGAGCTCGTCGGCCACGTCCGGCGGCAGCAGGTCGCGCCGCGTCGACAGCACCTGGCCGAACTTCACGAAGATCGGCCCGAGCGACTCGAGCGCCATCCGCATGCGCGCGCCGCGCGGCGCGTCGAGGCGGCGGCCCATGCGCATCAGTCGGCCGACGACCAGCGTCCAGCGCCAGCCGAGCGTGGCCTGGGCGCCGGAAACGGCGATCTCGTCCAGACCGTAGCGCCAGGCGACGAGGAAGATGCGGGACAGTCGGCTGATTCGCACGGTGGGGGGCTCGGCGCCGCGGGCAGGGCGGGGTGCCGCGGCGATTGTACCGGCCGCGCGGCGCCGCGCCGCGCGCGGCGGCATCGGGCGACCGCCGATCGGGCAGCGCGTGGGGGGCGCCCTGCCCGCGGCTACAGTCGCGCGTCCCCTCTTCGGATCGCTCACCGATGCCCCGATCCCTTGCCCGTTCCCGTCTGCGCGCCTGCGCGGTCCCCTGCGTGGTCCTTCTCGTGTCCGCGATCGCCGCCGCGCCGGCTGCCGCCCAGTCGGTCTACGCCGGCGTGGGCACCACCGGCCTGTCGCTCGGGTTCGGGCACACCTACAGCGAGCAGCTCGGTGCTCGCGCCGAGGCCTCGCTGGTGCCGACGCTCTCGCGTTCGTTCGTGCAGGACGGCATCGACTACTCGGGCGAGGTCAAGAGCGCGCGCTTCGCGGCGCTCGTAGACTGGCATCCGCTCAGCGGCGGCTTTCGCCTCACGGCGGGGCTGTCTGGCGGCAAGGCCAGCGGCGAGTTCGCCGGTGCGCCGTCGACCGGCTCCACGATCACCATCGGTACCTCGACGGTGTCGGTCGGCCCTGCCGACCGCTACGACTCGAAGATCGAGTTCCCGTCGGCGATGCCCTACCTCGGCCTGGGCTGGGGCCACACGCCCGCCAGAGGCTGGGGCATGCATGCCGACGCGGGCCTGCTGATCGGCACCCCGACGGTCACCGGCTCGCTGTCGCCGAGTCTGAGCGCCAAGATCGCGCTGACCGGGCGCGACCCGCAGGCCGAGCTCGAGCGCGAGCTGCAGACGGTGCGCGACACGACCGGCAAGGTCGTCGGCCTGCCGGTGCTGTCGGTGGGCGTGTCCTACCGCTGGTAGCGGACCCGCGGCGCGCGCCGGCCCCGGGCGCGCACTGCCTCCCCGCGAGTCGGGTGCCGGGCGTCAGGGCTCGGTGCGGGCCGGCCAGCCGATCTCGTCGAGCACCTCGCGGGTGTGCGCGCCGTGGTCGGGGGCCGGGTGCCGCACGCGGCACGGTGTCTCGGACAGCGTCACCGGAAAGCCGAGCATGCGCACCGTGCCGTGACCCGGATGCTCGACATCCATGACCATCTTCCGGTGCAGCACCTGCGGATCCGCCAGCGCCTGGCCGATGTCCTGCACCAGGCCGCAGGGCACGCCCGCGGCATTGAGCCGGTGCAGCCACGACTCGCGACCGTCGGCGGCGAGCCGCGCCTCGATCAGCGCGCTGAGCTCGGCGCGGTGCTGCAGGCGCAGCGTGTTGGTCGCGAAGCGCGGCTCGGCGAGCACGTGCTCGATGCCGAGCGCGCCGAGGAACTTGCGCAGGATCGTCTCGGTGCTCGGGGCCACCGCGATGTCGCCGTCGGCGGTGCGGAACAGGCCGTAGGGCGAGGCGATCGGATGGTCGTTGCCGGTACGCTCGGGCAGCTTGCCGGTCGCCAGGTGGTCGGACGCCAGATAGGCGAACAGGCTGATGATGCCGCTCATCATCGGCGCCTCGACACGCTGGCCGGCGCCATTGAGGTCGCGGGCGCGCAGCGCGTTCACCACGCCGAACGCCGCGTACAGGCCGGCCACGAGATCGGTGATCGGCAGGCCGCTGCGCAGCGCCGGGCCGTCGCGCTCGCCGTTGACGCTCATGAACCCGCTCATCGCCTGGATCACGAAGTCGAAGGCGGGCCGCTCGACATAGGGGCCGTCGGAGCCGTAGCCGTTGATGCTCGCCACCACCAGCCGCGGGTTCAGCGCCGCCAGGCGCGCCGCGTCGAAGCCCATCTCGGCGAGCACGCCAGGACGGTAGTTCTCGACCAGCACGTCGGCGCGCTCGATCATCCGCGCGAGCACCGCGCGGCCCTCGTCGCCGCGCAGGTCGAGCGCCACCGAGCGCTTGTTCCGGTTGAACGACGCGAAGTACCAGGACAGGCCCTCGTGGCCCGCGCCGATGTGGCGGATGGCGTCGCCCTCGCGCTCGTCCTCGATCTTCACGACGTCGGCGCCCATGTCGCCGAGCAGCATCGTGCAGAACGGACCGGACAGGATGCGGGTCAGGTCGACGACGCGCACGCCGTCGAGCGGCTGCCTGACCGCCGGGGCGCTCATCCCTGCGCGGTGCGCACCGCGTCGACGCCGTGCAACTTCAGGCGCGGACCGGCCCGCATCACCTGCCCGACCAGTCGGCGGCCGAGCGTCTCTTCCATCATCATCGCCACGCCGATGGACCGCTCGAGGTCCACGCCGCTGTCCCAGCCGCTCTCCTGCAGCAGGTACACCAGGTCCTCGGTGCAGATGTTGCCGGTGGCGCCGGGCGCGAACGGGCAGCCGCCCAGCCCGCCCGCGCAGGCGTCGAAGCGCCGCACGCCTTCCTCCAGCCCGACCAGCACGTTGGCCAGGCCCACGCCGCGCGTGTTGTGCAGGTGCAGGACGAACTCGACCTGCGGCAGCGCTGCCTCGAGCGCGCGCAGCAGTCCGCGCACGTTCGAGGGCGTCGCCATGCCGGTGGTGTCGCCGAGCGTGATGCGGTCCACGCCCAGGTCGGCGTAGGCGCGGGCGATGGCCACCACCTGCTCGTAGGGCACGTCGCCCTCGAAGGGGCAGCCGAAGGCGACCGCGATCGCTGCCATCACGTCGATGTGTGCTGCCCGCAGCCGCTCGGCGGTCGCGCCCATGCCGGCGAGCGATGCCGCGATGTCGCGGTTCAGGTTCTTGCGGTTGTGCGTCTCGGAGGCCGAGATCAGCAGCACGCCGCCGTCGAGCGAGGTGTCGGCGGCGCGGTCGGCCGCGCGCACGTTCGGCACCAGTGCCATGAGGTAGGTGTCGGGCCGCTTGCGGATGCCTTCGAGCACCTCGGCGGCGTCGGCCATCTGCGGCACCGCCTTGGGCGACACGAACGAGGTGACCTCGATCTCGCGCACGCCGCTGTCGATGATCGCGTTGACGATCTCGATCTTGCGGGCGGTGGGGACGAGGGTGGACTCGATCTGCAGCCCGTCGCGGGTGCCGACCTCGATGACGGTGACACGGCGGTCCGCGGGGTCCCGCGCCATGCGCGGGGCGGCCGCATCGCTGGAGACGGCTGAGGTCATGGGTGATGTACTCCCGAAGTGCCCCCGCGGTCGTGCCGTGGGGGTCGTGTCGTTCAGGCCATCTCGGTGCAAG